>JAYVEP010000090.1:0-13225 GCA_043749225.1 Acidobacteriaceae bacterium
TGGTCATCCCAATAGGATGCCATTGCAAAGCGAGGGTAGGCGGAACTATTTTCCGCTAAGAAGAATTTCTACAGGATACTGTGCGAAAATCCGATCCGACGTCAAAATCACCATTCCCTCTGCGCGGGCCTGGGAGATGAGCATACGATCAAAGGGATCGTTGTGGTGAGGCGGCAACTCGTAGACTCCCAGCGCATGGTGTTGCAATATTGGAAGAGTCTGGATGCCTTGCTCACCCAGCCGCTTGGGCAAATAGCGGCCGAGTGGTTCCGGAATACGCAGCTTGCCCAAAGCTGCTTTAATGCTGATTTCCCACGAACTCGCCACAGAGAGATACAACTCATGCTGGCCGTCCGCGAGGTGTTCACGGGCCTTCTTGTTCAACCTCTCGGTTGGACCGACGCTCCATAGCCAGACGGATGTATCCAGGAGACACTTCACGCCCGTTTCCGTCGCTTACCGTTCTTGGCAGCCGATTTCTTGCCATGCACAGGCTCGCCCAAAAAGGCAGCCATCACTTCCGGAGGCAAAGGAGCGTCAAAGTCATCCGCGATGAACAGCGTGTCCCGGTCCATGCCGAGCGGACGCGTTGCAGGCTTCGCATGGACGGCAACCAGCCGCGCTACGGGCACTCCCGCTCGCGCAATGGTGATTTCTTCGCCATTCGCAACACGCTGCAAGAGCCGAGACAAGTGGGTCTTCGCTTCGTGGATGTTGACTTTCATGATCGGAGTATGGACTAAGTCATTAGACTAAGTCAAGAGTCGCGCAGTTCACCGGATGGCCCAAGGACGCTTGCCAGAAGAATTGCCCGGCGCGCCTAGAACCTCACATCCCGTCGTAGTTTGGGCCGCCGCCACCCTCAGGCGGCACCCAGTTGATGATCTGGTAAGGGTCCATGATGTCGCAGGTCTTGCAATGCACGCAGTTGGCGGCGTTCAGACTGATGCGCTTGGCGGGTGTGGCTGAAGGTGCTCCTGCACCTGACGAAGTGTCTTCCACCATTTCGTAAACATTCGCGGGGCAGAAGTGCGTGCAGGGGTTGCCGAACTCCGTGGTGCAGCGCGTGTTGCAGATATTCGTATCGTGAATAACCAAATGCGCGGGCTGATCTTCTTCGTGCTTCGTGCCGGAGTGGTATAGATCGGTCAACTTATCGAAAGTGAGCTTGCCATCACCCTTGGCATCTCCGAGCATATGGGCTTCGGCACCGCCATCCGTTGGGAGTGTATCGAGGTGCTGCATACGTTCATGTCCCGCATGCGACGGATACCTTGCCCAGAGACCGCGTCCGAAAGTTGCTTGCTGCAGCATGGTGTGCGCGATGCCTGCATAGAAGCCCTTCTCGAATCCCTGGTGGAAGTTGCGGACTTTCCAGAGTTCTTCTTTGATCCAGCTTTGATCCACGCGTTTCGGATATAGGCCAAGAGTTTTGGTGGACGAGTCGTCTTTCACCAAAGCTTCGAAAGCGGTTTGGGCGGCGATCATGCCACTCTTCATAGCGAGATGAATACCCTTGAGGCGCGCGGAATTCAGGAATCCAGCGGAATCTCCGGTGATCATGAAGCCATCGCCCGCAAGAGCTGGCAGCGCCCACCATCCGCCATAGGGCAAAGACTTCGCTCCGTAGCGAATCATCTTGCCACCGTCGAGCAGGCTAGCAATGAATGGATGCTTTTTGAACTCCTGCAGCACGCGCTGGGGATCGAGACGCGGATCGGCGTAGTCGAGTCCGGTCACGAAGCCGAGAGAGACAACGTTATCTTTACCGCCGTAAATCCAGGCCCCGCCGTATTCTTTCGTCGTGAGCGGATAGCCCATCGTGTAGATGACTTCTCCTGCAGCGACCCGGCCTGGAGGCAGCTCCCACAGCTCCTTGACTCCGACGCCGTAAGTTTGCGGATTGGAATTGCGAGTAAGATCGAATTTTGAAACAAGCTGTTTGGTCAGCGACCCTCGCGTGCCTTCGGCGAGAATCACGACTTTGGCCTTGAGATCGTAGCCCGGTTCGAAATTCGATTTCTGTTGATTCTGTTTGTCGACGCCTTTGTCGTCCGTCCGCACGCCGATGACTTTGTTGCCTTCGTACAGCAGTTCCGAACCTGCGAACCCTGTGAACACCGTGATTCCAGCGGCTTCTACCTTTTCTCCCATCCACTTCACAAAGCGGTTGATGGAGATGACGTAGTTGCCATGATCCTGCAACGGAGGCGGCGTTACAGGCAACTTGAAGTGGCCAGTGGGAGTTAAATAGTGGACCGCTTCCCTGCTGACTTCCGCCTCGATGGGGGCTTCTGTTTCAAATCCAGGAAGCAATTCACGCATCGCACGCGGATCCAGCAGAGCGCCGGAGAGACAGTGCTGTCCAACTTCGCGAGCCTTCTCGAGAACATAAATGTTTTCTTTGCTCAGAGGCGCGTCAGGATGAATTGCGTTGTGCTCGTCGATGAGTTGGGAAAGGCGAAGCGCACAAGCCATGCCCGCCGGCCCGCCGCCCACAATCACGACGTCAGCTTCCATCTTGGGACGATCCGGTATATCAAGCGCTTTGCGGAAGATCAACATAGTTTCGAATTTTCGGTTTCTGGTTTCAAGTAGAAGCGTGGACTGAGTTTCTTCACCTTAGGCCTTCGTCGAACTGGTACGCAGGTCTTTGTAAGAATGACTCAAGGTGCCTCTTCTATATCTCTGACCCTTGAGCCTTAAAACTCGAAACTAACTCTTTGCCTTCTTTATTTCTTCAATCAGCGATGGCACGATATCGAACAAATTCCCAACGATCGCGATATCGGCAATCTCAAAGATCGGTGCCTCGGAATCTTTGTTGATCGCAACGATTGCACGCGCGCCTTTCATGCCGACAATATGCTGAATCGCGCCGCTGATGCCAAGTGCGAGGTAAAGCTTCGGTGAGACCGTCTGCCCTGACGAGCCAATTTGGCGATCCATCGGAAGCCATCCGTTGTCGCAGATGGGGCGCGATGCCGCAAGCTCTCCGCCAAGCGCAGTCGCGAGCTGCTGCGCCAGTTCAATATTTTTCTGTTCCTTAATACCGCGCCCGACAGAAACGATAATCTCCGCCTGCGTAAGATCGACGGCCTGCTTGGCCTCCTTGAACCACTCTTCTGGCTGGTTGCGAACTGCCGCGGCGTCAATCGTTACGGCGAAGGTTTCAACGGGTGCAGCCGAGGCGCCGTCTTCCGCTTTGTCGCCTCGAAACGATCCATTCTGGAACGTGGCCAGCCAAGGCGCATCCGATCCGAAACTTACGTCGGCGGAAAACTTGCCCTGAAACATCTGCCGCGTGAAGAAAAGTTTTTCGCCATCCTTCCGGTATCCCGTGCAATCGCTGATGACGCAGCGGCCGAGCTGCGTCGCCAACTTCGGAGCGAAGTCACGCACCTGATAGGTGTGCGGCATCAGCACCAGCGTCGGCTGCTTCGCAGTGATGAGTTGCTTGAGTGCCGCAGTGAACGCGTCAGGGTTATAGCGCCCGAGCTGCGATGAATCCACGGCATAGACTTTGGCAAGCTTCTTGGCCGCGACTTCCCCGGCGAGCGCAGCAATGCCGTTTCCGGCGACAGCCGCTTCAACGCTCCAGCCCATATCGGCTGCAATGGCTTGCCCGGCGGCAATGGTTTCCCATGAAACGCGGTTCAACTTGCCTTCGTGTTGCTCGACAATAACAAGTATGGATGGCATTTTTAGCTTCTAGCTCCTAGCTTCTAGCTCCTAGCCAAGCACTCGGCTATCGGCTTTGACCTCTTTGCGTGCCGTGCAGTTCATCTGCGCTAATCTGCGTGCGGCGGCGGAAAAGAAGTTTAAAGCACGCGCAATTCGTTCCGCAGTTTATCGACCAGTTTCTTGGCGATCTCGGCCGGCGGACCTTCCAGCGTTTCCGTCTTCTTTGTCTTCTGCGGAACGTAGAGACGTTCAATCTTCTGCAAATTCGGCGTTATCGCGCTTTGTACATCCGCCAGCGCAACCTTGCGCATGGGCTTGTTCTTTGCCTGCTTGATGCCGATCAACGTCGCGTAGCGCAACTTGTTGATGCCGGATTGAATCGTGAGTACCGCTGGCAGTGGCATGTTTACGTATTGGAAAAATCCAGCTTCCAGCTCACGCTTCACGCGAATACCAGTGTCGCTCTTCTCCAGCTGCATGATGATCGTAGCGTGCGGCCCACCAAGAAGTTCTGCCAGAATCACGCCCGTTTGTGCGAAGCCAAAGTCGTCGGATTGCAGCCCGGTGAAAATCAAATCGAACTGCTCATCCTTTATGGCGGCGGCAAATGCACGTGCGGTATTGAGCGCGTCGAGTCCCACGAATGCGTCGTCTTCGAGATGGATCGCACGATCCGCGCCCTTAGCCAACGCCTCGCGCAAAACCTGTTGCGCGCGTGCCGGCCCGGACGTAATGACGACAACTTCTCCGCCATGCTTTTCTTTTTGGCGCAAGGCTTCTTCGAGCGCATAGGCGTCCGGCTCATTCACTTCGTAGGAGACATCTTCTCGAATCCATGTTCCGGATTCGTTGAGCTTGAGTGGCGCATCTTTCTGCGGCACCTGCTTCATGCAGACAAGAATCTTCAAGAAACACCTCGTGGGGCGGCTATCGGCTGTCAGCTAACGGCAAAGCGCCTTCCCATAACTTTGGGGGCTGGCAGACCAAACTAGTCAGTATAAGGGATGGAGGTGGCTCGCTTCTAGCGTTAAGGAGCAGATTCCTCGCTACACTTCGGAATGATAATTTGAAGGGATTTTACAAATTACAAATCAACCTAGTCAGTGAAGACGACGGACTGGAGAGCGGTGATTTCGAAGCGCTTGCGGCAACGGACATTCTTGCAGCCCAGTTGATCGTCGCGACGAACCATGTACGTGCGGGCCTTGGCAAAGCGGGCGCGATCGCGCTCGTCTGCACGGGCCGAGATCTGCTTCTTCTTGGTGCGCACCAGCCAGGAGACATCGTATTCCGCTTCCTGACGGCAATGCGGACACATCATCATGTGTTTCTTGCTTTCAGTGCGCTCGTCGAAAAAATCGCGTTCTTCCATGCTTGGGCTTCTAGAACTAATTATGCCATCGTTCCGCGCCCAGCGGTTATGGCAAGATGGATGCGATGGCCAAGAAGAAGAAAAAGCGCTTCGACGTGACGAAGGCGGTGAAGGCAGCCTCGCGGGCAAATATTGGAACCGTGCCTGTAACCAAGCGCGGGCCAGCCAAAAAGAAAGAGCCTGGAGAGAAGCATAAGCCAACACTGGAAAAACTATTAGAGGAGTAGACGCTCGGCTACCCCTTCACCATCTCCGCCACAAAGGCGGCGAACTGCCGGATATCCTCCTCGGTCGTATCGAACGAACACATCCAGCGCGCCACGCTCGCATGTTCGTCGCTTCCCGGCTCACTAGGCACGTTTTCGCTCCACACGTAGAAAAAATAGCGTTCCTTAATCTTAGGAATGGCAAGCTTGGGAAGTTGCACGAACACTCCGTTCCCTTCCACCGTGTAAACAATCTTCGCTTGCGGAATGCGACGAACTTCCTCGGCCAACAACTGCGCCATGCGATTGGCATGTTGCGCGCTACGCAGCCAAAGATCGTCGGTCAAAATCGTTTCAAGCTGAGCGGAAATGAAGCGCATTTTCGAAGCCAGCTGCATGCTCTGCTTGCGCCAGTAGAGAAAGTCTTTGCTCAACTCCTGGTTGGAGTCGCGACGGAAAAAGACAACCGCTTCGGCGCCCATCAACCCATTCTTGGTGCCTCCAAAGGAAAGGACATCCACGCCGAGATCGCCGGTAGCCTGCCGTAAAGTTAAACCCTGACTGGCGGCGGCATTCGCGATACGGGCGCCATCCACGTGCAAAAACATATTGCGAGCGTGCGCAAAATCCGCCAACGCGCGAATTTCATCCGGCTTATAAACCGTGCCCACCTCAGTGGCTTGTGTGATGGAAACTACACGCGGCTGCACATGATGCTGATCGCCGATGCCGTGGTAGTGGTGCGCAACCGCCTCCACCGTAAGCTTGCCAACAGGTGCGGCGATCGGAATCAGTTTGCAGCCCGTGAATTTTTCCGGCGCGCCGCACTCGTCCACATAAATATGAGCACCTTCAGCGCAGAGCACTGCGTGAAATGATTGAGTCAACGCCTGCAGGCTAAGAACGTTCGCGGCCGTCCCGTTGAAAACGAAAAAGACATCGACATCGCCGAAGTGCTCGCGGAACTTCGCCCGCGCACGCTCGGTGTAAATGTCGTCGCCATAGCCTACGGTATGGCCGACGTTCACGGCAGCCAGCGCCTGCAATACTTCAGGATGCACCCCGGCGTTGTTGTCGCTGGCAAAACTGCGAATGGGATTCATGGGTTCGCTTCGTTTGGTACGGTTTCGTTCTAGGAAAACTTCGACTGTACATCCGGAACCATCAGATAGCCGATCATCGCAATATCCACTAGCGGCTTGATCAAACTGAACGGATGCGGATGGAAGAGCACTCGAAACGATAGCAACAGGCTCAGCGCGGCAAGCGCAAGCGTAAGAACCCGTCCCCAACCCTTCATCATCCAGATGCCCAAACCAGCCGCTGCCGTGAGCAGCGAGAGGCTTGCCACAGCAATTCCAAGAAAGGCGCCGAGGCCAAGTAGGAAGCTCGGGATCGTGGTTCCAGCATTGGCCAAGGATGCCAGTTTGCTCGCCAATCCTCCGGCAAATAGCAACCCAAGCCCGAAAAGAATTCCGATCGCGCTCCGCAACCACAGCCAAGCCGCAATCAAAGTACACCCAAGTGGGCGCATAGAAAGTTCCTCCGGTATTGAAGCCTCTGACGATAAACGTTATGGGCGGTCGGGTCAACGGGAAGGAGGCAACGGGGCAACGGTTTGCTCCTTCCCGGCCCAACATTTAGCATGATTCTGCAGGAAATCGCACCCCGGAGGCAATCCTTGAACTTCAAACGTTGGGCAGTAATCGCAATCACGGCACTCAGCTTGGGCAGCATGATGCAGGCGCAGTATCACGTTCTGCGGCACATGCCGCTCGGCGGCGATGGCGGCTGGGACTACTTGACTTTTGACGCCGTCGGACATCGCTTGTTCATCACGCGCGGAACCCACGTGATGGTCGTCGATGCGGAATCCGGCAAGGTCGTTGGAGACGTCGCCAACACACCCGGCGTCCACGGCGTCGCCCTTGTTCAGGATTTGGGTCGCGGTTTCGCCAGCAACGGTCGCGAAAACACAGTCACCGAATTCGATCTCAAAGACTTGCACGAAGTAGCGCGCATCAAAGTCGGCCAAAAGCCCGACGCGATTGTGTACGATCCATTTTCGAAACGTGTTTTCACGTTTAACGCCGGTTCTACGGACACAACTGCCGTTGACGCCGCAACCGGCAAAGTAGCAGGCAGCATCCCCTTGGGCGGCAAGCCCGAGTTTTCCGCATCCGACGGCAAAGGCCGCATGTACGTCAACATTGAGGACAACAGCGAGATCGTCGAATTCGATCCCGTAGCGCTCAAGGAAACGCATCGTTGGAAATTGGCGGATTGCGAAGAGCCCTCCGGCCTCGCCATGGACACCGAGAACCGGCGCCTGTTCGCGGGCTGCGGCAACAAAAAGATGGCTATCGTCAATGCCGATACCGGCAAGATCGTCACCATGGTGCCCATCGGCGATGGTGTCGACGCCAATGCCTATGATCCAGGAACGAAACTGGCGTTCAGCTCCAACGGCGAAGGCAATCTCACCGTGGTTAAGGTAGAATCCGCAGACAGGTTCAGCGTCCGGGAAACCGCGCCAACCGCCAAGAGTGCGCGCACGATGGCGCTGAATCCGACGACGCACAAAGTCTACGTCGTCGCCGCCAAGTTCGGTCCGGCCCCGAAACCTACGACTGAGAACCCTCATCCATACCCGACCGTCCTGCCTGGAACGTTTGAGTTGATTGAGTTAGGTCAGTAAGAACCTAACCCAGCAGTTTCAAGGGCGGCGAATCTCGCCGCCCTTTTCTTATTGCTGCCTTACCTGCGTAACTGGCAACAGGGCACGCCCAAAGAACATCAAGCCCTGTTGATCGAGAGCCGCCTTGCAAGCGGCAAGAAGCACGGTTATGTCTTTACGTTTTCTTTTTACGGAACAACACGCAACGCACACTTCACTCTGACCGCCGTCCCTGCTGCACAGACTTCCGGGCGAGCCTCGCCAATGAATCCGGAGCCATTCGCACTTCGGAAGATGGCCAAGCCGCCAGTTGCCTGAGCTGCGGGACTCCGATACGGTAGCGCGGGCTTCGCTCCTTTTCTCCGCTCACGATTGAACGTTTATCGTGTATCGTGATCGTTTGTCACGATACAACGGGAGCCGGAGATTGCAATGCAGCCCACCTTAGATAGCCGTCGGTCACTTCTTCAATTATGCTTAGCCGTGTTCTTGTTCACTGCGGTCTTTCCTCTCATTTCCAACGCGCAAGAACCCAATGCGACGCGGTTACCCGGACTCCAGTGGCGGCTGATTGGCCCATTTCGAGCGGGCAGAGTGACGGCGGTTGCAGGCGTTCCCGGCGATTCCAATACCTATTATTTCGGCACTCCGGGTGGCGGGGCATGGAAGACGTCGGACGGCGGGCAAGTCTGGCAGCCGATTTTCGACAAAGAAAGAGTTTCTTCCATCGGAGCTTTGGCCGTCGCGCCGTCCGATCCTCGCGTCGTATACATCGGAACCGGCGAACAAACGAGAGGACGCGGTCTGTACCGATCCTCCGACGGTGGGGCGACCTGGAAAAACGTCGGACTGGAAGACCTGCTGTTTATTCAGGCGATCGTCGTCGACCCGCGCGATCCTAACGTCGTTGTCGTTGCCGGAAATTCTATAGGCTTCGGAATCCTGTGGCGTCCGCTTCCAAACTGGGCAGGCACAGCCAATCGCGGAATTTTCAAGACGACCGACGGCGGAAAGAGCTGGCAGAAAGTTTTTGGAGGCCAAGACAGCTTGGGCGTGGTCGACATGTGCGCTGACCCCACCGATCCGCGCACGTGTTCGCTGTCGTATATCACTCAACTTCCGGTTCGGGCGAAACGAAGACTGAGTCCACCTCCGAGATTATCAAGTCCAGCGACGAAGGTTCCACCTGGGCGCCGCTCCAGAGCAAAGGTCTGCCTGAGAAGACTCGCAAACGAATGGGCATCAGCGTAGCACCCGGAACGGGTGGGCGCCGGCTCTACGCAATTATGGATCAGGGTTTCTTTCGCTCCGATGATGGCGGCGCAAACTGGCAGCAATCGACCAATGATCCGCGTGTGGTTGGAAACGAATACTTCAGCCGAGTGTTCACCGATCCCAATCACCCGGACGTGCTCTATGTATCGCAGACGTCGATGTATCGTTCGGTGGACGGCGGCAAAACGTTCGAACCCTTCGCAGGCGCCCCGAGCGGCGATGATTTCCATCTCGCATGGATCGATCCTCGAGATTCTTCGCGCATGATTTTTGGTGTGGATCAAGGCGCGATCATCACCGTAAACGGGGGGAAGACCTGGAGTTCCTGGTACAACCAGCCAACGGGCCAGTTCTACCATGTCTCTACAGACAATGCGTTTCCTTACCGCGTCTACGCGGCCCAGCAGGACAGCGGTACCGTCGGCGTTGAAAGCCGCAGCGATTACGGCGAGATCCTCGCTCAGGATTGGTATTCGACCGGCGGCTTTGAATATGCCTTCATCACTCCTGATCCTGCAAATCCGAGCCTGGTCTACAGCGGCGGATGGTTCGGTTCCGTGATTCGGCTGGATAAAACCACGGGACAGGTTGCGACTGTCTTCGAACGCGGGAACGAATATCGTGCTCCCCAAATGGCTCCTCTCGTCTTCTCGCCCCAGAATCCGTCAGTGCTTTATCTAGGAACGCAGTTTGTGATGAAGACAACCGATGCGGGATCAAGCTGGCAGGAGATTAGTCCCGACTTTACCGGATATGTGGAGAAAGACGTGCCCGAAGGGAAAGCGGATCCCGACCAGCTGCCGCCTCCTGCGATCACGTCGCTTGCACCTTCGCCGGTACAGGCAGGGGAAATCTGGGCTGGCACCAGCAACCGGCTGGTCTATCTCACTCGCGATTCGGGTGCAACCTGGGAGAACGTCTCGCCGTCCGGGTTAGGTGAGCCCACGCAGATACTCTACGTCGAAGCCTCGCACCACGATCCCGCCACTGCGTATCTAACGGTTGGCGGCACACGGGAATCGACGCCAGCCTATGTCGCGCGCACCCATGACTACGGACAAACCTGGGAAAAGATCGTGAACGGATTCCCAGCCGGTGAGATGGTTCGCGTTGTACGTGAAGATCCAAAACGCAAAGGCCTGCTTTATGCCGGCACGGATTCGGGCGTTTTCATCTCATGGAACGATGGCGGTCATTGGCAGTCTCTCTCGCTCAACCTTCCGGCGACTCCTGTAACCGATTTGGAAGTACGTGGGAACGATCTGGTCATCTCCACCTTTGGCCGTGGCCTCTGGATTCTGGATGACGTAAGCTCGCTGCGCGGGATGAAGCCGGGACTTCCTGATGTACACCTCTTCACGCCCGGGAAAGCCATGCTCGTACGCTGGGACAACTTCCAGGACACTCCCTATCCGATCGAAACCCCTGCAGGCCAGAATCCGCCCGACGGCGCGATCGTCGATTACTTCCTTAAAGCTACGACAAACGATGATTTGACACTGGCGATCCATGACGAGAAGGGCGGCAAGATCGCCGATTTTTCGAGTAAAACCAGTTTGGACAACGTTACTCCAGCCAACGTTCCGAGCTATTGGTTCGCGCCCCCCACAGCCCTGTCTGCAACGCCAGGCGTGAACCGCTTTGTGTGGGAGCTGCGATATCCACCGCCAGCTTCGCTTCCGTACAGCTACTACGGCGAGATGCTGGAATACACCGAATACACGCTGGCCGACCATGCTATTCCCGGCCAGACTCCGCGCCAGATGCTCCGAGGGCCTCGAATCGTGCCCGGAAAATACACGGTCGAGCTGCGCCGCGGTGGGCAGACTTTGCGCGAACCCCTCACCGTAGAACTCGATCCCCGCGTTCACGCTTCGCGAGAAGATTTAGTGCAACAGCGCGACCTGGCACTCGAGATCGTGCGCGGGATGAAGTCGAGCTACGACTCGTACGAACAAGTAGCGGCGTTGCATAAGGCGCTAACAGAGCAGAAAAAGACTCTCCCAGACAACGACGCGGAGACAAAGCAGGCACTCGATCAGCTCGATACAAAAATCGACGCGCTAGAAAAAGGCACGAAGACCGCGCCCGGATTTGGCCCGGTAAATCGAGACTTAGGCCGTCTGCTCTTCAGCGTCGAAAATGCCGATATGCGCCCAGCACAGACGGTCCAATCCGCAGTCCAGCAACTTTGTGACGCACTGAGCAAGGATCATCTGATCTGGCAACAGCTCAACGAGCAAGATATCTTGCCGCTCAACGCGAAAGCTGCACGCAATAAAGCGCCTGCACTTCCGCGCATCACCGTAACCATGAGCGGCTGCAAGGAGTGATGCGTATTCTTAAATTGGAACATACGTCGGGTGGGGTTTGGCGGAAGCGTGTGCGAGTCGAACACACCGGCGATATCAGAGATACCGCCCACCGGTTTTGAAGATCACACTGTATGTTCTGATCCGTTATGAAAATTCTCTACTTTACTTGATTCTTCAAGGACTTACCAGAATTCCGTTCTGACGCGTTCTGATCCCAGTTGATCTGTTTTGGGCACAGAACTATCACGTTTTTATCACAGCAATTCCTCTTCCGCATCTTTCTAATCCTAAGTTGATAAAATCGTCGCAGCCTGACGGAGGATCGCCTCATGCCAAAAACGGCAGCAATTCCGAGAAAGCGTTGGTGGACGGGTATAGCGGAGGAAAATTATTGGTGCGAAATAACGGACCGGACAGACGTCGGCGCGGATCTGCGTTGCCCGCAAGCGGACGAGCGAAATCAACCCTACTGGTCGTATGCGCTGATTCGTGAGATTTGGTCGGGAGACATCGTCTTTCACTACTCAACCGTCGCCAAAGCAATTGTGGGTGCATCCGTCGCAGGTGCCCCCCTTGAAGAGAGGCCGATCATCTGGGTGCCCCACGGCACTGTGGGGCGCACCAACTCTGGCGACCGTAAACAGCGTCCTGGCTGGTGGCTTCCTCTTTATCAATTCACTCCCAGCACATCACGTATGACGCTTCGGGATTTCCAATCTCCAGGAGAGCAAGCCTGGATTCAAGATTGGATCAAGGAGCGGCGGACCTCGGATGGATTGGCACTACCATTTCAGATGTATCCGGGCAAGATTCGCGCAGCTCAGGGTTATCTCACGAAAATGCCATCCGATTTTGTGAAGAGATGGCCGCTTTTGGCCGTGCTATCCGAAAAGCTTGGGGCCATGCAAGAAAAACTTAGTGGTTCATCTGAGGCTTATGTACCACCTGCCGTCTCCGACACGTGGACGAGCGCTGAATTCAAACCGAAAGCAGATGGCGACTACATCGTAGTAATCAAGTCAGCTATTCAGCGACGCTCAAGAGCCCACGAGCGGATAGTTCGCGTCGCTGGAGAGCTCCTGCAAATGGCCGGCGCTGTTGTCGCAACTCCCCATCCGAAGGACATGACTCTCTCGTTCCCAGTGCAGCTAATAGTCGAAGCTAAGGTGCTTGGCTCAAGACACCCTGGCTTCGCAATACGAGAGGCGGTTGGGCAGTTACTGGAATACCGACACTTTCTCGGTCCACACGATGCGCAGCTCTGTATCCTTCTTGACGGAAACCCCGGAACAGCGTTGATCAACTACGTTGAGACAGTCCTGGGTTTTTGTATCCTCTGGATTGAAAATTCCTTCCTCTTCGGTGGCGAAAGAACCGTTGCGCTGCTGCCAGGGTTACAGATTGCGAAGGGCTAAAAAGTTAGTGGCACATCAAGGCCACAGGAGGCTTCCCTGAATGAGAAACCTTAAGAATCTCGGTCAGTATCGCGAAATCTGTCGACTGGTTAATGCAGATCAAAGAAGCCAAAGCCCAAGGTTGTACGTCGGTTTTCAAGTTCACAAGCTGGTTCAGACGGGTTCTGAAAACTCTCTACTCTACTTGATTCGTCAACGACTTACCAGCTCGAGGTCTTGATCCGTTGTGATCTGTTTTGCCCAGTTCTGAGCATGCGACTACTACAGTTTTACTACGTCTG
>JAYVEP010000091.1:0-13204 GCA_043749225.1 Acidobacteriaceae bacterium
ACTTAAACGCGCACGTTGCCAAGTTCGACCTGAATTTAACTAAGAACCAAACTGTCTCGGCGCGGCTGATCGTACAGAGCGACAAGCAGTCTCAGGAGCCCTACTTCCCCGACACAAAAGCTCCCCAAACGTGGAGCCATCCATGGGGCTTGGCAGTGGGCCACACTTGGACGATTGGCCAGAACTGGGTCAATAACTTCCGCTACGGATTGACGCGGCAGGCCTTTTCCCAAGGTGGGGACAGTACAGGAAACGATGTTCAGTTCCGCTTTGTTTTCCAGCCCAACAACCAATCGCATACCCTAAGCCGTGTAACGCCCGTGCATAACTTTACGGATGATGTTTCTTGGATCCACAGGGACCATACTATTCAGTTCGGAACGAACATCCGCGCCATTAGCAACGCCCGGGTAAGTTTTGCCAATGCCTTCGATTTTGCGACCACGAACCCTTCCTGGTATGCTGGTGGTGGCGACAATGAGTCACAGGCGTTCCAGGATTATTTGGATGCTACTGGCAAGCCGGGGGCGGGAGGCAACCTAGTCTCCACTTCCCAAGTGCAAAACGCCGCTTCGGCGCTCATCGGGCGACTGAACCAATACCAGGCTAACTTTACCTTTAACAAGGACGGCAGCATCTTTGCGCCTGGGTCGCCTTCAACCCGGAACTTCGCTACCCAAGCCTACGATTTTTACGTTCAGGATTCTTGGAAGGCGCGCCCCAATCTAACCCTCACTTTCGGGCTTCGCTACGCCCTCGAGCGCCCGGTGTATGAGAAGAGGGGATTTGAAGTTCGCCCAGTCGTTCCTCTCAGCACTTATTTTGCGAACCGCCTTACGGCAGCGGCGAATGGCCAGAACGACACAGAGCCGATTGTGGTCAACCTTTCAGGACCCGCCAACCACGGCAAGCCCTTATACGACTGGGATTACAAGAACTTCCAGCCTCGCTTTGGGTTCGCCTGGTCGCCAGCCGGAGCTGGCGGTAAATCGGTACTTCGCGGGGGTTTTGCCCTGACCACCGACTACTATGGGCAGGCGCTGGCGGTCGATTTTGACCTCAACAACACACTAGGGTTCACCTCGACTTCGCAAATCAATGCCAACACCTTCGACACTCAGGGCGGCAATACCGCGCCGTTGTTTACGGCCTTCGGACAAAACGTCCAAGCCCTCGGAGGTCTACCGATACCATTGGCCCTGAAATTCCCACTTTCGCAGCCTATTGATTACGGAGAACGCATTGAAACCTCAGTGGACTCTCATCTGACGGCACCGAAGGAATATGTTTGGAACCTAACTTTCGAGCGCCAGATGCGGGCCGGTCTAGTGCTCTCCGCGTCTTATATCGGGCGTAAGGCACAACATCTCTTGGCGCGACGGGACGTCGCCGCATTCAGCAACCTGCGCGATCCGAAGAGCGGGGTGACTTGGTATCAAGCGGCCACCGAGCTTGAAAAGCAGCGACAGCAAGGGATTGACACGGACTCAATTGCCTCGATTCCGTACTTTGACAATCTGTTTCCGGCAAACCTCGTAGGAATTGTCAATAACCAACTTGGCGCAGGATTTGACCCGGCTTGGTCGAACACGCAGACCTTCTATGCTTTCCAAAGCCGCACACCGAGAAACCCGTTTGCGTTCTTCGGGGGTAACGACTGGACGGACACGCAAGCGATCGTTGATCAAGCATTGTTTTTCAACAACGACCAAACTCGCTTTATGTCTCCTCAATACGGTGCGCTTTCGGCCTGGAGCACGATTGGAAACTCCAATTACAACGCGTTCACTTTCTCTGCCCGCCAGCGTTTGCACGACCTGACGCTCGACTTCAACTACACTTGGTCGCACTCAATGGACGATGCGTCCGGCATTCAGACCGCCGGGGGATTTGGGTCGGCGTTTATCACCAATCCAATTCGGCAGCGGGACAGCTACGCCACTTCGGATTTCGACACGAAGCACTCTATTAATGCGAACGCGGTCTGGTATTTGCCCTTCGGCAAAGGCAAGACATTTGCCGGGAACGCCAGCCCAGTGGTGGGAGCCATCGTGGGCGGCTGGCAGCTCTCCAGCATCTTCCGATGGAACACTGGGCTACCCCAGACAGCCCCGTTTGACGATGCTCGCTGGGCCACCAACTGGAACGTGCAAGCCAACGTAACCCCAACCACCAAGGTGCATACCTGCGCGGACCGTCCGGCCAACGGGACGCCCAAGCTGTTCGGGACAGGCTGCAATATCACGGCGATTTATCAGAGCTTCCGCAACGCCTACCCTGGCGAGACGGGGCCCCGCAACATCTTCCGCCTGCCGAACTACGTAACTTTGGATTTCGGAATCGGCAAATCCTTCAAGATGCCTTGGAAGGAAGGGCAGTCGTTGCAACTGCGACTGGATGCTTTCAACGTAGCCAACCACCAGTCGTTCAACGCGATTGATGGAAGCCGCACAGGATTTGGCGTCGTCCGCGATCCCGCTCGGCGCGGATCCATCCCGCCTAGTAACTGGTCGAACTTCACGCAGATCGACGGCAGACCGCGAGAGATGCAGGTAACCGCGCGGTACTCGTTCTAAAACACTAACTTGCAAAATACAAGCGGCCTGGAGATTCTATCTCCAGGCCGCTTTTTTGTCCGTCGAAAGCAGTAATTTAGTTCGAGCTGCTCCCACTCTTCATGCCCGCTCCCGCCGTCTCATCCGCGAACTCGATCGCAAATGCTTTTCCAGCGAAGCGAATTCCCGTCAGGGATGCCGCACCATCACGCTTCTGCAGCACGGCTGCGTTGGCGCTGAACTTGTTGCCAAGCTCCTTGATGTGCGCCGGGGCCTTGGCCACGACATCTTTGCCCTTCAGGATGCTTACGCTTACATCCGAGCCGATGCCTTCCCACGTTACTTTGTAGGCACCGGGCTTGATTTCGGTTCCGTTGAGTTGCACCGGCTGCGTCAGATTCAACGAACCGGAGGAGACTGCGAACAGGCTGGTGGACATCAGAAGCGCCAGGCTCAGGACTACGATCTTCGTGAATTTCATACGTTCCCCTCTTCTTTCTCCCGCAGTGCGGGAATCGGTTGGGGCGGCCCGGTTGCACCACGCGCGCGGAACACAGTTGCGTTTTTGCGCACGCGGCCTACAATAGCTGGCGCGGGGTTCAACCGGCAGTCCGTGCTGCAAGGCATGTCCTGCTTGCTAGATTGGGCCGCCAGGGCCGCCAAGCACGAGCGAAGCAATCTGTTGAACCCCTTAATTTCTGCGCCTCACCTCAAAGTCGAAGGGCGAAGGCTTCGGGATCGGTCCAATCCCCAAAGTACATGTAATGCGTTACGATGTATCCTCGCTGAAAGTTCCGTGAAAAAATCGCCGCTCAAATCGCTTACTGGCATTCAGACGGATTGCGGCGAGGTCGGTTAGCGTGGAAGAGTTTCTTGACGAGAATTTTGCACAAGACAAAATAGTTTGTTGTGGTGAAGTGTGTGCCGCTGCAGACGCACAGCAGATTCCTCAGGCCTGAAGACCTTCGGAATGACAAGAATGGAATGCCCCTGAACGTGTTTCTTAAACGGCCCTTGTCATTCTGAGCGCAGCGAAGAATCCCTCTAAAACACCAATATTCTTGCGCTGATAGGGATTCTTCGCTCGCTCAGGATGACAAGACTACGGAATGTTCAGCACAACCTTCCCGAAGTTCTTGCGCTCCAGCAGCAGCCTAAACGCTTCGCCAGCCTGATTCATGCGTAGAACATGCCCGACAATCGGACGCAGCTGGTCTGCGGCAATCCACTCCGACATGTGCGCCCAAGCGGCATCCATCACTTTCTTGTTGGCGGAAAGCACACTGAGCCAGAGTCCATGTACGCTGGTGCCCTTCGCATACAGCGAGCGCGTATCAAACGCGGAGGCTTTGCCCGTAGCCGTTCCGTAAACAATCACGCGCCCGAACTCACGCAGGCAACGAACGCTCTTGCCTGTATGTTCGCCACCCAGCATTTCAAACACGGCGTCGACACCTTCGCCATTCGTCATTTCCTTGATCGCCTCTTCGTAATCGCGATCCTTGTAATTAATGCCGTGCTGCAAGCCCAGCGCTTTGACGCGCGCCAACTTCTCTTCCGACGACGATGTGCCATACATCTCAACCCCAAGCAGTTTGCCAATCTGCACAGCAGCGGTCCCCACGCCACCGGCCACGGCATGAATCAGCACGCAAGGCTTGGTTGCGCCGGATGCATGCCCAAAATACTCAGCCGAGTTTCCAGCCAGCCCAGCTTTCCAATACGCCAGGTAGGCAGTGAAGTAGTTGACCGGAAAAGCAGCGGCCTCCTGCGCGCTCCAATGCGCTGGAACGGGCCAGAAGTAATTGCGGCGCGCGGCAACCAGTTCCGCAAAAGCTCCCCACTGCGTGTAACCCATCACGCGTTGGCCTTGGATATCCGCCGAGGCATGGCGAGCATCTTCCACCACACCGCAATATTCGCGCCCAGCCACCAGCGGAGGCGCAGGCGTCCCGGGATAGCCTCCTGCCACGGTCATGATGTCGGCAAAGTTCACTCCCGCCGCCTGCACCCGAACCAGCACTTCCTGCTCGGATGGCTCGGGAGCCGACACATCGCTAACCTGCAGAACATCCGGGCCGCCGAACTTGGGGATTACGATTGCTTTCATGCTGTGAAGTCTAGCAAGTTTCGCGAGGCCGCGTGGTATGGCCCGTTTGGGCTCCTCCGGCGCGGGTCCGGCGCGGTATATACTATCTACGTAATTTGGTAGTTGAAGTGATTCGTTTTGAGAAGCTTCGGCGAGAGCAGGCGCTTGTTGATATCGCGTTGTTCTTATATTCATACACGTTTCATAAACGATATCCAGCTTCCCGCTTGCCAGGAGGCTGGAATGGGTCGCGTGCTCCGGCGCTGTAGCGAGTTTTAACGGAGTTTGGACCTTGGAGGTTTGGCCATGGACTTATTCCTGGTTCGTCTCATTTTTGTACTTGTTGTAGCGGTCGCTTGTTTTGTCTTACAACCCTTTAACTTGTCCGCAAAGATCGATGCGGGCCTGGGTCTGCTCATCGGCACGGCCATCATCATTTTTGAATGGCGCCTTCGGCTCGCCAGCCTCACCCGGTTAATCGGCGCTGCGGTCGGCAGCATTCTCGGAATCCTCGGCGCCTACCTGTTCACGCTGGTTCTCCGCAACAGCCTTCCCGTGAGCCACACGCTCAGCTTCCTGCAAATCCTGATCATGCTTCTGATGGCCTACGTGGGCCTGGTGGTGGGCGCCAACAAGGGCGACCTGCTCAACCTGGCGGCGCTCGGAGGCCTGTTCGGTGGCGAGAAGCAGGGCAAGAAGAGCCACAAGATTCTCGACACCAGCGTCATTATCGATGGTCGAATTTCCGATATCGCCGAGACCGGTTTTCTGGATGGCGTCATCGTCATTCCGCAGTTTGTGTTGCGCGAATTGCAGATGGTCGCAGACTCCGCCGATTCCATGAAACGTAATCGCGGCCGCCGCGGACTCGATATTTTGCAGAAGCTGCAAAAAGTCGCATCGCTGAATATACAGATTGTGGAAAATGACTTCCCCGCAGTTCGCGAGGTCGACCTCAAGTTGATCGAACTCGCCAAGGTATATGAGGGAAAGATTGTCACCAACGACTTCAACCTCAACAAAGTCGCGCAACTGCAAGGCGTGGAAGTTTTGAACATCAACGAGCTGGCCAATGCGCTCAAGCCCATCGTGCTGCCGGGCGAGATCATGCATGTGTTTATCCTGAAAGAGGGAAAAGAATTCAATCAGGGTGTGGCGTATCTCGACGACGGGACTATGGTCGTGGTCGATAACGCGCGGAAGGCGATTGGCAAAACCATCGACGTTTCCGTGACATCCGTGCTGCAGACAACGGCGGGCAAAATGATCTTCGGCAAATGGGACGAACGGACTATGCCAAAAGAGCCGGGAACTCGGCCAGAATCTCGTCCGCCGCAGTCCGCTACCGAGCTGAGAAAGCCACAGCCGCTTGCGCTGGAACATCCTGCGGAATAATTGCTATTGAGCTGAAGTAGGCGCCGATGCCGCTGGCTGGCTGGCTGGTTGCACGGCATCGGATTGAGCTGCCCCTTCGGGCTGCGTAGCGCTTGGGTTTGCCGACGACGAATCACCTTGAGCAGGCGCTGTTTGCCCTGCAACTGGCTGGCTCGCCTGCGTCGTTATGTAGTCCACCAACTGCTCAGCCGCTTCGCGTTGCTCCCCTGTTACGTTGCTCGGAACTAGAAGATAGCACGGTATCTTTTCATTGCAGCCTTGACGCGCGTGGGTAAATTCCGCAGCCAGGTTCGGATCGGCCGCCGCTTCCTGTTCTGACGAAAGAACTATGACTTGAGCTTGCGCGCGATACGCCGGATCGGCCAACCGATTTTCGAAGACTTCTTCCATCACCGAAGAGACCATAATCTTCCGTCCCGAAAGCATCTTCGCTCGCTCGCGGCTGAAATGGCGGAAACGATCTTCAAGGATTGGATAATAGCGCGCACCAGCTTGGCCGTACACATCCACATGCACGAAGTTATCCTTGGCACCCTTCTTGCAGCCTGTGTTGAGCGCCAGGAGGCAAGCAGCGCCGAGCGAAAAAGCGATCCCGCGTAAAGACGTTTTTAGAATCATGGATTTACCGGATTCTAAAGCCAATTGCAAATTTGGACTAGATTACCTTCTGCCCGTATACTAGGTGTCCCCATGAAGGTTTTTGTGATCATGCCAGCCGCCGGGCTCGGTACACGTATGTCGGCGCCCGGCTCCGCAGGCAAAAAACCCTTGCCCTCCAAGCAATTCAATGAGTTGGCGGGAACGCCCATCCTGGTTCATAGCCTGCGCCGATTCGCCGAGGTGCCTAAAGTAACCGAAATCTGGATCGCCCTGCGCCAAACTGAAATCGCTGGTTTCCGTGAAAGGCTTACGAAAGAGTTTGGCTTGCAGGACGGTCGTCTTGGAGGCAAGAAGGTCGAGCTCGTGGAAGGTGGAGAGCACCGGCAGCAGTCTGTCGCCAACGCCTTGAACGCCATCAAAGCGGACGCGGGCGATATCGTTCTCGTGCATGACGCCGTACGGCCGCTGGTTTCTGTGGAGATCATCGAGGAAGTTTTGGCGGGAGTCGAAAAGCACAGCGCCGCGATAGCCGGCCTCCCGGCTGTGGATACGATCAAGCAAGTTGAACGCACCGCCGACGGCGCCCTGATCCACGCTACGCTTCCTCGCGAACGCATCGTGCTGGCACAGACGCCGCAGGGTTTTCGCTACGCCCTGCTAAGGAAAGCCTTCGACATGGCTGCAGCAGATGGCTTCCTCGGCACTGACGAGGCATCCCTGGTGGAACATGCTGGAGATCCCGTAGCAGTAGTCATGGGCTCGCCGCGCAATATCAAAATCACAACGCCAGCAGATATGGAGCTAGCGGAGTTCTATTTAGAGAAGCAATCGTTCACGAAGATCAATGCCTAAAACAGCGCTCTCCAAACTACAAACTCGCATCGGATTTGGTTGGGATAGCCATGCCTTCAAGCCTGGAATTCCGCTGATGGTGGGCGGGGTGAAGCTCCCCTATGACAAGGGCCTGGGTGGGCACTCGGATGGCGATATCCTGCTGCACGCGATCACAGATGGGTTATTGGGCGGAATTGCAGGGCCAGATATTGGAACGCTCTTCCCGCCGTCCGACCCTCAGTGGAAAGGTGCGGACTCTGTAATCTTTCTTCGGGAAGCGTTAAAGCGTGTGGCGGAAGCCGGGTACGAAGTTGCGAATCTGGACTCAACCTTGATCCTGAATGCTCCAAAGATTGGTCCCCACGCCGCGGCGATTCGGACACGGGTGGCAGAGTTGATGAACATTCCAGCGGACTGTGTTGGGCTCAAGGCAAAGACGCCGGAAGGCCTGAATCACGACGGGGCCGCCATGGCGCATGTCGTCGTGCTGCTGCAGCGAACCAAAAAGAAGAAGCCAGCGCCGAGACGCCGCTAGGGAAGGCTTCCCAAAAGACGGGAAGTTGTCGTTCCGAAAACCACAATTGTCATTCCGAACGGCTCTATCGTGAGGAATCTGCTGTTTCGCGTGCGCGGAAGCGACACTTATTTCTTCTTCGCGCCCTTCTTCTCTTTCGCAGTCTTTTTTCGAGCAGCGGCTCTCTTCTTTTTTGCCAGCGCCATCTTCTTGCGCAGTTTGGCGCGCCGCTTCATCTCCCACTCCGAGTACATCGTCCCACGACATTTCTTCGCGCCACAGTAGCAGGGAGACTCATCGTCCAGCTCGCCGTCATAGAGGCTGTAATCGTAAGTAAGCTCTTCTCCGGGCTTGATGTTCCTGAGAGCAAAAACCCAGACGCGCCCGCCAACTTCTTCGGGTTCGCAATTGGGAGCGCACGAGTGGTTCATGAACGCAGCAATGCCTTCGCCGTCGATCACATGCTTCTCGTCATCCAACCCAAATAAGTAAGTGCGGGTGGCGTTCTTGTATTTCCGGTTGGCTTCGCGCACCGTGAGCCGGGGTCCGGTGTACTCAATAATCTGCGCGCCTTTTTTAATGGGACGATTGGTGTAACAACCGGCATTATGGATTTTGGAACGGCGAACGACGAGGCTCATAAAGTAGGCGGTCGGACTTTCTGTGTGGTTCTCGGCGCTATGGTTCTCTGGACTAGATTATGAAGATTAAGAATTGTAGAAGCAAAACGAAGAATTTGTCATTCCGAAGGGCTTCAGCCCTGAGGAATCTGCCACTTCCTGCAATTAGCCTCGTTCGTACGCGTGTTTCTGTTCCAACGCTGCTAGCGCCGATTCCTGCGCCGCCTCAAAAGCGTCAGCGTGCTCTAGAAGTCCATCGACCGCACTGGCTGAATTGCCTTCGACTTTCATCACACCTCGCGCGGCCATATTCTGCGCCAGTTCCAGCAGTTTCTCCGGTGTCGATCCTAAGTATTGAGCATCCACCGGATCGGCAATCAGCACGCCTGCTCCGCTGACTTTCGCTTGCCAGTAGACCTTCCTCAACAGGAATTCCGAAATCTGTTCCTCGGTCGCAGGATGAAACGCCCAACGCATCCGCTTGAAGTCGTAACTGCGGCTGGAAAATGCCAGTGGGATGAGTTTCGCGGACTTCAGAAACTCCACTTGGTAAGCATCGATCTGTTTGCGCAGCGCATTCAGCGTGGGAGACTCGGCATCCTTCGGCTCCAGCGTTGGCAATACCTCCCGCACGGTCGCCGAAACGTTGACCGCGACCAACGCGCGCAGATCCTTGCCGACCGGACAAATTTCGGAATGCAGTGTCCAAAAATCCGCGCCCGATGTGGAGGGATGATAGGGCCAATCCAAATGAATCAGCAGCGCCAACCCAGATAATGTTACGTAAACCTTCTGCCCGCTTCCGTTCTCCGTCATTTGCCGTTGAGCCTCGTCAATCTATGAATAACTAGTCTCGCAAAGAGCGCGCTTTTGTACAACGCGCAATCACGCAGGCCCAGGCGCGCCCTCGCCTGTGGCATCGGGCGTAGTCCGAGATTCCTGCAAAATCCTAAAGCCTTCGAGCTTCGCTCAATGGACCGGCGAGGGCGCCCGCCCCAACGCAAACCTTTGCCCGCGCTTCGAAAAACTCTTCAACGCTGCCTAGAATCACCGGCCCGTTCCGCGCTTCGTAAATCGCTTTCCGCAGAATTGCCCCTCCGGGCACGCCATGAGTAAACCAGGATGCGAACTGTTTCATCTTGCCTTCCGTTCCCGCCATCTCTTCTTCAATCAGCATTTGGAAATATGTGCGGATCATCGCATAGCGGTCGGTTTCCGTTGGCTGCGTATACGTTCCAGTTTCAGTGTATTCAGTAATTTGGCGGAAGATCCATGGGTTCGCCGGAGCCATGCGCCCAATCATCACCGCGTCACAACCCGTCTGCGCCACCATCGCCGCCGCATCTTCCGGAGAGCGGATATCTCCATTGCCGATGACTTTGATTTTAACCGCGTCTTTGACTGCGGCAATCCATTCCCAACGCGCATTTCCGCTGTAGCCCTGTTCGCGGGTTCGAGCATGCAGCGCGACCGCACACAGGCCAGACTCTTCGGCCAGTTTCGCCAGTTCAACACACACAATTTCATCGTCATTCCATCCCGCACGAAACTTTACGGTAAACGGAATCTTAACGGCCGACCGCACAGTCTCAAAAATCTTGGCGATCAGAGGCAGATCGCGCAGCAGCCCGGAGCCGCCATTGCACTTCACAACCTTCTTCGCCGGACATCCCAGATTAAGGTCCACCAAGTCGAACCCAAGGTCCTCGACAATCTTCGCGGCCTCCCCCAACACGGCAGGATTGCTGCCAAACAACTGCGCCGAAACGGGATGCTCATCCTCATAAAAATGCAGATACCGCCCGCGCACCCGCTTGTCGCGCAACACACCGTCTGCCGAGGTGAACTCCGTCATGATGAGCCCGCACCCACCTAGATTCTTGATGAATCGACGAAAGACAGTATCCGTAACGCCGGCCATAGGAGCCAGCACGGTAGCCGGACGAATCTCCACCCCACCCAGCGAACACGAGGGAGGCACAGGCATCTTCACGGGAGCGGAAGCACAGTCTGGCGTGCCATTGGCCGGATTGTCCCAATACTTGCGCACAATGTTATTTTACCGATTGAATACAACTATCCCTACTGAATCTGAAAGGCGCACTGCACGGTTGCGCTGACTGTGATCTGCTGCGGTCGCGACTGGGGTGGCGCAATCGACCTAGCCCTCTCGCTCCTGCCGTTATACCCGCCTTCGGCCGACACTTCGACCGTGGTCATATTCGCCTCGACCAGCTGAGCCACACCTACAAGCTGCCGCACATCCAGATTTGCATACCGCAACGCACCAACCTTCTGTCCCTTTTGCTCAAGCGCAACTTTGGCACGCCCGATTGCTCTTTGCATCGCTTGCGCAACCGCATGCTCTTTGGCAGCCTCTTCATCGGACAGCGAATAGGTAAGTGACCGAAAATCGGCGATGCCATCTTCCACCGAGCCATCTAGAATCGGCCCGATCGCGGCAAAATCTCTGACTTTCAAAATGACTTGGCCCTGCACATAGTACGAACGCGCTCGCTTCTTCCTGTCTCCCTCGTAGATTGGCGCCACCGTTAGCGCGCCAGTTGCGATGTTTTCCTTCTTGAGGTTGTTCTTCTCCGCAAGTGCAACGATCCGCTGCATCGATTGTGACGCCGCATCGTAGGCCTTCTTGAGTTCCTTTTCCTGTGACGAAATCTGGAACGTGATGGTCGCCAGATCGGGATCGGCTGCGTAACTTCCTTCCGCCTGGACCACGAGCGTATCCGCCACGAACTTCAGCTCTGGGGCTTGTGCAAAGGCCGGGAGGGATATGGACACCACCAAGATCAGAGAAAAAACGAGATTCTTCATTGAGCCTCCAAGTCGAATTGGTGCGGAAGTAGAACGTTTCGGAAAGCTTGCTTGCAAGAATCTTACCGATTGGCCAGGGTAGCAATCTCCCCAAGCCCGAGCAGTTTTTTATCCGCCGTCACCAGCGTCAATCCCAGAACCTGCGCGGTTGCGGCTAGGAAGCGGTCTGCCGGATCCGCATGCAAGAGCGTGAGACCGTATGCAGCCATAGCAATCTCATGCGTCAGTGGAGCCTCCCGCAGGCGCTCGGTGGCCCGGGCCATCCAGAGGTGTAGGTCTCCCGGCAGACTAATTCTTCCTTTTCCATGAAGCAGCAATGCTTCCCATGTGCTGATCGGGGACAACCACAGCTCATTTTCCGAGTTCTTGAGTTCGCGAAGCACGCGCTTGCCAAGACGTTCTGGCTCACGCAGGCTCCACAGCCAGATGTGCGTGTCGAGTAGTAGCTTCAATCTCTGGCCGCCTCCCAATCATCTTCTGCCATCACCGGAGACGTGATGTCGCCAAGGATTTCCATCGAGCCCTTCATGGACCCGATCCACTCCGCGTTGTCGCTTGCGGGAGCAGGCGGCAACACCTCCGCCACGGGTTTCCCGAATCGCGTCACGCGCAACGGCTTTTTCGTCTTCCTAACCTGTTCCAGCAACGCCAGGCACTTCGCCTTGAATTCGGAAATCGCCACTTCTTGCAAGATGCACCCCTCAGACTAGCTAAATCGTACCATAGTCAACATTTATGGTCAATTTGCTAAATTGCTTGTGTTCTTAGGCCCAACAACAAAAGCCCCCGATTCCTCGGAGGCTCTTGGCAACTTTCTGGACCCTCGGCTGAACGGGATTACTGCTTGGTAACCGGCTTCGCCTCGCCGGGCTTGGCATACTTGCGGCGGAAGCGTTCCACGCGTCCGGCCGTATCCATCAGCTTGTGCTTACCCGTGAAAAAAGGATGGCAATTTGAACAAATTTCGACGGAAACGTCGCTCTTATTGGTCGACCGTGTCATGAACACGCTGCCACATGCGCAGTGCACGCGCGTTTCGTTGTACTGGGGATGAATTCCTAGCTTCATAGCTCTTCCCAACCCTTCTATGGAATCTCTCTATCTTAACGGATTTCCACAGGACGGGCAAATGCGAGGAGCTTAACCTACTCGCCTGCGCGCTCCATCATTAGCCCCACAATCTTTCCTACGAGCATTAGCGTCGCGCTGCAGAACAGCCCTTTTGCCACGAAGTAGGTGGGTATTCCCCCCGCAAAGATGCTTTCTGGCTTAAATCGACCCTCGTCATGGCTCGCCGCCCACAGGCATAACACCAGCACCAACGCCGCCACAACTGGATTGATCACTCTCAAATAAGTCTTCATCAGATCCTCCCAATCGGCGTTTCAATCTGCGAAACTGAAAAACGGCAGAGCCGAAGCCCTGCCGCCTGTTCCAATTCTCCCACCTACTTCTTGTTGTTAATGGCCTTCTTCAGGTCCGCGCCCGGCGTGAACCTTGCCACCTTGCGCGCCGCAATCTTAATGGTTGCACCCGTCTGCGGATTCCGTCCGTTGCGGGCCTTGCGCGCTGCCACTGCGAATGTCCCAAATCCGATCAGCGCCACGCGATCGCCCTTTTTCAGAGCATGCGTAATGCTTTCCACCGTTGTTTCAATGGCTGAAGCCGCCTGAGTTTTCGTCAGTCCGCATCCCGCCGCTATCTTGTCGACCAAATCACCTTTGTTCATGTCTCTCTCCTGAACCGAGAAGTTTGGGGACTGGCG
>JAYVEP010000092.1:0-5149 GCA_043749225.1 Acidobacteriaceae bacterium
GAATTCTTCTTTGAGCTGGTGCCCGAGGGCGCGCTCACTCCAAGGCTTTACAAATTGCAGGTGGGCGACACTTGCTCCATGCGCAAAGTATCAAAGGGCCGGTTCACGCTCGACTTCGAAAGCGGGCACAAGAACCATCTGTTAGTCGCCACGGTCACGGGCGGCGCTCCGTACGTCAGCTACGTGCGCACCATGTACAAAGATTGGAAAGAGGGCAAGCTCACCGGGGATCACAAACTGTACCTTCTTTTTGGCGCCAGCAAGTCATTTGAGTTCGGCTACGACCAGGAGTTCGCTAAAATTGCCGCCGAGGTTCCTTGGTTAAAGTATGTGCCCACGGTTAGCCGTTCGTGGGACGATCCAGCTTGGAAGGGCGAGGTCGGACGCGTCGACGAACTCATCCGCAAATACGCCGACATGTGGGGCATGGCGGGAGACAACACTACCGCCTATCTTTGCGGCCATCCCGACATGATTGAGCACGGCAAGGGCATTCTAAAGCGCAAGGGCTTCCTGAAAGAAGGCATGCGCGAAGAAGTGTACTGGATTCCGCCGAAGGCTGGGGCTAAGACGTAGGTTTCTCCTCGTGTAGGGCGAACACTCTCGCCCGCCGGGTTTCTAATTCTCCGACAGGACCGGCAAAATTGCCGAAATGCCGGCATCGCACTGCAGAAGGGAAACGGCCAGCCTTTCGGAACAGCCGCTCCCGGGCTCAAACTGAACCTACGGCTTCACCACCTGCGCCAAGACAGCGGACTTGCTGGGGTCGTAGTTCACGTCTCCAACATAGGCCGCCGTGATCGTGTGAGTGCCGACGGTCAACGAAGATGTGGTGAAACTCGCCGTCCCACTCTTTAAGGTTGTGGTTGCCAGAAAAGCCTTTCCCTGCTGGAGGGTAACGTTTTCGCCGTCCGGTGGGGCACCTTCGACCGACGTTATGGTCGCCGTGAACGTCACGCTCTGCCCGACCTTCGATGGATTCAGCGGGGAAGTCAGGCGCAACCTGTTCAAAGGAGTTCACAGCAAAATCAGCACCGGTGAATTTTGCAATTTGTATTCCTGCGCGTCCGCCGGAAGAGCGAACGCAAGTGTAACGGCGACGAAGAGCATGATTTGCTTCATAGACACTTCTTTTCATAGAACAAAGCCCACTGGGAGTGGGGCTGGCCAGATTAAGGTTGAGGTACTCACGAGTGACGAGTTCTAAGCCCGGGACACACAGGGGAGGTCAGGCATCCAAAGGACTTAAATTGCCCAAGGTATGCTCCCGTATCGATAAACCTGTCAATTGAATGGTTGATGACAATTCGACTCTCCACCAGCACCGACAACAAACAGCTACGCGCTTTCGAACCGGAAGGTGTGAGTGGGGTCTTCGAAATGAAAAAAGAAGCCAGCCCTTCGAATGGACGTAGTTTGACTGTCAAATTGAACATCCGGCGAAAATTCTTCTTTCTTCCCTGAGCTGATTCGCCTTCCTCCTGCGCATTATCAACTAGAAGCCGGTTGCGAGGACTACCCGTAGAGTGTCGGCAACCTGCCTCAAACCTAGAAACTCTCAGGAGAAATGTATGAAAAACAATCGTAAACCGGCACGAACGGGACTTCTCGTTGTGCTCTCGCTTGTAACTGTTATGTCACTCAGCAGCATCAGCTCCGCCACCGGCAATATCGTCAAGTCCGACTTGACGGGAACCTGGCAAATCGCTCTGCGCGGAAACACGGGCTGCGGCTTTTCCAGCATGCTCGCCAATGTCACCATGAATACTGCAGGAGTGGGAACGGGGACTCTCCTGCAGCACGGCCAGTGCGGCGACTCCAGCGTTCCCGGCCAAACCTTTACGATTCAGACTCTCGCCACCAACGGCTCTGGCACAGCCAACCTCACCTGCGGAATCGGCTGCGGCTGGAATCTTAAAATCCAAGTCTCACCCGACCGCTCGAAGATTAATCTGGTGGATATCTCCGCCGCTAACCCGGGGAATTTCGTTGAAGGCTCGGCAATTCTCGCCTCACCCGCGGGCAACGTCAGCATCCCCGATTTGACTGGAAGTTGGCAAACGACTCTCTACGCGGTGGATGGATGCGGTAACACTTCAACCTTGGTCACGTTCGCGCTGAACTCCTCCGGTGTTGCCAACAACGCCACCGAAACCCAACATTCTGCTGGCTGCGGAGACAACACAAGCACTGGCAATACCATGACCATTCAATCCTTGAACTCAGATGGCAGCGGCACCGCCAACCTGAGCTGTGGTCTCGGCTGCGGCTGGAACTTTAACATCCAGGTATCTCCAGATCGTTCAACCTTCAACCTGATTGACGTGTCCTCCGTCAACCCGGGGAACTTCCCAGCTGGGCTAGCGGTTCGGAACTCAAGTGCCGGAAACATCTCCGTAACCAATCTAGCTGGACCTTGGCTGGTGTCTCTCTACGGTTTGAATGGCTGCGGCGATACCGCTACCTCGGTCAAGTTCACCCTCAATGCTTCGGGCGTTGCCACTAACGCTACCGAAACCCGCCATTCTGCGGGCTGCGGAAACAACACGAGCACTGGCAACACGATGACAATTCAATCCTTGAACCCAGATGGTAGCGGTACGGCCAATCTCAGCTGCGGCGTGGGATGCGGCTGGAACTTCAACATCCAGGTCTCGCCGGACCGCTCCACGTTCAATCTGGCCGATGTATCTGCGGCCAACCCGGGCAACTTCCTTTCCGGGGTAGGCATTCACCAGTGAAGCGCTGAAAAAGTGCTGCACTGGATTTACAAAGGGGGCCGAGGAGGCCCCCTCTTTTTTCTCAGCCCTCAGCCGGACCGAAAACCACCAGCACAACTAACTCTTCTTCAATCGAATGAAAGCGATGCTCGGTCCCAGCCTCGACGAAGATTATCGAACCGGTAGTAACCAGACGATCTTCCGAAGTCATTCCCGTAGCAACACTTTCTTCCCGCGTAATCTTCATGCGCGCGCGTCCGCTGACGACGTAGTAGATCTCGTCCTGCTCGTGCGGCGTTTGCGGGTCTTCGCCTTCAACCGGAAGTACATACAGCCCCGTGCTCAGCGATGGCACGCGTAGAAATTCCAGATAGCGTTTGCCAGCAGCGGCATGTTCCTCGCGCAGTTCGGAGAGCTTGAAGAAATGCTTCATGAGAAAATTCCGGCATTCACGATCTCAGTAAATTGATCCACCAATTCGGCTTCCGTGATGGAGCCATCCGGGCGGTGCCACTGGTAAATCCAATTAATCATTCCTAAGAGCGCGAAGGCCGCCACCTTGGGCGTGACGTTGCTCTTCCCGGCTCTCGCGCGCTGAGCGTCGGCAATAAGGCTTTCCACGAAATGCACATACTCTTTCTTGCGGGCATTGATGAGCCTGCGGAACTCCTCTGGCAGCGGATGGTTTTCGTGCAGCATCACCGTGATTTCGCGATCGCGTGTTTGCAGCACTACGTGAATGTGCAGACGGATGCAGGTGCGCAGCCGCTCTTGCGGATCAGTCAGCGCCAGAACAGGCTTTTTGACCTGCTCCTCGGTAAGTTCCATCGCATGTTCCATGATGTGGAACAAGATTTCATCTTTGCTCTGGAAGTGATGATAGAGCGCGCCTTTGCTCAGATTGAGCGTGGCGGCAAGGTCGTTCATGGATGCGGCATCGTAGCCTCGCTCCCGAAAGAGCTGAGCGGCGGCGCGAAGAATTTCGTGACGGGAATCGGTAAAGGCGCGTGTCATTCGAGGGGGGATGGTCCGATAGTTATGGTACAGAGTTGGAGGGGCCTCTGCCAACTGCGGACTACTTCGCGGACTACTTGCGCTTCGCTTCTGGTCGGCGGGGCCGCTGCTTGGCCGAGACCGATTTGATAATGAGCTTGCGGCGCGCACCAGGATCAAGCGACACCCTCGCATGACGCAACGCCTCGCCAATCAAAGCGGAGATTTCCGGCTCATCGAGCGGGTCCGGTCCGGCGAGCCGGATATGCCGCACGACGTTACCGCTTCCCTGCAGCCGCTTGCCTGGGTCGGGCAGGCCAACACCCTGCAAAAAGAAAAGACTCACCCACTTTGGATACAGCACGATCGACAGAATCGCTTCCGAAGCCCGCTCGGACGGTCCAAAGCCAAAAGCTAGTGCGTTGTAGTTGTCGTAGACAATCTCGGTTGCGTTGGGGAGACGCTTGCGCATCCTGGTCAGAATGCGCTTGGCCTGCGCCTTCAGTTCTGGACTGAACTTGGCGAGAAAGGTTTCGATTTGCTGGTTCGGAGTCATATTCTCAGTAGTTCCCCTACACGTGCCACGAAGTCACTGCTCAGTTTGCGGCAAAGCGGTCTGACCCGCTGAGCTCGTGAAACGAATCCCCAGCAAAGCACTCAAGATCACGGTCGGTACCATGAAATAGAGATATTGCGGAATTCGAAGAACATTCTCCGTGCTGACGGGCACGCCCGCAATCAGTACCCGCAAGGCAAGGGTGAGGTCTCCGACCGGTTCCCAAAGAAGAACCAGCACAGTCAAAACAAAAATCTGTTTTCGAATCGGATGCGGGCTCGCGCTCGTCAAGTTTTCGAATGCGCCAGCAAGCCACAGCAAGGCTGGCAGAAGCAGCACTTCGTTGTAGGACGCAAGCGACCAGGTGGGCATGATCACCAGAGTGGCCGCCAGTACCAGGCACAGCGCAAGTGGAAAGCCAGGCGACGACGGCGAATCGCGGCGGTATCGCCAGGCAATAGCCGCGACTAGCAGAATTACCGCGAAGCTGGCGATCCTGCCGACAAAGTGTCCGAGTAGCCTCTCGAGCCCCGGCTGCGATCCCGTATACGCCAAGTACGCTGGGAGAGATTCGCGCCAATACAAGAACCAGTGCGGCAAAGCCTTTTCCGCGCCCGCCAGCAGAATAAAAAGGTGGTGCCGAAACTGAGCAGCAAAGATTTTCGCGTGTGCCAACAGCTTGCTCCCCACAGAAGAAACCAGAGCACCAGCGGCACCGCCAGTTGTGGCTTGATCAGCGTCAAGGCCAGCAAGAATCCTGCAAGACGGAGCTTTCCGCTAGCGATGGATGCACCTGAGGCAGCCAGCAGAAAAGCGGCGAGAAGGCTGAGTTGCCGCGCTTGTACACCTTGCGCAACTGGCCAGCTGCCTAACGTGAAAA
>JAYVEP010000093.1:0-13160 GCA_043749225.1 Acidobacteriaceae bacterium
GAGATGAATGGCGGTGGGAATCATGAATTCTTCCGCTGGCTTGTTGGAATTCACATGATATCCGGTGGCCACGTGAAATCTGAGATCGAGAGTGCCGGACTTTCCGCGAACCACAGTCGGAATCGGCGCCGACACTAGGCTGACCAGCGGGCCGCGTGTCTTCCCCGGAGAAATCTGTTCGAGCGGAAGATCTGCGCGCGGAGTGGCGTTCTGCGCAGCGGTCAACGAAGCGATGACCAAGGGCCCGAGCAGCGCGGCAACCGCTACAAGAGGAAGAATTCGAGATTGCAGCCAATCCTTCATACGATTCCCTTACCTTCTTTGCAGCTATCGCGTTAGCGCTGTGCGTGCGGTCTGATTGACCGGTGCAGTAGCCAGAGCTTTTTTCACATTGTCTTCCAAGTCGCTCCGGCCCTTCAGCCCGAGTATGCGTCCGGTGACGTTTCCGTCGCGCCCTACGAAGAACGTTGTAGGCAGAAACTCCATGCCGCCGTAGGCACTGGCGACATCTTCACTTCCGCGAAGGATGGGGTAATTCATATGCATTTCCTGCGCAAACTTCTTGATGCCTTCGGTATCGCTCTCGTCGTCCATGGAGACGCCGACCACCTGCAGGCCTTGAGCAGCATATTGATTCTGCAAGTCGACGATCCACGGCGTCTCAATCTTGCAGGGCGCGCACCAGGTCGCCCAGAAATTCAGCAAGACTGCCTTGCCGCGCAGATCGGAAAGCTTCAGGCTTTTTCCATCCAGCGTTTTCAGCGTGAAATCGGGTGCCGGTGCTCCACGCATGGCGCCGAGGCTGCCATTTTTCGATCTCGACTGGACATGGCGAGCGGCGAAAATCATGAGTCCGACTGCCGCCAGGATTGCAACCAAAACCAAGAATGTACGCTTCACGGACCCTCACCCCTTAAAGCACGAACTTGTTCAAGAACGAGAAATAGCTTGAGATAATACTCAAACGCCCCATCACCAGCAAGATTCCCAGCGCGATCAAGAGGGCGCCACTCGCAACTTCCAGCATGTGCATGTGCTTTTGAAAACGCTTGTAGAACGAAAGAAAGCGCTCAATCCCCAACGCCGTCAACAAAAACGGCACTGCTAAGCCCAGCGAATAAACAGCCAGCAAGAAAACGCCCTTCATAACGGTATCCTGCTCGGCGGCAAAAGTAAGGATCACTGAAAGAATCGGACCTACGCAAGGGGTCCAGCCAAATGCAAACGCGAAACCGATGACAAAAGCACCCCAAGGCGACGACCCACCCTTGACGCCATGCAGACGCTTGTCCGCATATAAAGCATTGATGCGAAAAAGTCCCGTTAGATGCAACCCAAAGACAATAATTACGACACCGGCAACCTTTGCGATCACGGTTCGATAGTGCGCCAGCAACTGGCCGACGCTACTGGAAATCGCTCCCAGCATGATGAAAACCACACTGAAGCCCAGGATAAACATCACCGACTGCAGCATGACTCGCTGCATCAGTCGGCTGTCTTGCGCCTTCAGCTCGTCGACGGCCGCACCAGAAATTAGCGAAATGTAGCCCGGCACCAGTGGTAACACGCAGGGAGACAAGAACGAGATAAGGCCTGCGACGAACGCGGCTAACGGTAGTGGCAAATTGTGCATTCAGAAGCTCCGGCCCTTATGATACGGCTTAGCTGGCCCCAACCGGAAAGTTGCCAGGGAGGAGGGCCGGCTTCCCACCGCAAGGTTGAGATACCGGCCCGGAGGCGAAGTTACAAGGTGTAGCACAACCAGACCCAGGATCAGGACAACCTTATGGCACGAGCTTCTTTCACGGCATCCATCTTGCGTAGTTCCGCCAGCACCGGTTCCGGTACCGGCGAATCCACGTGGACCACCGCAATCGCCTCGCGCACCTGGCTGACGGGCGCCTCATTCCGACCTAATGAGAAGTCTCCAATGTTGATTTGGTGCTTGCCCAGGATTGTGCCGACTTGTCCAATCACACCGGGCACATCTTTGTTGCGAAGATAGAGGAGGTTGTCGCCCAGCGGAGCCTCGATGTCAATCGTATCGACACTGAGCAGGCGGAGCGACTTCCCGCGCAGCACGGCACCCTTTACGCTGCGTTCCGAGGACTTTGTTTTCAAAGTGACGGAAAGAACGTTGCCCGCGCCGCCTTTGCCCTTCGCTTCGCGCGACTCATGCACTGCGATTCCGCGGCTCGACGCTACCGACGCTGCATTCACCACGTTGGCCTTTTCTTCCAGCGTCTGATTCAGGATTCCCATGACCACGGCGTTCCGGATCAAATCGGTCTTCCAATCCGCCAACTCGCCCTTGTATTGCAGAGCGATTCCCTCCACGTTGCCGTCTGTGGCCTGCGCCACGAAGGCACCCATCCGTTCGGCCAGCGCCATGTACGGCTCCATCTCTTCGTATTCTTCATGCGAAACGGAGGGGACGTTGACCGCGTTTTGAATCACGCCATGTTTTAGATATTCCTTCACCTGCTGCGCGATCTGCACGCCCACCGCTTCTTGCGCTTCGTTGGTGGATCCGGCCACGTGCGGCGTGAGGATTACATTGGCCAATCCCAGCAGTGGAGAGCCTTTGGGCGGTTCCTGCTCAAATACATCGAGCGCAGCCCCGGCAACTTGTCCCGATTGCACAGCCTTGGCCAAATCGGCTTCGATGATGAGTTCTCCACGCGCGCAGTTGACCAAGCGGACGCCTTTTTTCATCTTCTGGATGGACTCCGCATTGATCATGCCGGTCGTCTGCTTCGTCAACCCTACGTGCAAGCTGAGATAGTCGGCTGCCGCGTAGACTTCTTCGACAGTGCCGATGCGGATTTTTTCCGCCTGCGCGACCCCAGCGGAAACGTAAGGGTCGTGCGCCACAACTTCCATGCCAAAGGCTCGAGCGCGGCGTGCCACTTCAAGGCCGATTTTCCCCAAACCGATAATTCCAAGCGTCTTGGCCCGTAGTTCGGTGCCTTGCAGAGACTTCTTATCCCACTTCCCTGCGTGGGTTGTCTCGTTCGCTCGACACAGGTGACGCGCCATAGCCAACATCAACGCAAGCGTATGTTCCGCAACCGCAACGGCATTCGCCCCCGGGGTGTTCATCACCGCGATGCCCTTGCGAGTGGCGGCGTCCAGCTCAATGTTGTCGACACCCACGCCAGCGCGTCCGATCACACGCAGTTGCTTGGCGTGTTCGAGGAGGGCGGCGTCGGCCTGCACGGCTGAACGCACAATCAGCGCGTCGGCTGTTTCCAGCTGCTGCGCCAGTTTTCCGTCGAGTTGGTCGGCAGTAATGATCTCCCACCCGGGTTCACGAAGCAGGTCTACGGCGCTGGCCGCAATCTTTTCGGCAACTATGATCTTCATTCGAATCTTCCTGTTTCCTTATGATGTAAGAGTTTTGGTTCGATAAGAACTACGCGTAGAGCGCTGACACCCCGCGACAGGGAGCGCCACTGGAAAGCCTGTATTTTGCCTTGACCCTAGGGTTTACTCGCTACCCGCAACTCGGTACTCGCCACACTCAAGGCCTAGTGTTTCCCCGGCTTCGCATCCGGATCGGGCTGCACTTGCGTATAGCCTGCGGGCACATCAAACAAGCTCTTATCCAACGCACTACTGGAAAACGAAGTAACTTCAATCGTCATTTCCATCAGAGCGCCTGGCGTTCCTGCCGGTGCAGAAGCATTCGCTGGCTGCGAGCTATCGGCCGATGCGGGCTGGCTTGCTGCCGGCTGATCTACTTTTTTCTTCTTACCAAAACCACCCAACCCAAAGTGACCGGCAATACTTTGCGTGATGGCATCTTTCGCGCTGGTTGGCTCCTGCGTTTGCGCAGGTTGCGAGGGCGGCGGAGGGGCCGACGCGGGCGCCTGCCCGCTGGCAGCCGCCGATGGCATCCCGTTTCCGCCCAGCGTCATGCTGACCGTTTGCAGCAGCGGCATCCCGCCCAGCTTGATGTTGTTCTTCTTCAGTTCCGCCATGCTAATCTGCACGTTGCTATTGGCCATGCCGCTCATCATCGCGCCCGGAACCCAATCCATTTCCTTCGCCATCTTCACGTAGAACTGACGAAATTCGTCGTACCCCGGCACCGTCGACGCAATCCAGGAATCCGTACTCGTCACCATCGAAACCTGCTGACCCTGCGCCTTAGGATCGGTGCTTTCCATCAGCATCTCCATTTTGATCTTGGCTTCTTTTGTATCGAGGCCCAAAATGTTGCGCGTAGCTCCCGTCTCCGAGCTTTCGATCTTTGGCGTTATTTTCAAATTTGCGTTCGGATGTTGGCCAGCTTGCTTGGCCTGCTCTTGCTTCATACGTTCCTGAGCTTGCAGCATCTGCTGCTTCATCTGCTCGAACGTCATAATCGTGTAAGTCTGTGTTTTGGGATTGATATCAATAAAACGCCGTCCATCGAGATCGATGATTTGGACCGTGCCATCGGCGCGCTCCTCGCGAAAGCGGTTAGCCTTCACCGCCCGCGTGCTGACCTGCGGTGCGTTCGCTTGCCGCGCGTCTTTGCTGAAAGCTCCCAGGAACTTCATCGTTCCCATCAACATTCCGCCCGTCATTTTACTGCTTTCCGTGTACTTGAAATCGGCGCGGCTCGAAACACTACAGCACAGAATCGACGCCATCAGTACAGCAAGAGTTCGTTTTGTTTGCATAGTTCCTCTCTTGAAACGTCTGCCTCAGGGGCTAAAGCCCAAGTCTTTCGGGCCCGGGAGAAGCATCCCTATGAAACGCGCTAATAGTTCGTGAAACTAGTCTTAGCTCTTGACGCCCGCCAGCTCCAGCTTTCCTGCCGTCTTGCTGGCATACGCGTCCTGCACAGCCTTCACCGCTGTTCCAAAAATGACCTTAGCGCCCGCGCGGCTCAGCACTTGTTCCAAACCTGCGGCGCAAGCCACGGTATCGAGATAGTCGTAGTAGCCCAAATGCGCGACGCGGATGAGTTTGCCCTTCATCTCGCCCTGCCCATTGGCCACGACGGCGCCAAACGACTCGCGGAAATCTTTCACCAGCGCACTCGAATCAATTTCGGCTGGCACTTCGATGGCCGTAACCGCCGCCGCAGGACACTTCGCCGCGAACAGCTTCAATCCGAGCGCCGTTGCCGCCACCCGCGTCAGCTCCGCACACATTTCCGCGCTGTCGATCAGCGCCTTGCGCCCTTCCACCAAATCTCCGTTGCCCATCTGACGGATGTGCGTCAACGCCGCGCCCATGCCCGCAATCAACGTGGTTGCCGGAGTGTAGGCGGTCTCGCCCTTCACTTGCGACTTCCGCTCTTTTCTCAAATCAAAATAGAAGCGCGGGTTCTTAGCGGTCTCCATCCGCTGCCATGCCTTCTCGCTCACCGCGCAATACGCCAGCCCCGGAGGAATCATCAGAGCCTTCTGCGATCCGCCGATGATGAAATCTACGCCCCAGCCATCCACATCGAAATGCGTGGTTCCCAAGCCAGTGATGGCATCCACGACCAGCAAGCAGTCAGCCTCTGCGCGCACAAGCTTTGCCACGCCCTGCACATCGTGCCGCGCTCCGGTCGAGGTCTCGGTGCCCTGCATGTAGACGACTTTCGCGCCGGTAATCTTCGCTTTCACTTCATCCAGAGAAAAAGTTTCGCCATAGGTAGCGCTCAAAACTTCGACCGCACAACCATAAGCTTTTGCGAGACCTGTCCAGCGCTCACCAAATTTTCCCGCTGTGAGCACCAGAACCTTATCGCCCGGAGATGTCAGGTTGGAGACCGAGGCTTCCATCGCGCCAGTCCCTGAAGAGGCCAGAATCAGAACATCGTTTTTGGTGCCGATAAACTCCTTCAGGTCGGCCAAAGTGCGCGTCAACAACGCCCGGAAATCAGCCGTGCGATGATGCATGTCGTAGAAAGCCATGGCTTGCTGGGCGGCAGGTAGAAGGGGGGTGGGTCCGGGCGTAAACAGCCGTGTTTTGCGCAGCATTATGAGTCCTCGCGAATAAGAAGTTCTAACCTTCTAGTTTAGTCCAAAATATGGCCTGAAACCGCCCGATGAGACCCGTTTTTCGGATTCGGCGCATTCAACCTTATAATGTGAAAACAATGAGCCTAGTCGAGCAGATCCAAAAAGACATTGTCGAAGCCATGAAGGCGCGCGCCGAGGCCCGTCTTTCCACCCTGCGTATGGTCAAAAGCGCGCTGAAGAACAAAGAAATCGATAAGATGGCGCCGCTGGATGACAAAGAGGCGCAACAGATCCTGCAAACTCTGATCAAGCAGCGGAAGGATTCCGTCGAACAGTTTGAAAAGGGCGGTCGCCAGGAAATGGCGGATAAAGAAGCGGCGGAGATTGTCATGATCGAAGCCTATCTGCCCAAAGCCGCTGGCGAAGAGGAAGTTGTGGCTGGCGTGCGCGCCGCCATCGCTGAAATGGGTTCGCCAACCATGAAAGACATGGGCAACGTCATGAAGAACGCCATGGCACGATTTAACGCCGCTGGGCTAAGAGTGGATGGGAAACTGGTGAGCGAGACCGTGAAGCGGGAGCTGGCGGGGAAGTGAATCACATAGCCGCAGGCGCCTCGCCTATGAGCTCTTTAGGAAGGTCTGTGACACGGCTAGGTTAAACCTCACAGGCGAGGCGCCTGTGACTACGTGATTCGGGTAGGGCCGCTACTTTTCCCGCTGGAGCCGCCGGTACGCTTCGCTCTTCGACAATCCAAACTCTTTCGCCACTTTCTTCAGCGCTGCCTTTTCATCCAGCAACTCTTCGCGCATGACCTCTTCGAGCCGCTGTTGAATTCCCTTCTTCCTGACGATGGGCTCCGAGGCTGCATCGGCCTTCGCGATCAACAGCGTAATTTCCCCACGAACTTCGTCGCGAGTGGCCATTTCGGCAAGAACTTTTGCGACCGGGCCGCGCAGGAATTCTTCATGCAGCTTCGTCACCTCGCGCGCAACCACGACATAGCGGGAAGTGCCGAGGGTTTCGCCTATATCCTCGAGCGTTTCCAGCAATCGGTGAGGGGCTTCGTAGAAGACTTGGGTTTCCGTCGCACCCAGCAGCCCCGCAAGCACGCTTCGCCGCTCTCCTCGCCTCGAAGGAAGGAATCCGCCAAAGCGAAACGCATCGGTCGGCAGACCGCTTGCTACCAGCGCCGACAAGAATGCCGATGCGCCCGGAATCGGCACCACCGGAACGCCTTGCTCAACCGCCAGAGTAATCACGCGATATCCCGGATCGGAAATTCCCGGCATCCCCGCATCGGTCACGACCGCCACCCGCAGCCCCTGTTTCAATTCTTCGACCAGTTTGACAGCCCGCTCTTGTTCGTTGTGTTCGTGGTAGCTGACCATTCGCGTAGTGATTCCGTGATGATCGAGCAGCTTTCGCGTCTGCCGCGTGTCCTCGCACGCAATGGAGTCGACTTCTTTGAGCACAGTTAGCGCGCGCAGAGTGATGTCCTGCAAATTCCCAATCGGAGTCGCCACGATGTAAAGCGTCCCCGGAGCTGTCACTGGCCCATGCATGGCCGGAGTCTAGCAGAGTCCCGCCGCGATCACGCCAATTGACGTAACCCGCGCAGCCTATACAATTGACTCGATGCCTCTTTACGAATACGAATGCACCAAGTGTCATCACCGATTTGAGCGAATCGTTAAGTTCTCCGACGCCGCCATCACCAAGTGCCCCAAATGCAAAGGTAAAGTCGAGCAGATGGTTTCCGCCCCGGCCATCCAGTTCAAGGGCAGCGGCTGGTACGTCACCGACTACTCCAAGAGCGGTTCGTCGCGGCCCGCTAGCGACGGTGGCAGCAGCGACAAGGCCGAGAGCAAGGCTGAGTCGAAATCCGAGACCAAGTCCGAGTCCAAGAGCGAATCAAAGCCCGACTCGAAGTCGGAGACAAAGGCTTCTAAGCCAGAGCCTGCCTCTATAGCCCGCTCCGACTCCAAGAAGTCCAACAAGAAGCGATAGCCCGCGTGGCGACGGAGCTTGCTCCGTCAAGGTCATGTGGCGCGGAAACTGTTGTCAGTGAGGTCTTGGCTTGTATGAATTCAATCGCGTAGGGACAGGCGCCCTCGCCTGTCCAATCGAGCAAAGCTCGATTCGCTCTTAGATGAATTGCAGGACAAGTGCCCGCCTCTGCAACTTTCGTGCACTCGTTGCATCCAATCACTAGTTACTAGTTGGATATTACTTGCACAGGAGGGCACCCATCATTACTCTGCGCCCCAGCGCCGAACGCGGCGGAGCCGACCACGGCTGGCTTAAAACGCGTCATACATTTTCTTTCAACACTTATCACGATCCCAAACACGTTCATTTCCGCTCACTGCGCGTCATCAACGAGGACTGGGTCGCGCCGGGCCAAGGCTTTGGCACCCACCCCCACGACAACATGGAAATCATCACCTACGTTCTGGAAGGCGCTCTGGAACACAAGGACAGCCTCGGCACCGGTTCCATCATCCGCCCTGGCGACGCGCAACGGATGTCCGCTGGCACGGGTATCCTGCACAGCGAGTTCAACCACTCCAAAACCGAAGACGTCCATTTGCTCCAAATCTGGATCATGCCCAACCAGCGCAACGTTGCGCCGGGCTACGAGCAAAAGTCCTTCCCCTCGAGTGAGAAGCAGGGCAAGCTCCGCGTAATCGCAGCGCCTGACGGACGCGATGGCACCGTCACCATCCACACCGACGCCAGCCTCTACGTCAGCGTGCTGAAACCAGGCGAGAAGGTGCAACATACCCTGGCCGCAGGGCGTTCCGCCTGGCTGCAAGTGGCCAAGGGCGAAGTTGAGATGAACGGCCACACAATGAAACAAGGGGATGGAGCCTCCGCCAATGACGAGGCAATACTGCAGATCAAAGCTAATTCAGATGCTGAGATTCTGCTCTTCGACTTAGCGTAAGCGATTGACTTGGATCGTGTGGCGACGGAGCTTGCTCCGTCGCGCTTGGTTTAGACTCGCAATCAGCAACAACAACGCGAATGCCCTCGCTAAAACCCACTTTTATCAGCGTGCTTAGCATTTTGTCGGCTCTAGCAGCGGCATTTCTGGCGATTACAGGTAGCGCGATGTTGCTCAGTCCGGACATGTTCTCATTCCGGATCGGAGCGCCCCTGCTTGGCGGTTTCGAGACCTCCGGCCCATATGCTTTCTTGCTCGGCAGCGCGGTATACGGCCTGACGGCCTACGGTCTGTGGACCTGCCGCAGTTGGGCGCGGCGCACCGCCATCGCCATCGCGGCCTGGGGCATCTTCATGGCCGTTCCTTCTGCCTCGGCTGCCGCGATCGAATTTAACCCTCTCCCGCTATTGCTCGCAGACCTTCCTATCATCGTGCGGGTGGTTGTCATCTTCTACTTGATGCAGCCACCCGTGACCGATGCGTTCCTGCGGAAACGCTCCCACCACCTCTAGTTACGGGCCGACCTTGATTGCAGGATGGGGCTGCCACAAGCCGCCACTGCTTGATACATTTGTTGGAACAGTCAAGAGTCCGGGCGTGCAATTAGCATCTGGAGGCAGATTCGCGTCGCGCTTTACCGTCACCCACTTAACTTTCAAACTGGTCGAAGGCTGTTGCACTTTGCTAGCTTGGGCTGCGGAGAAGGAGCTGAAGCAGAGAAGGAAGACCAACGACTTGCCAATACGCATGGACTTATCCTTTGTGACCCGATTGTGAGCGCCCGCAACAAGACAATTGCTTGACGCAATCATTCTGCAGGCATGCCGTTTGTGATGTTCGCAATACGGGCTGCTACCATAGGTTCGTGCCAGCGCCGCTACTAGATGTTCGCAACTTGACCGTGCAATTTGCCCACGCAGGGTTGATCGCGGTGCGCGATTTCAGCTTCTCGATCGCGCCCGCAGAGGTATTAGGGCTGGTCGGCGAATCCGGGTCGGGCAAATCGGTGACATCCCTCGCGCTGATGGGATTGCTTCCACCCCAAGCGCGAACGAGCGGCAAGATTCTGTTGACGATTCCCGGCGAGCCTTCCGTAGACTTGCTTGCGACCTCTGAAGAACATCTGCAGGCTCTGCGCGGGCTCAGAATCGCGATGATCTTCCAGGAACCCATGACCGCCCTGAACCCGGTAATGCGCGTCGGGGATCAAGTAGCGGAAGCAGTGCTCGCACACGATACAAAACTTTCGAAGCACGAAGCGGGCCGGCGTGCGATTGAGGCGTTACGCGAAGTAGCCTTACCAGATCCGGAGCGACGTGTGCGCGACTATCCCCACCAGCTCTCCGGGGGAATGCGGCAGCGAGTAATGATTGCGATGGCGATCGTGAACCGTCCTCAACTACTGATCGCCGACGAACCAACTACGGCGTTAGACGTTACGATTCAAGCGCAAATTCTGGAGCTTCTACAGGACCTACGCACGAAATTTAATCTCGCCATGCTTTTTATTTCTCACGACCTCGCTGTAGTTTCGAAGGTGGCGGACCGCGTGGCCGTAATGTACGCGGGAAACTTGGTTGAGGTCGCGACGCGAGAAGACATTTTTCGCTCGCCGATGCATCCCTATACACGGGGCCTTCTGCGCGCCGTACCCACGCTACGAACAGACAGAAAGCAGCCCCTCTCCACGATGGAGGGAGCCGTGCCGCCCTTGCATGCTCTTCCGCCGGGGTGCCCGTTCGAACCACGCTGCGAATTGCGCATCGCCACGTGTGCGCAGAGCCTGCCGCTCTTGGCGGAAATCAGTGAGCAACACTGGTCGCGGTGCCCGGTTGTCGCGCCACCGTCTTCCTAAAAGAACGTCGCGCTCCAGCCCCGCAACGAATACAATTGTGTTTCCACTGCTAAAGAGGTCTATAATCCACCAGTTCCCCCCCGGGATTACTTGCTTGCGTATTCTGCTGCTCAGTGATATTCACGCGAACCTGGAAGCACTCAATGCTTGTTTAGAGGCCGCTCCAGCTCACGACCGCATCGTCAACCTTGGCGATGTGGTGGGGTATGGGGCCGACCCCAACGCCGTCATTAATTCCGTACGCTCCCTGAGTGGACAGATCGTACGTGGCAACCACGACAAAGCTGTCTCCGGTGTCATGAATCTGGAACACTTTAATCCCATGGCAGGATTGGCGGCCTTGTGGACCCGGGAGCATCTCACTCCTGAGAATCTCGACTGGCTTCGCGAGTTGCCACAAGGCCCGATTTATGTGCCTGAACTGGAACAAGTGCAGTTTGTTCATGGTTCACCACTGGACGAAGACGAATACCTGGTCAATACACGTGATTCACTGGAACCTTTGATGACGGCATCGGCGGGGATCACTTTTTTCGGGCACACCCACCGCCAGGGTGGCTTCAGTTGGAACGGCGAGCAAACCGACATTATTTGCCCCGAGTATGGATCTCCCGACCAGCTCGATTCATGGAGCCTTCCACTTCGAGAAGGCGTTCGGTATCTGATTAATCCTGGTTCCGTGGGCCAGCCTCGCGACGAAGATTGGCGGGCTGCCTTTGCAGTTTTGAATAGCGACCTCCGGCGAGTGGAATATTTTCGCGTACCCTATGACGTGAAATCCGCGCAGGAAAAAATCTTGGCTGCGGGACTTCCTCCACGGCTTGCAACAAGGCTCGCCACCGGCCGTTAAACCTGGCTCCTCGTTGCTTGCCTCGTTGTAAACTGAGCACATGCCTTCTTCGTCGTACCCCAGAAAAACGGCATCTAGCCTATTTGGCCCTACGCAAACTCCCACGCCCGAACGCTATTTGATCGCGCATATTGATGGCGGGGCTCGCGGCAACCCCGGCCCTGCAGGCTATGGCGTCGCGGTTCGCGATTCAGCGGGCAAACCAATTGCTGAATTCAGCCAATATCTTGGACACCGAACGAATAACTACGCCGAATATAGCGGTTTGCTGGGTGCTTTGGACTACTGCCTGAAACATGAAGAACCCGCGCTCAAAGTGATTAGCGATTCCGAGCTAATGGTCAAGCAGCTGAACGGCATCTACAAAGTAAAAAGCCCAGAATTGAAAGTTCTCTACGACGAAGCGCGCAAGCGGATCAACCACCTGCAATGGTTTCGGGCCGAGCATGTGTTGCGGGAAAAGAACAAAGACGCAGACCGGCTGGCAAATGAGGCCATGGATCGCGGCATCAAACGGGGAAACATTCCGGAAGCAGCTCCACATCAAACCGCACCCGGCCAGCGAACAACTTCTGTTCAAGAAATCCGTGAGTTCAATGGCATCGTGCAGGGTGGGAAGATCTTGCTGCTGAGCGGGGAACTGCCTGAGGGAACGCTGGTACGTGTAAGAGTGAAGGGATAGTGTGAAATCCTAGTAGAGATGAAACTGGACCTCTACGGCTAACTCGGCAGGCACGTATCTATCGCCACATTGCGCGGGCTTAAACTTCCAATTCTTGACGGCTGCCATGGCTTGCTGATCCAACCCCGCATCTAAACGCCGGATAATCGCGGAATCGTGGACTCTGCCGTCTGATCCGACGCTGATCATCAAGACAACTGTGCCTTGCGTCCGCTGCACCCGCGCTTCGTTCGTAAAGGAGGGGTCGGGGGCGTCAATAGAAGTAGGCATCTCCATATTGTCACAGGTGGCCCAAGGTCTTACGCCGTTTATACCCGCGAACTGCGAATCTTCTAGTTTGGCCTCCTTCAGGCTATCCACTTGAAGTTCAAACGAGAGTCGATCATTTGTTGAACGTATCGAGCCTGGAAAGTGTTTTGTTCCCAGCAAAATATAATTGTTGAATTCAACATCCTGGTGGCGCTCTGGGTACTGACGCCGAACAAATAGCCCCGTGGCAGCATGTACGCACTCATCTCCCCGCAAATTACTTCGTGAAACGGTAACGCACTTCATTGAGCGCCCATCAGCAGAAGCGCTCTTTACGCCTTCAATCCAGGGTTCTTTCGCGGCGAAAGATGGTGTCAACGCCAACACCCGCACAATTTCGTTGAACAGCTCCTGAGAAACGGCAGCATCTCGTTGGACCCAGAGCTGATCGCCGTTGCGGATTTTGGTTTGAGTGGATTTCTTGAGGGTTATAGTCTCGCGCCACTTGTCTCGCCGGTTCCACGCGAGCCTGTAAGCGCCTTCACCAAAGTGTTTGGCTTTGAAGTGAGCTTCTAAGACAAATGGCTCGGTTGGGTCTCTGCGGAGATCCATCGCATCGTCGG
>JAYVEP010000094.1:0-13118 GCA_043749225.1 Acidobacteriaceae bacterium
GCTGGCATCCGTCGCACGATGCGGTTACGGTCGATCAAATTGTGGCTGTGCTGCACAAGAATGCGGAGAACGCGGCGAAAGTTGTGAGGCAGTCCGTGGCGTCCATGCCGTCACAGCGTTCGTGCAAATGTGGGTCGGCGCTGGCGCACGCGATTCTTACCGATCGCAGCAAGATTCCAGCAGACGCTCGGCAAAAGTTAAGTTTACTTCTTGATAAATATCTTAATTAGAAAAAGGGAAGAATGAGCATACTTGCAGTTGGTTCGGTGGCATTTGACACGATCGCGACGCCCTCGGGGAAAGTCGAAAATGAGTTAGGCGGTTCAGCTACGTTTTTTTCGTTAGCAGCGAGTTATTTTACGGATGTGCGCGTCGTTGCTGTGGTTGGGGACGATTTCACGGCTGAGCACGAAGGTGTCTTGAGAGCCCGTGGAGTCGATACACGTGGGATCGAGCATGCTCCTGGGAAAACTTTTCGCTGGGGTGGTCACTACACTGAGAATCTGAGCGAAGCTAAAACGGACTTTACCGAGCTTAATGTTTTTGAGAAGTTTCAGCCCAGGATTCCAGCCGAGTATCGAGATTCGAAGGTGTTGTTCCTCGGAAATATCCAACCCTCGCTGCAAGCCTCGATTTGCCGTGACATGAAAGGTGCTAGCTTTGTGGGCGGTGACACCATGAACTTTTGGATTCAGGGTGCTCCCAAAGAACTGCGCGAAACAATTGGGCTGATCGATGTGCTCTTGATCAATGACGGCGAAGCGAAGATGCTTGGCGGCGACAGCAACTTACAGCGTTCCGCTCAAAGAATTTTGGCGATGGGTCCAAAGGCTTTGGTCATTAAGCATGGCGAATACGGAGCGACTATTTTCTTTCGCGAAGGAGCATTTGGTATTGGACGGCATCCTTTTCGCGCACCAACGTTGCCGTTGGATGAAGTGAAAGATCCTACTGGCGCGGGTGATTCATTCGCAGGCGGATTTATGGGTTACATTGCGTCGCAGGCCGAGCTGAATCGCGAAGTGCTCAAGCGCGCTTTGTTTTATGGCGGTGTGATGGGGTCTTTTGCGGTGGAAGACTTTGGCACGCGCAGGCTGCGCAATCTGGAGCGGGAAGAGATCGCAGAGCGATTTGAGATCTTCCGCGAACTGACGCACATCGAATAATAATGATGCAACCGCGCCGCTGGGACCGTGAAAGCTGGGCTGTCGCGGGCCTCGCGGCCTGCACGTCCTTGCTGGCCTTCCTCTACTACTTTCACCACAAGCAAATACTTCTTTACGGAGACGCGGAAGGGCACATTAACATTGCTCGCCGCGTTTTTGATTCGCGCACGCCGGGAGTTTTGCAGTTGGGTACCGTCTGGCTCCCGTTACCTCATATTTTGATGATTCCATTCCTTATATGGAATTGGGCCTGGCGGACTGCGGTGGGCGGTTCCATCCCATCCATGATTGCGTATGTTGCGTCTGTGATCGGAATATTTCGTCTGATGCGATCATGTCTGCCTGCACAGGAGTATGAATCGGAATCGAATGCGTCAATGTTCGCGAAGTCAATGTTCGCGAAAAGGATCACGCCTTGGTTTGCCGTGTTGGTCTTTGCGGGCAATCCAAGTTTGATCTATCTCCAGACAACTGCTATGACCGAACCACTGTACCTGGCGTTGTTCGTGTGGGTTGCCGTGCATCTCGCGGAGTTTGCGCAGGCAGTGAGGGCTGGAGAAGTTCCAATAGCGCGAGGATCGTTGCGCCGCTGTGCTTTGTGTCTTGCGGGGTGCGCGATGACTCGCTACGACGGATGGTTTGCAGTGAGTGCTGCCACCATCGTGGTGTTATTGATTGCTGTGCGGAACCGGAACAACGCCGAAAGTCGCATGCTGCTGAAGCCCATTTCGACGTTTGTTCTGATCTGCGCAGCTGGACCTGTGTTGTGGCTTGCCTATAACGCAAGTGTTTATAAGAATCCTCTCGAGTTTGCGAACGGACCTTATTCGGCTAAAGCTATCGAACGGCGCATTGTGCAGCCGCCACATCCAGGCACTGGGGACTTAGTTGTTGCCGAACTCTATTTCATGCGGGCGGCCGAAATGAATCTTTCTCCTAGCGTTTTTGCAGCAAAGCTTTGGTTCCTGTTAGCAGCTGCGGGAACGTTGCTCGTCGTCGCGCAGCGACGGAAGTGCTGGCCACTACTGATCCTCTGGATTCCGCTGCCGTTCTATGCGCTTTCCGTAGCATACAGCGGTGTTCCAATCTTTGTGCCTGCCTGGTGGCCGTTCGGGCAATACAACTTGCGTTACGGGTTGCAGGCGCTGCCAGGGGTAGCGGTGTTCAGTGCGCTCGCTGTGAACTGGATTCTGGCGCAAATACCGGGCACGGGCGGTCACACGGCCTTTGCTGCTATAGCGATTGGCTTGTGGTCTTGGGGAACACTCGCAGCTGCAAGAGAGCCTGCAAGTCTGCTGGAAGCCACGCATAATATGCAATCGCGTGTGCAGTTGCAGGAGCGCTTGGCCGTGGAGCTTTCGCGATTGCCACGCGAATCCTCCATCTTGATGGCTTTGCGTGACTACCCCGGCGCGCCGCAGCGAGCGGGCTTCGAATTGAAGCGAGTTATCAACGAAAACGATCAACGGCTTTGGATACGCCCGGTTGATCCTGAAGGATTGTGGCCCCGCGCTCTGCGGAATCCTGCGGCGTTCGTTGACTATGCAGTTGGCTTTGCAGGCGACCCAGTCGACGCTTCGGCGCAGCAGCATCATCTTGCGACGATGTTATCCGTTGACGTCGAGGGGCAGCCTCGCGCGACGATCTACCGCGCGCGGTAATCAGTTCCGTCAACGCCACAAGCACAATTGTCCATCTCAGAGTGATACATTTCAGGTGGGGTCGCGCACAGAAGGAAGTCGCGCGGGAGCCATGATATGCCCGATTTTGTACAACAGGCGGTTTCCACTGTTCCCGCTCACGCGCTAGTACGCCTAATGCTGGCGGCTTTTCTAGGCGGAGTTATTGGGTTTGAGCGGGAGCTCAAACACCGTCCGGCAGGATTGCGCACGAACATGTTTATTTGTTTCGGTGCGGCCATGTTTACGCTGCTTTCTATCGCGCTTTCGCAAGGGAATGAGACGACGCGTATCGCTTCGCAAATTATTCCGGGCATTGGTTTTTTTGGTGCCGGGTCGATTCTGCATGCGCGCGGGCTGGTGAGTGGTCTTACGACCGCGGCCACGCTTTTTGTTGTTGCATCGGTCGGGATGGCCGTCGGCGGTGGGCTTTACGTGACAGCAAGTTTCGCGACGCTAGTGGTGCTGCTGATACTTTTTACTCTAGGGCGGATTGAGGACATTTTCAATCTCAAGATCATGGTGTTTGCTTACGAAGCTGCTGGAAACAGCTCGGACGATGTGATTGCGCAGGTAAATTGCATTCGGGAAATAGAACATCGCATGATGGACAACGGGCAGATTGCCCGCACCCCTCAACGTTATCGCGTGCAGTTTACGGTGAATGGGACCTATCGGGACCAGAAACGTCTGGTTGAGGAGATGCAGAAGTCGAAGGTGATCGAAAGCGTATACAGCGGCGGGCCCACCGATCATGAATAGGGGGCTGCGATGAACGTGTTGAGTGCGCAGAGGATACCTTTTGTGAAGGCGACGGCTTGCGGAAATGATTTCCTGATCGTCGACTCAGCGAGAGTTGCCGGAGATCATTCTGAGTTCACGCGGAGGATTTGTGATCGCCATTTTGGAGTAGGGGCGGATGGGGTGGAGTGGCTGTCCTCCGCTACAAACGCCAGTGCGGACATTCAGATTCGCTTGATTAATGCGGACGGGAGCAAGGCAGAAATTTCAGGCAATGGGACGAGATGCGTAGCGGCACATTGGTTTTCGGAACATGCTGGCAGCGCGGGCGAGCGAGACCGCGTGGCGATCGCGACGGACGCCGGGGTCAAGATTTGCGTACTGACAAGAAATACTGGTGCAGAATTCGAATTCGAAACGGCGATGGGGCAGGCTTCAGTGGGCGATGCTCTAACGCTTCGTTTGACCGCTGATAGAGTAACTGGGATTCCGGTTTCGACAGGGAACCCACATTTTGCGCTGTTTGTGGATGACTTTCCTGAGCGGTGGCAACAGCAAGGTGCCGAAATCGGAGCGCACCAACATTTCAAAGATGGTGTGAACGTGGAATTCGTGAAAGTGATCGATCCCGACAATATTGAGATTCGGATTTTTGAACGAGGCGCGGGAGAGACGCAGTCCTCTGGTACCGGATCTTGCGCTTCGGCGGTGGCGGCAATCGCGGGAGGGTGCGCGAAGTCTCCGGTGCAAGTACACGCCCCCGGCGGTTCCCAAACGGTGCGCTGGGAAAACGGCGAGATATTTCTGCTCGGGTCTGCTCGACTAGTCTGCACTGGAGATTTCCTGTGGCAGGTTTGAGGAGGCACTCTCCGATGGGAGAACGCACCAAGCCACCAGCGTTACGACCGGGAGATACGGTTGGCATCGTGGCGCCTGCGAGCAATATCAAGCTGGAGGCTCTGAGGGCGGGGTGTGCCCGCCTACAGCGCATGGGGTATAAGCCGCTTTATTTCGATTCAATTCTAGAACAAGATTTGTACTTTGCTGGTTCGGTCGAACGGAGGACGCGTGAGTTGCACGAGATGTTTGAGCGTGAGGATGTGCGAGCCATCGTTTGCGCACGCGGCGGTTATGGGTGCAATTATCTTGCGCCCTGGCTCGACATAGAAACCATCAGGCGCCACCCTAAGATTTTCGTCGGCTATAGCGATGTCACAACTCTTATGACGCTGCTGTGCGATGAAGCTGGACTGGCCGTTTTTCACGGGCCGATGCTAGCTAAAGACTTTACTTCGGAAGATGGAGTGGACATCCCTTCCTGGGATGCTGCTCTACTGGGTCTAACGGCCTGGGATGTTGCGGACGGCGGTGCCCGTGGGCTTTTTAACGGACAAGCAGAGGGAACATTTTACGGCGGTTGCTTGCCGATGCTGGTGGCGACTCTTGGTACTCCTTATGAAATTCAGACGAACGGAACAATTCTATTTTTGGAAGACGTCGCCGCAAAGCCCTATCAGATTGACCGCATGTTGATGCATCTGAAGCTGGCCGGTAAGTTTGAGGGTGTGCGGGGCATTGTCTTTGGAGAAATGAATGACTGCATACAGCACCCGCAGCAAGGCTTCTCGCTGGAGGAAGTTGTCCTCCGCGTTGTTGGTGATCTGAACATTCCGATTGCGTTCGGGTTGCGTTCAGGACATGTCGGCCACCGGAATATTACACTGCCCATAGGCATTCGAGCGTCGCTGGATGTAGCAGCGCAGCAAGTACAACTGAGGTTCTTGGAGCCGGCAACCACCGCATGAGTCAAACTAAACACATTCATTTGATCGGCATTTGTGGCACCGCAATGGCATCGCTGGCAGGGCTGTTGCAGACGCGTGGGCACCGACTCACGGGTTCGGACACGGCTGCCTATCCGCCCATGTCGGATTTCCTGCTTTCGCTGGGAATCCGCGTGGCGCAGCCGTTTTCGCCGACGAACCTTGAGCCTCGCCCTGATTTGGTCGTGGTTGGTAATGTAGTTTCACGCGGAAATGTGGAATTGGAACACGTCCTGGATCAGCGCCTTCCGTTCTGTTCCTTGCCCCAGATTCTGCACGACGAATTTCTGCGTGGCAAGGAAGTGCTGGCTGTTGCGGGTACTCACGGCAAGACGACGACTACATCCATGCTGTCGTGGATATTCCATTCCTGTAGCAGAAATCCGTCGTTTCTGATCGGCGGCATTGCAGAAAACTTTGGTAGCAGCTTTGCCGTTGGATCGGGCAAGAACTTCATCATCGAAGGCGATGAATACGACACAGCTTTCTTCGACAAAGGGCCCAAGTTTCTGCACTACTTTCCTGATGGTGTGATTCTTACCTCGGTGGAGTTTGATCACGCTGATATCTACGATGATTTGCGAGCCGTCGAAACAGCATTTCAGCGGCTCGTCAACTTAGTTCCGCGTCGCGGCAAAATTATTGCGCACGATACTGGAGAGAGTTTGGATCGTTGTCTGGCGAAAGCGTTTTGTCCGGTTGAGCGTTACGGTTTCAAAGAGTCGTCCATGTGGCGTGTCGCCGACCTCCAGATGACTCCGTCGGCGACAACGTGGAAAGTCCTGCGTTCCGGCAAGGAGTGGGCGACTTTCGAGTTCTCACTGGCTGGCGAATACAACGTGATGAACGCCACGGCGGCTGCCGCGATGGCGGCGAATTACGGCATCACCGTGCCAGAAATAGCTGCCGCACTGAAGACTTTCAAGAGCGTGAAACGTCGCCTTGAGGTTAAGGCAGAGGTAAATGGCGTAACCATCGTCGACGATTTTGCACATCATCCAACGGCCATTGCGGGCACTCTAGCCGCGTTGCGAGGCCGTTATCCAAGCGGAAGGTTATGGGTCATTCTTGAGCCGCGTTCCAATACGTTGCGCCGGCGAGTGCTTCAGGACGCTCTGGCTCAGAGTCTTTCCGGGGCGGATGAGATCGTTGTCGCCCAAGTGTTCAAGATGGATGCGATACCCGAAGCCGAGCGCTTGGACGTGAACGCTATGGCTGCGCAGATTGCACAGGCGGGACGCCATGTTCGTATTCTGGAAGACGCGGACCGCATCGTCGATGTAGTAGCGCCGGAAGCTCGTCCGGGCGACGTGATTGCAATTCTCTCCAACGGCGGCTTCGGTGGAATTTACGAGAAATTGCCGCAACGCCTGCGCGATCTGGCTGCGAACAATGCATTGAAGCAAGGCACGGCGCTGGGATGAAGGACGTCTTCGAGTGTTTCTTGTTGACTGTTTTGGCAGTGTCAGGGCAGGGCTGGGCTGCTCCCATTGAGAATAAGATGTCCCTCCCGCCGACCCACTACAGAGTTATTCTGGAAAACCCCGCGCAGCATCTGATTCGCGTTGAAATCCAAGTTCCGTCTGGTAACGCCCAACGTGATTTTCAGTTACCCGTCTGGAACGCAACGTATCAGGTCCGAGATTTCTCCCAGTATGTGCTCTGGTTTCGCGCGACGGGGACGGACGGTTCCCCCCGCAGTGTCACTAAACTCAACAAGAGTCTTTGGCGCGTCAACGGCCTTGATCGCGGGGGAGTGATCGAATATCAGCTTCTCGCAGATCAACCCGGACCGTTTGGTGCGGAGCTTTCATCCGAACATGGATTTTTCAACTTTGCCGAGATTCTAGTGTATCCAGTGGATGCGCGGTCCGCGCCAACGACTGTGCAGTTTGAGCGTATCCCGGAGGGTTGGCGTCTGGCCTGTGCTCTTGCTCCAGACAACGAAAAGTCAGACGAAGTGCGGGCTGCTGACTACGACACCCTGGTGGATTCTCCGGTCGAGCTAGGAAGATTTCAGGAAACTTCGTTTCTGGGCGCGGGCGGGAAGTACCGCATCGTCGTTGATGCCGCCCCAGCGGATTACGATATTGCGCGCCTGCAGGATACTGTGCGCAAGATCGTGCATACCGAAACTACATGGATGCGAGATCGCCCATTCCAAAATTATCTTTTCATCTACCATTTTCCATCGGATCATGGCGGCGGCGGGATGGAGCACGCTTATTCGACTGCCATCGAGTTGAGTGCTCGCTCATTGCGTGAAAGTCCTGACGATTGGGTTTCGGTCACGGCACATGAATTCTTTCATTTGTGGAATGTAAAGAGAATTCGGCCGCTGGCGCTGGCGCCGGTCGACTATACCCAAGAGAACTACACACGCGCGCTTTGGTTCAGTGAAGGTGTCACCAGTACGGTCGGAGAATCAGCCCTGGTGCAAGCCGGACTGATGAACGAAAAGGAATACTTGCGAAAGTTATCGACTGAGATCACTACTCTCCAGACCCGCCCCGCACACCTCACGCAATCGGCGGAGGAGTCCAGCCTGGATGCCTGGCTGGAAAAATATCCTTCCTACAGGCAAGCAGAGCACAGTGTTTCTTACTACAACAAAGGGCTCCTACTCGGCGTCATGCTGGATCTGGCCATACGGAAGGCCAGCCATGACGACGCATCGCTACGTGATTTGTTTCTCTACTTAAACCAGACCTACGCCAAGAAGGGAAAGTACTTCAACGAGTCCGAAGGTATACGGAAGGCGGCAGAAGCGGTGAGTGGCGGGGACTTCGGAGCTTTCTTCCATAAGTATGTCGCAGGCACGCAGGAGATTCCTTATGACGAATTTCTTTCCTGGGTTGGACTTCGTGTTGTGGTGCACGAGAAAGCTGTCCCCGACTCCGGCTTCCGGGCGTCGCGAAATTTCGATGCTGCGCCCGTCGTGATAGCAGTTACGCCAGGAACCGATGCGGAGAAGAGTGGGCTCGTTGTTGGCGACACTATCCTGTCGGTAGACGGCGCTGCTCCGGCCCCAAGCGTGGAGGCCAAAGTTCGCGGGCGCGCTCCAGGCGACCTTCTGCGTGTACGCATTCGCGCAGTCGATGGAAGCGAGCGCGAGCTGAGTTGGAAATTGGGTTCGCGCCAAACTTCGCAGTACGATGTCGTTGACGTGGAAGTTGTAACGCCTGAACAGTCGGCGCACCGCAAATTGTGGTTAGCTGCGCCGCCACAAAGGGCAGGGAATTGATTCGCGCGTGGATCATGCTCGCGTTTTGGGCCGCCTCGTTGCTGCTGGCTGCGATGGTCTGCATTCCGCACACGCTCATCACCGGGGATGTCAGCCTCTTGTATCGTGTTGCGATGTGGTGTGCTGCGGCTGGCGTCAAGCTGGTCGGGGTGCGGATTGAAGCGGTTGGCCGAGAAAAGATTCCTGCCGATCAGCGGTTCATTTTCATGGCGAATCACACCTCGAATATCGATCCATCGGTGTTCTTGCCCTTGATCCCCGGCCGCACGGCTGTGATGGTCAAGAAGGAACTATTCGACTATCCGATTCTGAGTAAGGCCATGCGTCTAGGGTCGTTCATTCCGGTTGACCGCGCAAATCGCGATGCCGGAATCGCGGCTGTGCGAGAAGCAAAAAAGGTAATCGAGAGCGGTGTGAGCATGTCAATCTTTCCAGAAGGGAAGCGCTCTTTCGATGGCAAGCTGTTGCCCTTCAAGCGCGGTCCGTTTTATCTGGCGATGGAGTGTGGAGTACCAATCGTACCGGTTACGATCGTTGGCGCTCACGAGGCAATGCCGAAAGGGACGTTCCGATTGCGGCCGGGCAAAGTTAGTGTGACCTTTCACCCAGCCATCGATCCCAAGGAATTTACCGATCGGGATGCCCTTGCTTCAGCTGTTCGGCAAAGCATTGAGGCGGGCCTGCCGCTCGAATATCGTGTCACGACTTCCGAAGCAGTCGCCGCTTCGGCCTCAAGAACGAACTCTACCGCCCCAGCCGCAGGGCTTTAGCCAGTTCCGGCAACCGGTGGAAGATCGCCACGCAGCGCAGCCAAAGCTTGTTATCCATAGCAGGGTAGCCACTGACAATTTTCCCAGCAGGCACATCGTTAGGAATTCCAGTTTGCGCTGTAGCGACAACGCCGTCGCCAACTTTGCAGTGGCCTGCCACTCCAACCTGGCCCGCCAAGATCACGTTCTTGCCGACTTCGGTGGAGCCCGCCAGTCCAGTTTGCGCGCAAAGAAGAGTGTTCTCGCCCACGCTGGATCCGTGACCCACCTGCACGAGGTTGTCGATCTTCGCGCCGTGCGCAATACGTGTTTCGCCCACGCTGGCACGGTCGATGCAGGCATTGGCTTGCACCTCCACGGAGTCCTCTAAAACGGTTGGGCCGGATTGCACAATCTTGTACCAGTTTCCAGAATCATCTTTGGCGAAGCCGAAACCATCCGCGCCAATAATTGCACCATTCTGCAGAATCACATTGTCGCCGAGTCTGCAATTCTCGCGCACAACGGCATGCGCGTGAGCAAAAAAATTGTCTCCGATGCGTGCGCCGGGATAGATGACAGTGTGAGCCAGGAGAATCGCGCTCCTGCCGATGACAACATTTGCGTCGACTACTACGTACGGCCCAATATGCGACCCCTCGCCAATTTTAGAGGATGCATGAATCACGGCCGTAGGATGAATTCCAGGCGCGTATTGTGGCGGCTGGTAGAACAACTCAATCGCTCGTGCAAATGCCAAATAAGGATTCTTGACGCGGAGCGTAGGCACTTCAACCACCGGAAAACTCTCGTCTACGATCACAGCCGATGCCTTCGTCGTCTTGGCCCGCGCGGAATATTTCGCATTCGCGACGAATGTGATTTGCCCAGGCTGGGCCTGTTCAATCCCCGCAACTCCGGTGATTTCGAGATCCGGCGATCCGCCGTCAATACGAGCGCTGAGAGTGCTGGCAATCTGTCCAAGGGTCATAAGAGTCAATGGGAGCTATTGAAAGTAGGATTGTATAGCAGATGTCGTGCCGGGTGCCCCATCCTTCTTCGCGTACTTTGCGAAGAGGGTGGGGGTCTTCTTGTCTCCAGAAACAGTAACTTGGGACTTGAAAAACAATACCAATTCCGTATAATTCTCGACGGAGGATTGGATATGTTCATTTCTCAGATCAGGAACAGGTACGCCCCTTTGCACAACTTAAAATGGTCCGCTGCGGAAAAAGTTATCGCGCGCAAGGCCTTTGACCGGGCTCTCAAGCAGGAGTTGGATGCAGTCATCCAGAAAACCAAGAGTATGGCACAAAAGATCCAGCAACCTGCCGAAGTGTGGGAGTTGGAAAATTATCTGACCAAGCGGCGCACCGAGATCGACCGCGAGTACGACTACAGGTATTCGGTTCTTCCTTTCGTCTTCAGCGCGCTCATTCGGAAGGGTCGCCTCCGGGAAGAAGACTTGCAGGGCCGGCGGGAAGACAAGATGGTTTATGTCCGTCTGGACGCGGCTTAATAAGCCGGGGAGTTGTTCCAAAATGGATATTGCACTACCCACCCTTCGCAAACTGCGCGAAGGATGGGGGCACCCCGTTGCATTCGTAGTACCGGAGAGATCAGCGGCTGGGCCACCCTCGGAGAATGACCACAGTAACGCGCCCGCCTTTACCGAGGTGATTTCCAGACTCGCTGAGCAGACCGTTCCGCACGCTACCCCCTAACTGGTATATGATCCTCCCCTCTTCCCAAACCACCGGGCACTCTCGATGAATTCCTGCAATTTGGAGGCACAATGGCAACAACCGCAGCAGATGCCAGCAATTCCGCAAAGGTTCACGCCAGCCCTCCAGGTCGCCGTTACGATCATTTCTTTTTCTCGGGCATGGCGCTGCTGGTTTTAGTAACCGTTTTTCTTGGCTTTGCGCACACTTATTACCTCGCCGGAGTATTCCACGCCCCGCTTCCCAGCCGGATCATTCACATCCACGGTGCTATCTTCTCTTGCTGGATACTGTTGCTGATAACACAGACCTCGCTGGTCGCCGCCGGACGCGTGGATATTCACCGCCGCCTCGGCATAGCGGGCTTCCTCCTGGCATGTCTTATGGTTGTCGTCGGCGTCTTGGCGGCTACCAACTCTTTGGCCCGGTCCTCCGCTCCTCCAGGAATCGATCCAAAGACCTTCTACATCATCCCGATCACGGACGTACTGATTTTCGCCGTGCTCGTCTTTTCCGCCTTCCGTGCTCGCTTCAATCCGGCCGCTCATAAGCGCATCATCCTCATTGCCACAACAGGTCTCATGATCGCCGCTGTCGCCCGCTGGCCTTTCTCCATGGTCCACAGAAAGCCGCTGCAGGCGACATTGATCACCTACGGGTTCCTGCTCCTGCTGATGGCCTACGATTGGTGGTCCACCCGCAAAGTTCATCGAGCCACCATCTGGGCAAGCGCCTTCCTGATCGTTGTGCAGCAAGTGCGCTTCCCCATCGGCCAGACTGCCGCTTGGCACGCGTTTGCCGCATGGGCGGAGAGGCTGGGGGGATGACCCAGCTTCTGATCGCGCTGGCACAACCAAGAAAAAGGGGGGCCCACCCTTCGTTTTGTGAAGGGTAGAAATTCGAAATGTTGACACAATAGAACACGGATGTTTTCGGAACGCGACGAAGCTCAGTAGTATCTTAAGTGTGGGTACTCCCACCCTCGCAAAAACGCGGGGATGGTGCACCTGATGCTTCGGTATGGGAAAATAAGTCAAGGTCGGAGAGAGGCTGGGCCACCCGCCAGTTTTCTGCAGTATTCGACCGGCTGCAAGGGACGCGTAGAAATAGAATCCGAGTGGGCGGCACGCAAGCGTCAACGGATCGAGGGCAGGCATTGCGCCCGGGTGAAACTACCCCACTCAAGTTAAAGGACGACTTGAATGGGCCACCCGCGGTTATCTCATCAGCCCGCAGGCGCTGTCGTTCTCGGTAACCGTGTAAACGACATTGTGGCTTAACGTTGCCCGGAATGGAAAGTCCGGACACGTACAGCGGCTGGGCATCAATCTTGCCATCCACCGGGAGGGTAAATAGCTAGCCGAAGGTCGGCGCCCTAACAGTGTTGGTGGTGAGAATCCTCTCCCCCGAGTTGAGTCCGGTGCGGGATAAGTTGTTGTGATAGGTCACCACATCTTTCGACTGGGCGGCGACAGCGGCGCAGGCTGTGAACAGGAGCAGTGCACAGAACGACAGGCATCGGATGCCCTCTTGCGTGCAGAGAGAACCTTTCATGGAATCCTCCTGAAATGTGGGGTCTTTTCGGGACGAGGGCGTAAAGTAGGTTAGTTGAATCGCACCACTTTCGTGATTGCAGAGGGTTGCAACCATGTCACCGCACTTCGGAATTGGGCCACGGAAAAATATCCGGCTAGTTCATGGCGCCCAGGCCATGTTTTGTCCGGCATTGCTTGCAGTAGGTGGGAGGCTCGGTGTTGTCCACGTGATGGCATATCGGCTTCAGAGAATGCAGATATTCGAAGATTGCCTTGAGATCATCATCCGTCAGGTTGCGGAAGAACGCCCAAGGCATGATGTTCGCCAATGGCCGCGCTCGGAAGCCTCCGTTACGAATCACCTCGATAAACATGTTTTCGTCGAAGTAAGAGATCCCTGAAGCATCGGGGGTGAGGTTGAGCGCATTGACCGTGATGATCTTCTTTCCGCCCGCCC
>JAYVEP010000095.1:0-35021 GCA_043749225.1 Acidobacteriaceae bacterium
GCTAGCAGCGGCTCGTGTAGGGCGATCATTCCTGCTCGCCGGGTTTTACCTGAGACAAAGTCAAAAGCTGGCGAGCAGGAATGCTCGCCCTACATGAACTTACCGCGCGTCCACCACGCAGCGAAAACCAATCGTCCCCGCGCGATCCCGCCCCGGCGATATCAGCAAATATTTCTGATGCTCGCCAAGTTTGTAAGTCTGCGGAAAATACCAGATCGAGCCATGCGGCTGGTACGACGCGCCTCCGCGCACAATGGCAGCACGCGTGTGCGGGTCGCGATATTCGTCCGTCCACTGCGCCACGTTTCCGACAAGGTCTAGGACTCCAAATTCGCTCGCGCCTTTCGGAAAAGCATCCACGTCGGCCAACGTCCCTCTTGATCGACCGTGATCGACGGCTGGTGCTGCGGCTGTGTTCCAGTCATTGCCCCACGGATACGGCCGACCGTCGACAGACTGCGCAGCTAACTGCCATTCCCATTCATGCGGCAACCGCTTCCCTGCCCACGCAGCGTAGGCCCGCGCATCTTCAATGGACACCCAAGTTACAGGCTTGTTCCGCCAGCCTGCGGGATAGTTTCCCGCCTTCCAATCGCGCAGAAAATTGTGATCGTCTTTCGGATGGTAGTTTGTCGCGGTCACAAACTTCTTAAACTCGGCATTCGTCACCGGCGTGCGGTCCACATCAAAGCTGTTTACATGCACGCGATGCTGATGAAAGCGCCGAGCGATATCCTCCCACGGATACTGCACATCCAGGCCGGGATCGTTACCGCCCTCGATTTCAATGCCGTGCACCTGGAAGTTGTAATCTTGTTCTGGAATGCGCACCATGCCCGCTGGAGTTGTCTCCGCTAGCTTCGTCGGAGGCATCTCAACCATCGTCTGCGGGACAGCTTTCCACTCCCGCGAATAGCTCGACAATGGGCGCTTCGAACGCTCCGCCATCAAGGTGAGCAGATCGCGCACTTCACTCGATGGACTGCTGTCGATCGCGAGCACCGCTCCAAATCCGCGCCCCTCCATCTCAAAGCTGAGCGTCGCTTCAGCAGCGCGAATTACAGGCGTCAGCTGTTTCCCCTGCCACAGATCGAAGTAATGCATGCCTGCACGATAAGCGACCCGGAGCTGCTCGCCTTGCGTGGCGTATTCGTTTCGATTCACGATGGTCCACAACGTGCCAGCTTGGCCCGGGAATTTGCTGGCAAACACTCCTGCCTGCAAGGTCGGCGTATGCGGCTCCCAATCGGCGCTGCGAAGATAGTCGGCCATCGCCCGCTCGATGCGCGTAAAGCGCAGCAGCGCTTCCGCGTCGTTCGCATTCAATCCGTACCAGAAGCCCCAAAGGTTTTCGAGATCGGCGTAGCCTTCGCCGTTGAAGAAGGCGTGTTCCAGGCTGTCCGTCTTGTCCCGAGTGAAGCGATCCGTGACGGCAACCGTGTGGCGAGGCTCCATCCACCGCGTCTTGTCGACCATTGGCACAAAGGGATATTGCTTTCCCTCCCACGTTACCCAGTCATTCCATCCGAGATTGGTCCAGGCCAGCGCCTCGTCGCGCGGCTCAAATTGCGGCTCCAACGCTAGCGGATGTCCCACGGTCTCCGACGCCTGCAAAAATTCCGCCGGTGGACTCTCGAGCGTGTCGAAATTGATTCCATCGGCCCCAATCTCTTTCAACAGGCGGCACATCGCCAGCGCTCGCGAACCTTCTTCTTCCCGTGTTCCCGTATCCCAGGCAATGAACGGAAAGAAGACTTTCACGTTTCTTTTATGAAACTGTTGCACAACATGCCGAAGCGCCGGAACGCCGCCGGGGAGGTCGCGCAGCAAGTCGAACTGATTGCGATCATCGACGCCAAGGTTGGGATAGACATGCCAAATCAGCACAGCATCAATAGGTCCGATACGGCTCTCGGTCACGTCCAGAAATTTATTGACCGTGTATTCGCCCTTCTCGGGATCGTAGAGACTGCGGTCCCAAATCAGCAGCTGCACCTGCGAGAAAACATGCTGCGTCCACTCGAGTTCAGGACGATTGAATTGCGCGCCGTCATACCGAAGCCCAACGCGACGATCCGCCCGCCAAGCCTTGATTTGTTCGAGCCAGGCAGCGGCGCCGGAAGGGTCGTCCGGCCCAGGAAAGAAGACTTCCGCAGGCGCAGGCATGTCCGTCAAGTTCATCACGCCGTTGGGAGGGACGAGCGCGTGGCTCGCCTTCCATTCATCGGGGAAGGCAGGAAGGGTTAGCGAAAGGATCAGCGCGCAACCAGTAAAAAGGCGAAGCAATCGGTTCTTTCTATTTCCAATCGTCATGATGGTTCGCTGCAAACGAGATTTTCTGGCCCGAGCGAAAAAGACTCAGTGGATGGGGATAATAATTGTCCCATCCACTGAGTCTTCATGTTCCAATTGTAACTCGCGCTAGAAGTTCAGCTTGAGGGCAAACTGAATCAAGCGGGCATCGTTGACCGTCGATATGATGCGTCCGAAGTTTCCAGAACGAACGTCCGGGTCGGGCTGCCCGAACTGCGCGTGATTAAATATGTTGAAGAACTCGGCTCGGAAATCCAATCCCAGGCCTTCGCGGAAAGGCAACGCAAAGTGCTTGATAGCCGAGAAATCCGTATTTATGAACCGCGGACCATCGAGTGGCGCCCGGTTTGCGTTGCCTAGCTGGCCGTCAGGTGCCACCTTAAAACAGCTCGTATTGAACCAACTCTTCAGTGTCGGACTGCTCGAAACGGGGTCGCAGGTCTGATCGGGCCGATTAAAATTGTTCCCTCCGGTGTTGAAGGACACGCCAGAATTATTACGGCTGTCGAAAATAAAAACTGGGAATCCAGAGTTGACCCTCTGGATTAAATCGACTTCCCAGCCGCCGAGCACAGCATTCTCTGCGCCGCTCCAATCATTGCCATAGCGCTTGCCCTTTCCGAAAGGGAGGTTATAGGTCACGCTAGCGCTAAAGTTGCGCTTCAGGTTCACTTGCGAGAGCGCCCAGTCTAATTTTTTCGCGCTCGGCAACGGGTAGTAGGAAGCGCCCAAACCTGTTCCTACGCCGTCTGCGAAACCAGAATCCATATTGCGGGCATAGGTGTAACTCACCAAAGCATACAATCCACTTTTGGCATTTTTAGTCTCGGCCTTAACTTGCAAGGAGTTATAGGCAGCTCGACCGATGTCATTGATATTGGCCACGTTCGTAAAGGGTCCGTAGGGAGCGCTCGCAATTCCGCAGCCCAACGTATACCCGGGGTTGACGCCACAACCGGTAGGCGACGCAATATTCAGGTTTTGCCCATCCACCAGGATGTGGGTGCTGTGTGCGCCCGCATAGCCCATGGTCAAGACAACATTTCCCGGCAGTTGATGCTCAATGTTGAGATTGTATTGCTGGACCACTCCCTGCTTGAAGTTTAGATTCTGCGATTGGATCGTCCCGGTAAAGAACGCTGGATCAGGTGGAGCGGTAAAGCCTGGCAAGAAGCCCCTTGCCAGGCCACAATCGAGAGCCGCTGGCTGTGATGCATTCTGGAACGGGCAGGGAGTCTGGCCAAACTGTACGGGGCCAAAATTGAAATTATCCGATTCGGCATAATAGGGGGGATTTTGCCATGTACCCTGTGCACCCTGGTTCCAGGAGGAATCGTGGAAGATGGCATAGCCCGCACGAATGGAGGTATTTTGGTTGCCGAAAGGCTTCCAAGCCAACCCAATGCGAGGTTCTATCGCCGACTTGTCCAACTTAACCCCCACTCGGCTATCCGACCCTTGGCCAGCAATGAGAAACTTCCCTGTCGCGAAGTTAAAATTTGCCTGCCGATCGTGAGCTTCCGTGATGGGAGTTACGAAAGCCCAAGCTACGCCAATGTTAGCGGTGAGGTTCTTGCTAATCCTCCACTCATCCTGCACATAAGGACGAAACATTTTCCAGCGTCGCCCGGTTGTTGCGCCTTTGAAAGTCTGATCGTGAATCGCGCCACCGACCTGTCCCAAGAGCAGGTCCGCCGATGAATCGTTAGTGTATCCACCGAACTGCAGGAAAAATCCATCCTGGAATCCGTTTGTGCGCACGTTCATTTGATTGATTCGAATGCCGCCGCCTATGCTGAGGTTGTGGTTGCCGCGAATCATGGTGAACGAGTCCGACACCGAATAAACGTTCGTACCGCCCTGGAAGGGAGCGAACCCACGGTCGCCCAACGACCAGTAGCCGCCAAACATAAGAACCGAGCTCAGGCCGCAGCTAATGCAATCCTTCTTGGACTGGCTGAGGCCCGGAGGAGCACCCGGGCAGCTGCTATCCAGGTTAGCACCGAGAATGCCTAGTTTTGCCGAGGCGCAAGAGCGGTCACCGAAAGATAAGATGTGGTTGAAAATACGGTTAAATCCGATGTTGAACTGGTTGATGTTGCGATCAGAGAAGACGTGCGTCTCTGAAATAGCAATGTTACGTCCGTGATTGTCGATGTTTTGTGTGCTGGCAAATGCACTCTGCTCGGCAAACCCCGGGGACCCACCGGGAACGAAGGAGGTAGCTTGGTCGTAGCTAAAGCGCGCGAAAATGGAGTCTTTGGTGGAGAAATTGTGATCCAGGCGAACGTCAAACTCTCCTTCGTTCAGCTTTCGTACAGGAACATTCGCGTAGTTGAAACCAGCGGAACCGGAAGCGTTTGGTGTTGGGTAGAGATTAATCAGAGCTTGGCCGATGGGATCAATCGCATCAAGAGGGATCTTGTTGCACGGGTTTGGGGTGGCCGCTTGTAGCCCTCCCGGGTCTGGCGTGGGGTTACCTGCGCCATCGCAATAATAGGGGGTTCCGCTGTAAGGGTTGGTTAGATTCGGATAGGTTGACTTGAGAATGTCACCCCGCGTTTGGCCGAACGGATCGATAGTATAGTCGCCGCTTCGATTTGCTAGTGTGGGGACGATTCCCGCAAAGGGAGTGCCCCGACGCTGTCTCTTCGCCTGGTAATCGAGGAAGAAGAACGTCTTGTCCTTCTGGATTGGGCCGCCTAATGCCCCGCCAAACTGGTTCAGGTTGAACTTTGGGCGCTCGGCAGCAAAATAACTGCGAGCATCGAGCTTGGTGTTGCGGAAGAACTCAAATACGGAGCCGTGGAACTGATTTGATCCGGACTTCGTCGTGACCAAAACCGTTGGGCCAGCTCGCGTGCCATATTGTGCTGAGTAGTTGTACGTCAGGACCTTGAATTCCTGAATGGCGTCGATGGAGGGCAGAATTGCGATGCCGCCTGCCGTAAGTTCATTGTTGTCATTGTCATCCAGCAACCAGTCGGTCGCTTGGGCGCGTGATCCTCCTACGGAGAGCGAGTAGGAGCCGCGAGTCGAAACTTCGCTGCTCGGTCCAGCGTTGAAAAAGCTGTTGGGATTGGTTTCCTGCACCGTTCCCGGCGTTAAAGTCGCCAGCTGCACGAAGTTGCGGCCGTTCAAAGGAAGTTGCGCGACCTGCTGCGACGTAATGACTTGCCCTAGCGTGGCGTTCGAAGTCTCGACAGCAACTTCCGAGCCTGTAACCTCAATGCTTTCAGTCACCGAACCCGGCGCGAGCACAAAATTCAGTTCGCGACGCTCTTCCACCTGCAATTGGACATCTTTCTGCTCGTTGGCCTGAAAACCCTGCGCTTCAACGTGAACGGTGTAGTTCGACACAGGCAGGAGCGGGATTGTGTAGTGACCGGAGCCATCAGTTTTTGCCTCGCGAGAAAACCCTGTGGACTGCGAAGTCACCTTCACGCTGGCGCCTGAAACTACCGATCCAGTTTTGTCGGAGACCGTGCCTGAAAAGCTTCCGTTGGCTTGGCCAAACAAAAGGGAGCCGTTGACGAACACCACAGCAAACAGCGCGAGGAACAAAATTCTCTTAGAAAACATCAATAGCCTCCGTAGATTGTTGACGATCCCTCTGGTAGCGACAGGCGGGATTTGCAGTTCTCTGAAAATGTGTGCGGCTCTGGTTTTCCACCGCGAATGCTGGAGTATGTGCTCGGATGCCCGCAAGACCCTGCGGAGCGGCGCAGAATTGGCCGTGGGGCGGTGCCAGTTTGTTTCGAGCAATATTGGTCCCCGTACACAACCAACTCTCACTTTTGCCAAGCGGTGACGATAGCGCCAACCGATTTGCTTGTCAACCGTTATAGCAGATTCGTGTTTGCAAAGCATGGTGGAAAACTCGTCGACACTCGCACAACTCTGCTGTGTGTGTTGGGTTGCGCAGAAAATCGAGGCTGTGCCAGTATTCCGTCACATGGAGCGCCCGTTTTGCACCTGCGGCCAGCCGCCAGTCCCGATTTGGGAATCTCCCCCTGAGAAAGACCTGGACGGCGACAGCATTCCTGGCAGGACGACTCTGACAACACAGCCTGCACCGATCACGCGCTTCGAGAGTTCGATGGAACCTCCGTGGGCCTCGGCGATCTGGCGCACAAAGGACTAAACCGATGCCGCTGCCAGACGCTTTTGTCGTGTAGAAGGGCACAAACAAATTGTGGGCATTCGATAAGCCCGCGCCATTGTCTTCGATGACGACGACCGCATCTTATTTTGGTTGTCTCCCAGTGGGGTGGACTTCGGGAGCGTCCTGGCCGGAAGAATCCGCATTGCCGTTGCTTCCCTCTCGCGGTCGCTCCAACGCCGCCTCGGCTGCGTTTCGGATCAGGTTAATGAGCATCTGTTCGATCTGGTCGGGATCAGCTTTAAGAACCGCCTCGGGGCCCACTGTTGTCGAAACTGGCGTTCTTGTTTCCAAATCAGCAACGCGCTTTACGATTGGGCCGAGCGCACACTCGCGAAGAGAAGGTGGCGGCATCTGCGCCAATTGGCGATAGGCCTGCAGAAAGCGGTTTAGAGAAACGGCGCTGCCTGCTCGTAACTCATGCGCTCGCCTCTTGGCGAGCACGTTGAACATCCTTCGTGTCCCCCAGCGCAATCACTACGCTAGGGCCAAAAACTGTGGCATCATCCGGCGGGTTTACTACTACTTCCCCCTCGGCTTCGGCCGGACGGTTCTTGAGACCTAGGACGAGCAGATTGTAACGACCCTTTAGGTTCAGGTCTCGCAAGGCGCGTCCTGCCCATGGCGAAGTCGCGAGCACTTCAATTTCTTCCACTCGCATCGTCTTGCTTTGCTGTTTCAGCATGATGTCCAGGAACCCGACCACGTGGGGACGAATCGCCTCACTCGCCATCCGAAGACCGCCGATATGGCTGGGAGAGACCGTGGCATTGGCCCCGGCGCGCATCATTCGGTCCGCAAACTTTCTACTGGCAGAACGAACTACGATGCGCATTTTAGGAAAACGCTGGCGAACTAACACCGTAACCACCAAGTTGTCCTTCTCATGCGGCAGCGCGGCAATCAGGCCTTTCGCCTTCCCGATACCCGCTTTCTCCAGAACTTCTTCTTCAGTGGCGTCTCCAACCACGTAAAGCAGATCTGCGAAAATCTCAGGCTGGAGTTCACGCAGCCTCCGGACAATGTCTTCCGACACCTCTACCACAACGTGCGGGGTGCCGGTCTTCTGGAGCTCCGCCAAAGCATAGCGCGCCGTATCTCCCAATCCGCACACGATGAAATGGTCCTGCAACTCGCTGATACGCTTCTGCATTCTGCGTCTCCAAAAGGGATTTGAGATTTCGACTTCCACCAGAAACGCAGCCACAACCGAGAAAACGTAAACTGTCATAGCCACGCCAACAATGACAATCCCGATGTTGAATACTCGCAGGGCGGGATTGTGGCTGGTGTCCACGATTTCTCCATAGCCAACGCCAGCCAGCGTAATTACCGCCATGTAGAGGGCCTGTAAGAAAGTAATCTCAGGCCCACCGAGCAAGCGGTACCCCGCCATGCTGAAGACAATCAGAACCAGTAGTAGTCCGATGGCGAAGAGAAGTCGCTTGGGCATCGCGTTAGCGCCGCCACTCATCGATCAAGTTCGCGACCAGCCCGCTCCATCCAGTTTGGTGGCTAGCGCCAAGGCCCATACCGGAATCGGCATGGTAATACTCGTGGAAGAGGAGGCAATTTTGCCAGTTCGGGTCTTGCTGAAACTTTGCGTACGTTCCGAATACTGGACGTCTGCCGTCGGAATCTTGTTTGAAAATACTGATCATGCGATCTGCAATTTCACTTGCCATGCCATGGGGTGACGTCGCCGTCTCTCCCGTAGGCACCACAAAGTCTTTGCCGAGCGCATCGCTAAACCGCAGTAGAGAGTGAATCAGCAAATAGGTTGTGGGAAACCAGAGTGGGCCGCGCCAGTTTGAATTCCCACCTTTAATGTTCACTTCGGCCTCTCCAGGCTCGTAGCCGACCTGACTTCCGCCGAAGCGGAAGGGGTTATTTTTGTGATACTTAGAGAGGCTCCTTAAACCATATGGTGACAGGAACTCTTCCGGATCCGCCATGCGCGCCAGCAGACGCGAGAATTGACTGGAATCAGCAATCGCAAGCACATAGCGCGTCTTCTCTTCGCCAATCTTGTAGCAGGCGTCTCCGACCAAATCTGCGCGATTCTTGATGAACCATTCAATATCGTTGAGGAAGGTCGGAAAAGCTTCAATGTCATCGCGCTCCAGGACTTCTACTGCGTAAAGAGGGATCAACCCGACCAGGGAACGCAAGCGAAATTTATGGAACTCGCCGTTTGGATAGCGGAGCGTGTCGTAAAAGAAACCATCTTTTTCGTCCCAGAGGGCATATTTGCGTCCACCAAGTCGCTTCATCGCGGCGCCGACGTAAATGAAATGCTCGAAGAACTTGGTCGCCATCCCTTCGTAGACGCGGTTGGTGCGGGCCAACTCTAGAGCGATGCGCATCATGTAGAGGCAAAATAGCCCCATCCAACCGGTGGCGTCGGATTGCTCAAGAATCGCTCCATTGGGCAGTTTTTCCCCGCGATCAATGACGGCGATGTTATCCAGCCCGAGGAATCCGCCTTCGAACACGTTGTTACCTTGGCTGTCGACGCGATTCACCCACCAGGCAAAATTGATTAGGAGCTTATGGAAACATTTTTCGAGGAAAACGATATCCCCTTTTCCAGCGCGCTCTTTCTCAATCTGATAGACGCGCCAGCAAGCCCAGGGGTGCACGGGAGGATTGAGGTCGGAGAACTCCCACTCATAAGCGGGAATCTGTCCGTTCGGGTGTTGGAACTGCTCGAACAAAAGCAACCAGAGATTTTCCTTAGCAAATTCGGGGTCAACCAACGATAGCGTGATGCACTGAAATGCCAAGTCCCAAGCAGCAAACCAGGGAAATTCCCATTTATCCGGCATCGACAGAATGCGCATGGAATTCAAATGCCGCCAGTGGATGTTGCGCAGGTGCTTGCGGGATTCCGGCGGAGGCGTATTCGGGTTATCGCCTTCCAACCAGCGTGTGACATCGAAAAGATAGATCTGTTTACTCCACAACATGCCAGCAAATGCCTGCCTCTGGATTGTCTTCTCGTCTGTAGAGGCCTGGGAAGGATGGATCGCAGCGTAAAATTCGTCCGCTTCTTTCTTCCGTTCCAGCACAATCGCATCGACTTGATCGAGAGGCTGTTTAAGAGGCACGGGAGACAGTCGCAAGCGCAGCACATGAGAGCCATGCGCCGGCACACGAACCTTGTAGTCAATGCAGGATTTTGTTCCAGTTAGCGCCGGGTTCACGCAATTCTCGCCGCCGATCACATGGCGGTGAAATGCATCCTTCACATACGGCTTACGGCTGGTTGCTCCGTAGAGGCGTTCGGCATTGCTTTCATTGTCAGTAAAAAGAGGCTGACCGCTTGAGGGTCCATACAGATACCGCTGGCCAAGCGAATAGTGAAACTGCAGATTCTTGAGCGGAGTAGCTCGCGCGTCGTTCGCCAATAGAAGAATTTCATCCATACCGCCCGGAGCCAGGTGAATCAAAGGTTCCTGTAGCGGCGACTCGCCCCATGCCCATGTGTTCCGAAACCACAAATGAGGCAGCAGATGGAGATCGGCCTCTTCGGGACCACGATTGAAGGCCTCAATTCGTATGCAGATATCTTCAGCGTCAGCCTTAGCGTACTCGACCGAAATGTCCCAATAGCGGTCGTCAGCGAAAATTCCGGTGTCCAGCAGTTCGTACTCCCCGCCCGTCCGGTCTCGGCGGTTCTTCTCGATTAGCTCGGCATACGGGTACTCGCGCTGCGGATACTTGTAGAGCATCCGCATGTAACTGTGCGTGGGAGTACTGTCAAGATAAAACCAGTATTCTTTTACGTCTTCGCCGTGGACGCCTTCATTCCCGGAGAGCCCGAACATGCGCTCTTTCAGGATTGGATCGCGGCCGTTCCAGAAAGCCAAGGCGAAAACGAGCAATTGATAGCGATCACAGATGCCAGCGATACCGTCCTCACCCCAGCGATACGCCTTGCTGCGCGCCCAGTCGTGGGGCAGAAATTCCCAGGCACATCCGTCCGGACTGTAGTCCTCTCGAACGCTACCCCAGGAGCGCTCGCTTACATAGGGACCCCATTTGCGCCAAGGAGCAACGGCTCCGGAATACGACTCAGCGAGGCGCTGATGTTCCCTGGTGGGCAAACTACGATTTAGAGGAGGTTGCGGCGGCGTAGATGGCTTGCTGCTCATGGCTTAACGGCTTCTCGTGAAAGCAACACATTAACTTTTTGCATCTGTGCAGCAAAGCGTGGAGCGTTATAGGCCGAAGGATTCTCCAACTGCTGGAAAAGCAGGTTGATCGCCGCATGCAATTCCGCTTCATTTGGGAAGCTTGCATTTTGTTGGCAGGAAACGAACAACGAATCGAGAGTCATAGCAGCTTGTTCCGCGGTGCGCTGCCCTTGCTCGGAGACGGTGCGTGAGTCTGCAGCAACGCTGCGCATGACCTGCAAGGTGAATGCGCGGTCGTAAGAGCGATCATTGAGCTCGTGGGCAAGACTGCTGGCCAAGGCCTGCGCTCGTTCCGCAGTCGCCGCGATTTGTTCTTTATTGCTGCTTAGTTGAGCCATCAACCCAGAGAGGCTTGAAACTTCAGACTCAAGCTTGCTTGCAGTAGCGGAATCAACCGCCTTGGCTGCGTATCGAAATACGATATATCGAGAAGCATTCCAGGCTGGCACGCCAGCCGTGCGGTTGCCATAGTAGCCGTCGGAGATCAGACGCCAGCTTTCCTCGGGCTTGGTCAAACTATGATGGCAGGCAAAGCAATCGTATTCCGCATATTCAGGCCAGGTTGAACTGCGAGCGCGCCGAGCAAGCCGCGCTAAACTGTCCCGCAACTGCATGCCCTGACCCACCGCCCATTCTTTCGTTCCTGAGTAGGGGGCATCCTTCGAATCCTTCCAGTGACGCGGCATAACGGAACTGAATAGATTCAACTCAAAAGTGAGATCGGGATGACCTGCGGCGATCATTTGATGATCCACGAATTTCTCGGCCGTCCCAAGATGGCAGTGCAGGCAAATATGGCTTCGGATGGCCACATCGCGCAGATCAATCATCCCCAGCTCTTTCACCGAACGCTCATGCGGCCAGTCTTTTACTGTATGCGGCCCAAGCCATCCGGAAGCAGGCCCATGACAACTCTCGCAGCTAACACCATCGTTCAGTTCAAAAGACTCTGCACGTTCGGGTGCCGCCACCGACAAGGCATGGCAGGCTAAGCACTTCGGCTCCTGATCGGGGCGACCCAACCTCAGGATCTTCGCAATCCGCAGGGATACGGGGTTCGATAGGACCTGGAAAGCCCTCGCATGCTTGTCCTGGCTGGCCCAAATACTGTACTCGTTTTGCGGAACCCTGGTGACCTGCTTTGGCAGGATACTGCCGTGGCAACTGCTGGAAGCACATCCGCCGGGGCCGTTGTACTTTCCAACGCGAACATCCTCAGCGGCAGCGCGGGAAACAAGCGCTACCCCCAGGAAGACGAAGCAAAAGTTGCGTCGTATTTTCGCCTTGGCGTCGATGGTCCGGCTCCGTTCTTGCTGCGATTCGGCCGCAACTCCGCTAGAAGTCTAATTTTGCTTATACCTAATTCTATTCCGCGAAATCAATAATCAATGGAAGACCCGGACGAACCGGGCCGGACTGGGTTGCTGCTGCCTCGCCTCAATCTAGCCATTCCGTTAACCTGATTTTCGCGATAAGATTCCTCAAATCCCAATTGGCTCTGCTGCAGAGTGGAACGCGAGGGTAAGCCATTGTTCGACGAGCTTAGAACGATTCAGCAGCAGTTCGGCTACCTTCCCGGCGAACAGTTGCGGTCGCTTGCCACCAAAATCGATGTGCCCCTGAGCAAGATTCATGCGGTGGCAAGCTTCTATCCACACTTTCATCTGACACCTCCGGCGCGTGCTGAAGTGCGAGTCTGCGCGGATATGAGTTGCCATCTTCGGAGTGCCTCCAATCTGAAGGCTGAAGTGCAACAGGCTTTTCGGACCGCTGGCGCCAATGACGTTTCGATTTGTGACGTTTCCTGTTTAGGGCGTTGCGATCAGGCTCCCGCACTCTCCGTGAATGACCAGATTTATGGAAACATGGATGCGGGCCACGCTATAGCGTTGATTCGCGATGCGATCATAGGGCGCGAAGTACCCCCGGAACGTCGGAGCCTAGTCCAAGCGCCAGTTGTATCGGATCCTTACAGTGGTTCGCCGAACTACTCCGTTGTCCGTAATTTTGTTGAAACGCGCGACTGGAGCGGCGTTTTGGCAGCGTTGAAAGCAAGCGGGCTGCGCGGCATGGGCGGCGCGGGATTTCCCACAGGCAACAAATGGGAACTGGTCCGCAATGCGCATTTGTCGCCGAAATCTGAAGACAGTCAATCGCCGCCGCAAAAATACATTGTCTGCAACGCCGACGAAAGCGAGCCCGGCACGATCAAAGATCGCTTCATCATGGAAACAGTTCCCTATCTTGTGATTGAGGGAATGATTCTGGCCGGGCTGGTCACGGGTGCGCGTAAGGGATTTCTCTATATCCGCCACGAATACGAAACTCCTCGTGATGTTCTGCAGAAAGAGATCGAGCGATGCTACCGCGCAGGGATATTGGGTTCGCAAATCCTAGGCAGCGACCTGACGTTTGATCTCGAGATTTTCGTCAGCCCCGGCGGCTACATTTGCGGCGAAGAGAGCGCGCTGCTGGAAGCGATGGAAGGTAAACGCTCTGAACCTCGGAATAAGCCTCCTTTCCCCGGGACCAACGGCTTGTGGAATCAGCCCACCGTCATCAACAACGTTGAGACCTTCGCGTTTGCCACAGCGATTCTGGCACGCGGTGCGGAGTGGTTCAAGGCACAAGGCACGAACGGCTCTGTGGGAATGAAGTTCGTTGGCATCAGCGGCGACGTGAATCGGCCCGGCGTCTTCGAAGTTCCCATGGGCACAAAATACTCCGACCTTATCGAGAACTACGCGGGCGGTATTCTCGGGAACAGCAGGCTGCTCGCGTTCGCGCCCTCCGGACCTTCGTCGGGATACCTGCCAGCATCTATGTCCGAGCTGCCGCTGGACTGGAACGCACTCGCAGCGGCAGGTTCCATGGTTGGATCAGGAGCCATCGTGGTTTGTGCCGAAGGGCGCTGCATGTTGGACATGGCACTGAATGCCGTCCGCTTCTATCGCAATGAATCCTGCGGAAAGTGCGTGCCTTGCCGCGTCGGCTCCCAAAAAATGGTCGAGGTGCTCACCGGATGGACACAGGGCTTGGCATCGGCGGGCGACATGGCATTGCTGGAAGAGCTTTCCTCTGCGATGAGACTGACGTCAATCTGTGGACTCGGACAGATCGCTCCCGCGCCGATTGCATCGGTACTGAAGCATTTCCGCCAGGTGGTCGACGAGCATATCCTGCATCAACGCTGTCCCGCGGGTTTCTGCTTCCCGCTGCGAGGGGTGGCATGAGCATCGATACCGCTCCTTCGATTCAGCTGACGATCGACAGTACTCTAGTGTCGGTTCCAGCCGGAACAACTATTTTTGATGCGGCTCGCATCCATGGAATAGCGATTCCCACCCTGTGTCACCAGCAAAACGAAAATCCAGTCGGCGTGTGCCGAGTGTGCGTGGTAGATATCGGCCAGCGCGTTTACGCCGCCTCCTGCATCCGGCAAGCGGAAGCCGGTATGACAGTAAAGACCTGCACGGACGGCGTCCTGGCTGCGCGGCATACTCTGGTTGAGTTGCTAATGTCGGAACACCCAGCACCTTGTGCCAGACAGCAACATTCGGGCGACTGCGAATTGGAACAGCTCGCTGCCGCAGCAGGGATCGAGCAGTCCCGATTTCCGCAACGGGTAGCGCCTCGTGGAAAAGACGACTCTTCTGCCGTCATTGCCGTGGACCACGAAGCTTGTATTTTGTGCGACCGTTGCATCCGAGGGTGCGATGACATTCGCAACAATTGGGTACTGGCACGGCGCGGCAAGGGCTACCAGGCTGGAATAGCGTTCGACAACAACCTGCCGATGGGTGAATCTTCGTGCGTTTCATGCGGAGAATGCATGGTCTCCTGCCCCACCGGAGCGCTGACGACGAAGCGCGTCGTCGGCACCGCGCTTGGCCAGGGAGAGGTCCTGGATCCGGCCCAACTGCTTGACCTGCCCATCTTCGAAAACGTCTCAGGAACTTTTCTTGAATTAAATCAGAAAGCCGTGGTAAAGCGTCGATTTCGCGCTGGCGAAGTTATTTGCCGGGAGGGTGACTATGGCTCGACCGCGTTTTATATTTTGGAAGGCACGGCGGAGGTGTTTCTTTCCAGCCCTATCGCTCACGTCAAGACAGAGGGTAGCAGTAAAGGCTTCTTCAGCCGCTTGAAAAGCCTGTTAGCGCCCCGCGAGGAGCACGTTCGCAGCGAAGAATCCAGCCGGCCTTTTATTCCGATTGATGCTTCGGTAGACCTCCCATACGACCGCCCCATCGCGGAACTCCATCCCGGTGACTTGTTTGGCGAAATGACTTGCATGAGTTACTACCCGCGCTCAGCTACGGTACGGGCGCAAACTGACTGCGTGATGCTGGAAATGCTCCGGAACGTCCTGGACATCCTGCAACGCAATAAAACCTTCCGAGCGCAACTCGAGCGCAACTACCGGCAGCGCGCTCTGGATTCTCATCTGCGCGGCGTCCCGGAGTTTGCGCCGCTAACGCAAGATTTTATCGATCACTTGCGGGAGCGGGTGGAGTTGCTTCGATTCAATCCTGGGCAAGTAATCTGTCGCCAAGGTGAGGCTGCGGACAGTTTCTATTTGGTGCGCATCGGCTTTGTGAAGGTTTCCGAGGAGCGGCCCGGAGGAGAGCTGGTGCTCGCATATCTCGCGCGCGGTGGATATTTTGGGGAGATTGCATTGCTCACCGGCAGCCCCCGAACCGCAACCTGTGTCGCGCTCGACCACGTAGAGGTGGTCCGAATCGCGGCTGAGGATTTTCGCCTCATGCTGGAAGGCTTCCCTGAGGTCCGCCGCAGTTTGGAGAGTATCGCGCACGAGCGCATGGATGCGAACCGTTTACGCGCAACCCAGATTCAAAACGTGCCTGTCGATCAGTTTCTTGCCAACGGGCTCATGGAAGCACAGAGCCTGCTCGTGCTCGATCTCGACCGTTGCACACGTTGTGACCAGTGCGTGCGCGCCTGTGCGGATGCTCACGATGGCGTCAGCCGCCTGGTTCGCGAGGGCGTGCGCTTCGATAAATATCTTGTAGCGACCTCCTGCCGCCAGTGTCGCGATCCGTTGTGTATGGTTGGCTGCCCTGTCGGCTCGATCCGGCGGCGAAACTCTCTGGAAGTGATCATTGAAGATTGGTGTATCGGTTGTGGACTCTGCGCCAACAATTGCCCTTATGGCAACATCAATCTACATCCTTTCCCGGTTGAACTCGACGACCCGGTTATGCCCGGGCGCAAGATCGCCAGCACTCGCGTAAAAGCAACTTCCTGCGATTTGTGTCATGACCATGAAGAACCGAGTTGCGTTTATGCTTGCCCACATGATGCGGCACATCGCGTCAATCCCACAGAATTCTTTGCCGGACTGCTGCAGCAGTCGAATCCGCTGAAGAGGTAACGGTGCTCATCGACGCGACTCATCGCAAATGGTTTCTTGGCAGCGCAATTGGGTTGACCGTTGCAGCAGGCATCTATATCCCCTATAGCCTGCGTGCCACGGGGGGGCCGCGGGGTAGCAGCGCAATCGGCCTTGCCTACGGCAGCGTTGGATTCGCCTTCATGCTCTTCGCCGGGCTACTAGGACTCCGCAAGAAGGTACCCGTGTGGCGAGTGGGACGGGCGCAGTGGTGGATGCGCGGGCATCTATGGCTGGGATTTCTAAGCTTCCCTCTAATTCTTTTTCATGGCGGATTTCATTTTGGCGGACCGCTGACTCGCGCGCTCATGTGGATATTTGTTGTCGTTTTCGCCAGTGGAGTTCTGGGCGCGATTCTCCAGCACTTCATGCCAAGAATGCACACAACGCGCCTTCCCATGGAAACCATCCACGAGCAGATCGACCGAGTCCGCGGCCAACTCCTAACGGAAGCTCACCAGCTTGTCCAAGCGACGTGCGCCGCCCTGGAAGGCGAAGTTTCTCGATCAAGCGAACACCAGCGGGCAGCAGCAGCAGGCGCGGGGGTCACGGCGAATCTCACCATCCTATCGGGCTTGCAAGGCGGCGACCGGGCGAGCGGCGAACTCAGCCAGTTTATGGAAAGTGAAATTGAGCCTTATCTCGAAAGGCCTGGGACGCACGGAAGCAGACTGGGAACTCCAGCGCAGGCCCGTGCAATGTTCCAACAAATACGCGTGCTTCTCCCAGTGTCTCTGCATTCGAATGTGGATGATTTGGAGAACATCTGTGAGGAGAAGCGCCAACTCGACCAGCAAAATCGCTTGCACAAGGTTCTTCACGGATGGCTTCTGGTGCATGTTCCGCTCTCGTATGCGCTGCTACTTTTGGGAGCGTGGCACGCAGTGGTGGCACTGAAGTTTTAGACTTTTTTAGGAACAGAACACGATGCTGCGACGCGCTCGGACGACCAAACAGCTCGCAAAACGGATTGATCTGCAATATTTTGCTCGCCCGCATACGCTGCGGCGCTGGCGGTTCTGGCTATCCGTACTGGTCCCCGTGGTCGTCATGCTTTGGTTCGTAGTGCAACGCGTTGAAGGTGGCAAGAAGACCTACTCCAGCGGGCCCCTGGCGCAGGCACATGCTGTGTTCACCCAACAATGCAATTTGTGTCATACGCAAAACGCGGGATCTTTCTTTGAACATGCCAGCGACCAAGCTTGCCTGGAATGTCATGACGCACCAACGCATCACGCAAGCCAAGTATTCACTCCGAGCTGCGGCTCATGCCACATTGAGCACAAAGGATCTCTGCGGTTGTCAGCAACTGCAACTGCGGCATGCACCCAGTGTCACAGCAGCCTCCAAACGCGCGAAGGCCGGCCGCATTTCGCTGTCTCCGTGCTCAGTTTGACGCAGCATCCGGAATTCTCTGCCTTGTCGCCCAAGGCAGTAGATGCAGGGCAAATACGCCTGAATCACTATCTCCACATGCAGGCGGGCCTGCTAGGTCCAAACAATACGCCCGTACAATTACTCTGCGATGACTGCCATCGAGTAAAGGGGGCCTTCGCGGACACAACTGAGCGCTGGCCTTTCTCTGGAACGGATGCCGCCAGTACCACTCTCATATCTCAGCTGAACACTCTTCCACGAACTTCAGTCTCATCGAATGCCCCTATGGCTCCACCGGAATTCTCCAGCAACTGCGCTGGCTGCCACACTTTGCAGTTTGATCGGCGCTTTGCAAGCGAGCAGGTTCCCCATAACAAGCCCGAGATTGTGCGTGCCTTCCTGGTGAAGCGTTTTGGTGAATACATTGCTGCACACCCTGCAGCGATCCACGAGATCGAGCCTCCCAGTCGCGAGATTCCAGGGCAGACTCGTATCCCTCGGATCGCCCGGACTGCCCAAGAGTGGATCGCCTTTCGCGTCGACGACGCGGAATGGCTCCTGTGGGCGAAGACTTGCAAGCAGTGCCACACCATCCGGCCTTCAACGGGGACTCTTCCTGAAATTGCGAAGTCCAACATCGCGGCGCGTTGGCTTACACATGCCAACTTCGACCACGCAGCTCACCGCATGACGGCCTGCACAGCCTGCCACGCGCGTGCCAAGGAAAGCCACGAAACGTCGGATGTTCTTCTGCCGGGTGTAAGGACTTGCCAGCAGTGCCACCGAGAGCCCTCGAAGGAAGCTGCTGAAGGACGTTGCTTCGAGTGTCACCAGTATCACGACTGGAGCAAGGCTCAGCGGACGAAGGGACGCTTTACGATTCCGCAACTAACTGGAAAAGCAAATTCGAGTTTCTAGTCGCAAAATTTGGCTATTGAGACTGGCCATCCGTGACTTTGTCGACGGCTGGTGGGGCCGACGGCTCATCGGTTAACGTAAATACCTCCCCGTTCCGCAGATACAGACGCTCCATTTCTCCACGATTGAACGGACGAGCCCCTCGGCGTCCGAATACGGCGAGCTGATTTCCGCTTTCATCCACGGCGCGATCACGGTCTGTCCCTTTAGAGATAGCCAAGGCTGGGCCGCGAGTGCGGCGTGTCGCAATGAGTTTCGGCGTCGGGCGTGGACTAAAACCGCTGAAAGCAGGATTGTCAACGGGGGAAAACAGTTGCACCACACGCAGTCCATTTTCTCCGTCGGCTATATACGCAAAAAGACTCGAACTCACCATGCCGAGCTTCACGTCGTTGGAGTCCCCGAGCGCCCCATTTGCATTAAAGATTTGTTCCATCTTAGGTTGCTCAGGTTTCTCTACGTTGACGATGGCCAGGCCCTGCTTGCCAGCAGCAATATAAGCATAGGTGCGGGCCACGTAAATATTGCGTGCGTCTTGCAACGCAACCGGCGCACCCTGCACCGGTTTGGGGCGATCCAAATGGGTGACGTCCAGCACCTTGAGTCCTTCGCGATCCACCACGAACGCATACCGGAACTGCACAGCCAGCCCGCGTGGCTGTTTTAGGAATGGCGCTCCAATCTCCGCCGTGATCTTTGGCTGAAGCGGGTTTTCTAAGTCCACAACGGCCAGTCCTCGATCGCACAGAACATACGCATACGTGCCCGCAATGGTAATGCGACGGGCGCCATTCAACTTGCCTTCAGGGTTGAAAGTAACAGCGCGTTTCAGAAAGTTATTCGCGGGATTGCCATCAAGTAGCGTGCTTACCCCGGGACTCTTGGCGTTGAGATCGGGGTTTCCCACAACAATGAGCCCTTCGTATTTGTCGGCAACGTAGAGGAACCCGTACATCAAATGAACGGCTTGCTCTTCGTTCTCTTTCAAATGCGAACGTAGCGGATCGACTCCTAGAGTTGTCGGGGTGGCAACGGCAGTAGCATATTTTGTAGGCAGATAGAAGCGCTGCCCCAGCGGGGAGGCCGGTGCGGTAACCATCCGTTCGGAAACATCTTTGTTATCAATATTGGCGATGTCATAGATGCGGAACCCGCCCTTCCCCATAGCTGCATAAAGATATTCACCGCGCGCCTGCAGATCCAGCGCTTCTGCCCCCGCGTGCCGATAGGCTTCTCTCAGCTCAGAGCCGTCGCCCACGTGTTGCTTGTAATTGTCTGGGTATGCAATCTTCTGGAAGTCGCTGCCAATCACAGCCGGGGGCTCACCATGCTCGGTTACAGCCACTGCTTCATAGCCTTGCGACCCGTCCGCAACATATACGTAGCGGCCCATAAAGTTCATAAAGTTCGTGCCCTGCAACAGTAGCTGGGCCATCCATGCGTTGTTGTCGTTGTTGCGGGATACATGGCAATCCGTACAGCCTTTCGTCTCTTTTGCGCGTACTGTATGCGGAACAAAGGTGCTAAAAGCCTGGCCACTAAGGCCTTCGGCTGAAATCGTCTGCTGCTGATAGTAGAGCCAATCACGATCATTGTTTTGCGAACTCACCAGCACGGCGCATGCGGAACGCACCGGCGCCACCCGATTTCCGGTGACCGTACCATCGATGCCAAGCGTGTAAATATCGTCACGTAGCACCTGAAAGTTATATGCGGTCCAATTGCGGGTGGTCAGTCCTTCGTTGTGCAGCATCGGAGTCTTTTGATTAGCAGTCATCGAAAGATGGCAGCCGTAGCAGGTGGGCGCCCAGGACGAGTGGCAGGTATAGCAGGTCATCCTGCTATTTTGGTGGGCTAACTTGGTTTCATCCTCCGGCACGCTGCCCCAAGTTTCGCCATTCTTCTCTACCGTCTTCGCCAAGCGCGACTTCTCGCTATAGCGGGGATTGCCAGGCGTAATCGTATCCACGACCTGCACGACTTCCCACTCTCTGTCTTTATCCAACATGGAACGCTGATAGAGAAGGTTGTCTTTCCAGTAGAATCGCTTCTCTTGCCAAGGCGTTCGCAGGCGAGATAGATCTGAACCTCCAACAGGTGCCGCGATTCCCGAAGTGATCAACTTCGCCCGCTGCTGGATCGTGCCATGACAATCGACGCAGTCGATCTCGATGGCATTCCGCGTCTCGCCGTAAAGCTTTCCGTTCCCATGACTGTCCTGCTCGAAGTGGCAATCGATGCAGTGCATGCCCTTTTCAAGATGAATATCTTTGAGATGCACAGCTTTGGCGAACTTGTCCGGATCGCTGAATGGAACAACTCTGTCGTCGTGATCCAGCAACTGGCCTTGTCGATCATGTTTAAAAGCAGCGCGAAAAATCCAGCCATGACTATGGAAGTCGCCGAATTGGGTATTTTGTAACTCGCGGTTGAATTCCGGAGTACCAGTCTTTTCCAAGAACTTCTCATCCGACCAAAGCCCGCGAGCGGCGCTGCCCTCAGGATTCTTGGCCTGCACCTTGCTCTGTTCCGCTGCGCTGGGATTGTGCTGCTGGGCGGGCCACATGTGTTCGCCGTCCATCTCGTTATCCCACCAGGTATAGCCAAAATACGTTGCTACCATGTTGGTGCCGGGATGAATATGGCACACCATGCACTGGCTTGACGGAATGGAACGCGTGAACTCGTGACGAATCGGATGTCCTGATTCGTTACGACGAATCGTGGGATCGCCGGTCGCGCTTTCTCCGAGATTGCCGTACTTTGAGTAGCGCCCGGAGTGCTCGGGCGACCGGTCGTTGGCATAGACGACATGACAAGCGCTACATCCGCTTGCCCGATAGTCTCCGGGCTGGTCATTCGTTCCTGGTAGAGAAAGGAGCGGGTCAAGAAGGCGGGTCTTCTGCAGGCCCAGGAAAACCGGATCGGTCCGCAGTCCTGTTCCAAATCCGCGTTCGCTCAGTTTTGTTTCAGGCTTACCGGGATCTTCCAGCAAGTCGGGATTGCCGACCTCGGGGCGTTTTGTTCCTCCACGCTCGAATACGCGAAGGACGTTGCCTGGTTGGGAGATTTCCCAACGTTCCAGCGGATCGAGATAAGGGAGAACTCCCTTCTTGATGATTTCGTCCGACGTGGGCGCGGGAAATGTTGTGAGCCTTCGCGGCTTCCCGTCGGAGCCATAACTCTCGCCGAAATGCGGTGACTTCAACGGGAAGGCTCCATTGTTGTAGAGAGCGGCACCCCACAACATGGCGCCGTGGGTCATCATACTGGTCTGGACCTTCCGAACCTCTGCGGCGTGGCAGCCCGAGGAACCGCATGTCTTTTCCGCTACTCTAAGGTCGCCCGGATTCACAAACCGGATGTAGTCCCAGTCTTCCTGCAACCAGTTTGTGTAGGCACGAACTGGGTTGGCAGTGGAATCTGTGCCGGGTGTTTTGCCGCGTTTCGGATGCGCTCGTTGTTTCGCATTTTTATATTCCAGCGATGTTGGAATCACGTTGGCTGCAATCCTGATTTCGCTGTTTCCACCGTGGCAATCCGTACATCCGAGCCGCACGGTTCCCGTTCCATGCATAGTTGGGCTGTCGGTCGAAGTATGACAGGTTAAGCAAGCGGCGGATTTTCTGTCGGCGTCGGCTTGGGATTGCAACAAAAGCACTGGTACTGGCGCAGCCTCCGCTTGCGCCGACCATGACGGAACCGGCTGAACGAGCACCAGCAAGGTAGCCGCCACCACCGCGATACCCGCTTTGAAGGCAGCGTTGGTCATGCTCAAAATTGGAACTTCACTTTGGCAAACAGCGAGACAAGCGTTCGACCTGTATAGATATCTTTGAAGCCCCGATCAGGGATTAGAGCCGAGGCGCCTCCCCGAATCACGACATTTTCACTCAACGGTGGCCGGTATTCCACGCCTGCTCCGAAATCCGTCCCAATACCGTGCCGTATTGGATTTTGGAAAAGCAGCAATTCAAGAGATTCTGTACGGATGAACCGCAAGTAATTCGTATTTACAAAAGCACGCAGTTTTGGAGTTACGGTGAAGTCTGCGCCGAGGTTCAACAGCAGCAGCCCGGGATTCACGAAATTTGCCTGACCTTCTTCCTTGTTCGACCGCAAACCAGGCAGCAAACTACCCGGGGTTACCAAACCCACGCCTGTTCCCGTTAGCCGGATCCCCTCGCTGGCCCAAAAGCTGAAGTCGCTGCCCGCAAAGTGTGTGTTGTCCACAATGGAATCGAAACCGCGGGCCGTGCCATCTGTGCGGGACGCTCCAGAACGCCGGCTGGAATCGCCGGAAGCATAAAAAATAGATGCTCTGTATCGCACCCAATCTTTATCCTTAGAGAGCTCCAGCGCCGCCATGCGAGCGTTGATGTTGATCCTCCGGCCCGCAATCGCATTGAAATCGTCATGCCCCAATGCCTGGTAGAAAGCATGGCTTATATTGATGCTCCCAACGTGCCCGTTACCGGTCCAACCCAGATAATAGGCGCGGATGTTGTGGGTATTGATCTTCCCGTTGATCACGCCACCCACCGGCGCGGGACGTACCAGGAACCCGTTGTCGTCATAGTGGATTCCACCGTAGTCGCGATTGAGATGAAAACTAAATTGCGTCGTGTAGCCCTTGACAATGAAGTCCTGAACGTAGAGGTTCGCGACGTAGACTTGCTGTTGTCGCTTTTTGAGAGTGTTGAGTCCGCTGTTCGTATTCTTTTCCAGGAAATAGAACCAGGCAGCGTTGTAGGCATAGCGATTGGACCGCAGGTTGCCAAAGATGCGTATGCCGGGCTGCTCCTCTGAAAACACAAATCCACGAAAATCGCTGGTGAACTGCTGAATGCCGGCACGAACCGAAACAAAATCATAGCTCGGACCGAGATCGCGCAACTTCGCTTCGACAAAGCCTTCTTGCAGTCCTGCATGCGTGTCGAAGCGTGTCGTACCACGGCGAGGATCGACATTTACAATTCCCCGCTCCCGCGCCTGTAGCAAATTCAGACTCACTTCCGGCGTAAAACGGATACGAAAGTCTATCGGACGGAAACTCGTATCCCCGCGAAATAAGTCGAAGGAGACCCTGATCTTCTCCGAGGTAAAAGCTTGCTCTCCGCGGCCGAAGAATCCTGTGCTGCCGGGATTTACCTGATCGAGCCCACTCGGCAACGGCAGGCGGCGTAACTCAAACCCAGTTTCGCTCGTACCTGTGAGGTTCAGAAACCAGCGCTGCCCAAATATCGGATAATCCCCCTTGAGCTTGTTCCGGTTGAAAGGGTCGTACCACCTTCCCTTCACATAGGGAACGTCTCCTTGCTTTGCGTAACGCTGCCATTCCGGCATGGCAATCGTCCAGCGATCCACCGTTGGAGAAAAGTTAGCAGACGCCGGCAGGATCTCTTCGGACAAAAGTTCCAAGGGCTCGCTCGATCGGACTCGCAGTCCTGGATAAGGTTCGGGCGGGGCAACTTCCAAGGGCGGCAAGCGTTCCGCTCCCGGCAGGCCGGAACTGGAATTCCCTTGCCAGATCTGCTCTTCGAGCGACTTCATCGTAAGTTCGATGGTAAACAAATTGGATTTGTCGAGCGCGAGATCTGGAATTCTCAACGTTTGAAAGCCTTCGCGAGTTCCTCTAAGCTCATAGCGTCCAAGCTTCATCCCTCGCAGGCGAAAGATTCCCTCGACGTCGGTTGTAGTGGAATAATTTGCTACTCCAGCGATGCCAAGTTCGAGCGTAACTGCTGGAACCGCTCGCCCATGCTGATCGCGAACTATGCCTTGCAACACGGCGGTGGTTGCAGAATTGTGTTCGGGAATCCTGCGGGACGAAGGGCCTTGCTCGACGATGATAGGGTGGCTGATCTCTTGATCGCTACCTTGGGGACCAATGAGCGGAAAGAGCGCATCTGCCCGTACCGACAAAGAAACAAGAAAGGCGCAGGCGACAACCAGCGTGGCGCAGTCGCGATACCATCCAAACACACGTCCGCCTGTCCGCAATCGCACCTTCCAGAGAGACACCTTATCTTCGTACCATAGCCACTCCGCGCATACAAGGCATCTAAGAAGGAGGACTTGAGTTCGTTAACGGGGTATGTCGCCAGTAGGCTTCCGTCTGGCTGCACCGCTACGCAAAAATTGCAATTCCGCCGCGGTCATTTCGATTTCATAACGTAGACACCGTCCCAGCCTTGGGGTGGCGGTGTCTGGTCGAATTCGCTCGCTCGCTTGAGAAACACTTGAGTTGGACCATCTTCAGGGAATGTCTCGGCCAGTCGGCTAAACAGTACTGCGGCTTCGCCCCATTTTTGCTCACGATAGGTTCGCATGGCGTGGTCAAAACCAGCCAGAAGCGTTTCGTATTTGGGCTTCGCTGCAGCCACATCGATTAGCTCGTAGATGTTGACAGGCTGCAGCTTGCCTTTCACGCGAATCTTATCCAGCTCGCGGCACACGAAGTTCTTTTCTACCTTTCGCCACGTCCCCTCTCCGATCACAATCTTTACGTTGTAAAGCCGTGTCAAACCCTCCAACCGGGACGCCAGATTCACGTTGTCCCCCATCACCGTCCAGGCGAGGCGCTTGTTCGATCCCATGTTCCCCACATTCACCGGCCCAGTGTTCAGACCGACACCAATGCCAATCTGGCGTCGACCTTCTTCCTGCCACTTCTTATTCAGCTGTTCCAGACCAGAAATCATCTCCAGAGCGCACTTGCAGGCGCTTGACGCATGATCTTCCTGCGGATAGGGGGAGCCCCAAAATGCCATGATTGCATCGCCAATGTACTTATCCAGAGTGCCCAGACTGCGGAACAGAATATCCGTCATGGCACCCAGGTATTCGTTCAGCAAGTGCACAAGTTCGTCCGCAGTCAGCCCTTCGGAGAGAGTGGTGAAGTCGCGAATATCGCTGAACATGACGGTGAGTTCTTTGGTCTCCCCGCCGGGCCGAATGTATTTCCTCGGATCCTTCTCAATCAGGGCAATCACTCCCGGCGACAGATACTGGGAGAACGTTTTGCGAATTTTCCGCTTCTCGCGTTCCTCAAACACCATACGGAAGCTGGTGATGGCAACGTAGTTCGCAGCCAGCGTCCCGGCTGGAATGACGAAGCTAAGCCATTGGCCCCAGTGCGAAAAACTGGAATACACGAACCAGGAAAACGCCGCTAACGTCAACACGACTGAGATGGTCGAGTAAAGAGGCTTGACGCGGCTAAACCCGAATCCAAAGGCAAGTCCGAACAACAGAATGAATCCCACATCGGCCGCTTCTTCGCGAAAGCTGCGCGTCAGGAACCCGCGACCCTTGTCGCCGCTATGCAGCAGGTTGTCGATAATGTTGGCGTGGACCTCAACTCCCATGTAAGGAACCTCGCCATTTTGGAACGGAGTATTGCGGAGATCGCCGATGCCGATTGCGGTTGCGCCCATCAAAACAATCTTGTCTTTGAACGTCTCGGACGGAACCGCTCCGCTGATCACGTCCGACATCGGGTAATGTGCGTACGTACCATAGGGTCCCACATAGTTAATCAGGGCGGTACCGTCGCGGCACCGCTCAATCAAGTGGCTGCCGAATTCAATTCGCTCTAGCCCGTTCTCTGAAATAAATGCTTTTATGTCTTGATCCGGAATTCTTTCGTATTCCCGAACCGCTTGCAGCGGCAGGGACGGGAAAAAGTCTTGATCGCGGTATCGAACCACCAGCAGAGCATGGCGCAGCGTACCATCGGGATCGGGATTGATGTCGATGAATCCATAGGAAGCTGCTGATTCCGCTAGCTCCGAAATGTTCGCTTCCACTCCAGCGGCGACCGTGCCTCCGTGCTCCGACCAAGCTTTTCCTAAATCGAAATCACGTCCGTCTTTTGGTTTGACCTTCAAGATTTGGGGGAACACCTTGGCCCAAATAATATTGAAGTATTCCTCGGCCACTTTGGAGTCGTTAGCATTCGCGCGATCCGGATTCAGGAATACGTGGCCCAGAACGACCGTGCCGGAGCGCTTCAGCGAAGCTGCCAGAACAGCGTCCTGATCGCTGATCTCCTTCAGTTCCAGAATCTTTTTCCGAATAGGAGGCGGTGCGCCTGGGCCAAGGCCTTGTTGCAAGGTGTCAAGCGCTTGCACGGCAGAATTGCTCTCGGGCAGTGGAAAGGTGGCGTCGAAAGCGATGACGCGCGCACCTCCCACACTCAGTCGATCAACCAGGGCAGCGTAGCGGTTTCGGGGAAACGGAAAGGAGCCGATGGATTGCTGCGTCTTTTCGTCGATTCCAACGATCACTATGCGATCATCGCGTTGACGCTGGCCCCGCAGCTCAAAACGCAAATCCAACGAACGCTGCTCAATGTTTTGAAGAAAACGGAAACCCGCACGGCTACTGCCACCGATACCGGCAAAGGCAAACAAAAGAAGACCTGCAGAAGTTACGACGAGAGCGATAGCGAGGTCAACCTGCTGGGCGGAGACGCGTCCCAGCCTTCGTGACCAGTGCTCTCGCGGAGGCGTCATAAAATGTGAGCGCGGAGTCTATTGGTAAGCCGGTCGCAGGCGTAGCCGCCCAGAAACTACCTAGTCGAACCCGCACGGAAAACGACTCTACCTAACCGCATTTTCCAGTTTTACGATTAATCCTGCAGGGCTTCCCATTCCACACATCAACGGCAACCGCTGCTCCCGCAACCGCTCCCGCAATCCCCGTTCCGAGAAGGATGTTCCGCAAAAGATGAGTTGAACCGTGCGCCACGACGCCTGCTGGCATCTGCATCTCGGTTTCTTCGATGCTCATCTGCTGCGCGACGAGTGGGGTGGGTCCCGATTGGAATCCACCGACAGGAGCCGCGTCACTAACGACGACCATTTGCCCCGCGTTTACCAGAATCGTTCCCTCAACCGCACTCGCATCCTCGGATTTTTTGACGACCTTGGCGTTCCCGGATGGCAAAACCCAAACCTTGCCTGTGTAGCAAATCACAGTTGTTTGGCTGTTCGCATAGCCCACATAAAAATCTGTACCGATCACGCCAATCACCGCATTCGGAGTCTTGACTTCGAACTTGCCCCCAGGTTGGGTCACCTTCACTACCTGGCTACGAATCTTCCCAAAGTTCATCTCAAGGGCGGTCTGCTGGGTTCCAGTATCGTGCTGCAGGACTTTCAGTTGACTGTCCGAGCCCAGACTGAGCATGGAGCCATCCGCTAAGGCAACACGCAGGCGGCCCGTGTGTTCCGTCTTAAGCAGATCGTTCCACTGCAGCGAGTCCTTTGCCTTGGCAGTCTTGGCATTTAGGGTCGCTGCCGGAATTAGTGCGCTAATCTGCCCTGCCGGCGGCGTATCTGCCGGCGCGGCCAGCGCTGCGGGGACCGGGGAAATCAGCAAACACAACACGGCTGCAAGATAGCGCTGAATAGATTTCACGGTAGTCCTCTTGTTCGCCTGAGCCTCAGCAATACCCACTTTTCTGAATATAAGGTCAAAATCCGTCTCTGGAACGAATTCTGCCAGAAGGCAGTCGATTGTTCAATGTTAATCAACCTCAGGTGACCAATGTGGTTACACCAAAGTCACCATATCGTAGTTCTGAGCCAAAGGTCGTATTACAGTCAGACAGGACGTTTTATCCGCAGCTGATGATTGGAAGCCAGCTGCGGCATTCCAAAGCACAATGTCAGATCGCTGCTTGCCATTTATTCGTTTGTCAGTCACGTCGCTGCCTTTAACGGCATTGCTGACGCTGGTCGTGATCTTTGGGAACGTCGCTTGCAGCAGCAGTCACGCGCCACTTGTCACGCCGCCGCCTCCGATTGAGACCCCTCTTTCTGGGGCGGATGTTCGACTTGTCGTACAAAACGCGGCGTTATCCGCGAGTGCTCCTCTAGTCATCGCCGTAACTGACCGCGTCGGCAATATCCTGGCAGTCTTCCGGAATCCGGCGGCCCCTGCAACTTCGCCAGGGAACTTTGCAGCAATCGTCGACGCCAACGAACTCGCAGTCGCCCTGGCACGCACCGCCGCCCTTTTCAGCAATAGCGAAGCACCGATTTCGAGTCGTACTGTTCGCTTCATAAGCGGAATACATTTCCCGCCCGGGGTTGCCAACGCCCCGAATGCGGACCTCTATGGAATCGAGAACACAAATCGGGGCTGCCCCCTCAATGCAACTTTTCTCCCCGGCAAGAGCATCCCTCCCTCTCGTTCCATCGATGGATCAACCTTGGGTCTCGGAATTCTGACCGGCAAGCTGGACACTGCTGATAGCGACCCGAGTGCAGTGAATCCAGGAGGCGTTCCCCTGTTCAAGAATGGTTTTGCGGTTGGTGGGGTGGGAGTCGTGAGTTCCTCCACGGACATAGCAGAATACGCTGCATTTTCTGGCGCCTCGCTCGCAGGCTTTCTGCCTACCTCTGCGCAGCTCCCTCCCCCAGGGGTGGTCATCATAGGGGGTATCGCCTTGCCCCTGGTAAATCAAACCACGGCACCCCCGGGTGTGGGCACTGGATCCACGGATGGAACATACATTGCTGGACCCGTTGCAGGCATCCTCCCCCCTGAGGGCGCCTTGGTTGGTCCGAATGCGGGCTTGTCCGGTCTGACTCAGAGCGATGTAGCAACTATCGTGAACCAAGCCGTCGCAACCGCCGACGCCACTCGAGCGGTGATTCGCCTGCCGGCCAGTTCGCCGACACGCATGACAATCGCAGTGACCGATTTGGACGGCACCATCTTGGCTTTGCACCGCATGTCCGATGCCACGGTCTTCAGCATTGACGTCGCTGTAGCCAAAGCCCGCAACGTAACTCACTACAGCAATCCGCCTGCCTCGCCTGACCTGCCGGGAATTCCATCCGGGACCGCGGTGACTAACAGAACGATCGGGTTTGGCGCGCAGCCCTTGTTTCCACCTGGAATCGACGGCTCAGGACCGGGACCGTTCTTCCCTCTTTTCCTGGCCGACTTGGCGCAACCTTGCACGCAAGGATCTCAATCTTCAAGTCCAAATCAAAATGGCGTTGTGTTTTTTCCAGGAAGCGTACCGCTCTACAAGAACGGCGTATTTGTCGGCGGGCTGGGAGTGAGCGGCGATGGCGTTGATCAGGATGACTACGTCACAAACGGGGGTGCGCAAGGCTTCACCCCGCCGGATAGCATTCGAGCCGATCAGGTCGTGATTAACGGGGTACGCTTACCCTACCTGAAATTTCCACGGCACCCTGGAACTGCCGCCAAGTAATTTCGCCTGTTTTGGTCAGTAGCTGCTTCGCTGTGCCGTTCCGAAAGACACGTGCTGATCCACCCGCCAGCTTCGGTTAGTATTGTTTCCGTCGCCACGTTGAGCGAATTAGCCACCGCCCCAATACAGATTCGCCGCGGGCAAATTCGCGTTGGCGAGGCAATCCTGAAGTACCTTGCGAACTCCTCCGTCACCTCTCCGGGCTTATGGTCTTGAAGTCCCCGTCAAACCTCGGCGGACGAACACCGCAGCACCGAGTTCCGGGCATGAATTCGAATCACCGAATTAAAATCACCGATAGACCACGCGGCACACATCTGCTATCTTGCAAGGCGTATTCCATTCGCGGTGACCGATGCACGACCTGCCTCAATTCGGCTGGGAGAAAAGGAATGAGGAATATGTGGCTTATCCATCAGTTCGCACGCCGTATTTCATCTGTAGGTTTGATACTTACCACCCAGCTCGTTCTTGCCGCCGAGCCATATTCAGTCACTATTCAACACGGCGTCGAAGCCAAGATGCGCGATGGAACGGTGCTGAAGGCCGATATTTTTCGACCGACAGCGGCCGGGCAGTTCCCGGTCATTCTCACTCGCACTCCTTACGACAAGCAAGGTGAGGTCGACTTCGGATTGAAAACTGCGGCGCGCGGCTATGTCGTGATCAACCAGGATGTGCGCGGGCGCTACACCTCCGATGGCGAGTGGTATCCCTTTCTGCATGAATCGAGTGACGGCTATGACACGGTAGAATGGGCCGCCGCGCTGCCCTATTCCAACGGGAAAGTGGGCATGCACGGCGGCTCCTACGTTGGCGCTACACAAATGCTGGCAGCCATCGCGCATCCGCCACACCTCGCTGGCATCTGTCCTGTCGTGACCGCCAGCAACTATCACGATGGATGGACCTACCAAAGCGGTGCGTTCGAACAATGGTTCAATGAATCGTGGACATCGGGTTTAGCCCAGGATACCTTCGTTCGCCAAGTCCGAAATCACACAAATGCTCTGAACGGGATTCAGACCCTTCCGCTGACCGCGTACCCGCTTTTTACGTTGCCTCGAAACTTATCGGATTCAGAACAAATGCATTCACTCGCTCCCTACTTTCTTGACTGGCTTACACACCCTAGCTACGACGACTATTGGAAACGGTGGTCAATCGAGGAGCACTATGCCGACATCACCGTACCCTCTCTAACGGTCGCAGCCTGGTATGACATTTTTCTCGGTGGATCCTTGCGCAACTACGCAGGTCTCAAAGTGCATGGCGGAAGCGAAGCCGCGCGAAGTGGTCAGCGCCTGCTTGTAACGATTGGGGGGCACGCAGGTTCGGGGCGCAAGATTGGCGACGTAGACTTCGGTCCAGCGGCAGAGTTCGACGAAGACGCGATCGCATTGGCCTGGTACGACCACCTACTCAAGGGCATCGATAACGATTTTGCTAGTTCAAAACCAGTCAAACTCTTTGTCATGGGCGCCAATCAATGGCGCGAAGAGGAGGACTGGCCCTTAGCTCGTGCACGCAGCACAAAATATTTCCTTCACTCGGCGGGAAAAGCGAATTCCCTTGTTGGTGACGGCACGCTCACCACGGCGGCGCCGCGCTCAGAAGAACCTGACCACTACCTCTACGACCCTGGCAACCCTGCTCCCACCGTGGGCGGCCCTCTATGCTGCGACGGTGAGCATCTTGCCCCTGGACCTCACGATCAGCGTTTGGTGGAGGCACGCCCGGATGTCCTGATCTATTCAACCCCTCCACTAACCGAAAATCTCGAGGTCACTGGCCCGGTTCAGTTCGAGCTTTTCGCAAAGTCCTCAGCCGTCGACACAGACTTTGTTGCCAAGCTTGTGGATGTCTGGCCCGACGGATTCGCCCAAAACCTGACCGAAGGAATTGTCCGGGCACGCTACCGCAATTCGCAGGAAAAGGCGGAACTCATGAACCCAGGCCAGATCTATAAGTTCGCCATCGACCTGTGGTCAACCAGCAACGTCTTCCTAAAAGGACATCGTCTACGTTTTGAAATCAGTAGCAGCAACTTTCCACGCTTTGATCGAAATCTGAATACTGGCCAAGATGTTGCTGTTGGCAGCAAGCCGGTTACTGCGACGAATACGATTTATCACGACGCCGAGCACGCTTCTGCCTTGGTGTTGCCAATTGTGGCGAAGCCTTAGAATCGTTGGCGCGGTGCTGAATTGGGTGGCGAATTAGAGGTTCGCCGACTTTCGCCACTGTTATTCCAATCAGCGGACTCTACACGCGTTCCAGAAGCATGGCCATGCCTTGACCTACGCCGACACACATAGAAGCCAAAGCAAAGCGACCGCCACTGCGCCGCAGCTGACGGGATGCGGTCATCACGAGGCGGGCTCCACTCATACCCAAAGGATGTCCGAGTGCAATTGCTCCACCGTTTGGATTCACTTTCTCACTGTCGTCGGAAAGCCCGAAGGAGCGAATTACCGCGAGTGCCTGAGCGGCAAACGCTTCATTCAATTCCAGCAGATCGACTTCCGCCACGGTCATTTTTAGTCGGGCTAGCAGTTTCTCCATGGCTGGGATCGGGCCAATGCCCATCATCTTCGGTTCAACGCCGGCGGTGGCGGAACCTAACACACGCGCCAGTGGCGTAAGCCCAAAATGTTTGGCAGCTTCCTCGGAAGCCACAAACATCGCGCACGCGCCGTCATTGATGCCAGAAGAATTGCCGGCCGTAACAGTGCCATTCTCGTGAACGATTGGCCTCAACTTCGCCAGCGCTTCCGGCGTAGTGTCTGGCCGCATGTGTTCGTCCTCGGTCACGGAAATTGCTCCTTTGGTGCCGGGAACGCTTACGGGTACGATTTCCTCGCCAAAAATTCCCGCCTTTTGTGCCGCTGCTGAACGATGCTGCGAACGTAGCGCAAAGGCATCTTGGGATGCGCGCTCCACGTGGTAAGCCTGCGCAACATTTTCAGCCGTCTCAGGCATGGAGGCCGTGCCGTACATCTGTTCCATGAATGGATTGATAAAACGCCAACCGATGGTCGAATCACTCATCTGCTGTGTTCTCGAAAATGGAGAGGTGGCTTTCGGCAGCACAAAGGGTGCCCGGCTCATGCTCTCCACCCCGCCCGCGAGGGCCAGCGTAATTTCACCAACCGCAATCGCTCTGGCTGCCACGGCGACGGCTTCCATGCCAGAAGCGCACAACCGGTTCACGGTTACCGCCGACACCGTGTGAGGAATTCCCGCTAGCAGCGCCGCCATACGAGCTACATTTCGGTTGTCTTCCCCTGCCTGGTTCACGCACCCAAATATGACTTCGTCGACTCTTTCCCAATCGCTTTTTTCGAATTTCTGACGCAGAAATGCCAACGGAACCGTTGCCAAATCGTCAGTACGAATCGTCGACAATATACCGCCGTAACGCCCGATCGGCGTACGCACTCCTTCGCAGATGTACACAGTCCTCATCGTCGAGCCTTCGCAGATTCGTAGTAATTGAATACGAGGCTACAAGCCGAGCACACACTCGGCAGTATTGTGGAACACAGCGTCCATGATTGCATCGTTATATCCTAACTCGTCCCACAGGAGTCCTGACTTAACGGTAAAGCATAGTTATTGGACCACAGTCGGACGAGAATCCTCCGCAATTCCCCAGCTTCTTGCAAACAAGATTTTTCAGGGTGGCGCTTTCCAACCCGGAACCCGCTCCGTCGCAACTCCAACTGCTCTCGCGCCCCCTAATCATCCCATTTCCCGCTTTTGAGCGGCGATTGTGGGGCTCGGCATGGGACGGCGTTTGGAGTCACCTTGCCCCGATCGGCTCTGTAGAGGTTCCCCGCCAGAGCAGCAAACTCTCGTGGTTTGAGAACCCAGCCTTCTGTCTGATCTTTATTCGTTGCGATCCGCCCTCCACACCGCAATCTTCCGCTGCGCATTGAGCAGGTTCTAAAACAGCTTGGGCGGAAACCCTCTTCTCGTAGCCTTCCGTAAAGGTTCCGAGGCGCGTTCCGCGTGGGCTCACCTTGCTGAATGTATGCTGACTCGATTTGCCGCACCACAAACCACGCTAGAAAATGCCGATTGGTGAGTTCCGGTTCTGTTGTCGCAGCATATCGCTTGCGGCGCGCTGCGTTCGGCCCGCGTTTTGCTCAAGCACTCGGGTCCCTTCCGGTCGGCGAAGCTGTTATCGAATTTTCAACCCCAGCACTCCAGCTAAAAGGGGCGAACTAAAAGCGCTTGCAGCACTTTGACCGCCACACACTTTCCGAGGTCACTCAACAAATTAGGCAGGCATCAAAGGCCCGTGAATTGCCTGTGCAAGCGCTTGACTGACTTTAGCGAAGCTGCTACTTTCTAACAGCCTTTTGAGTTCACTGGTTAGGACCACGAAATCTGGCACAGGTCCGGTTGAGTCATTGATTATGGGTTTTTTCCATAGGCCCAATGTCTCTGCGATTTTTTGAGTATTGCTGGGATGTGCAGGCATCAGACCATCGATCATTGGCACCCCACACCTCTCATCGTCCATTTCTTTCATTGCTCTCGACCTGCTGGATCCTAGTGTAAGGACCCGCAGCTTCAACGCGCTGAAGTGGTTGGGCGACGACCGCGAACGATCACTATTCAGGTTCGTTCGCCATCCTCTCGATCATTAAGTGAACTCTCGTTGTCAGGCAGAATGAAAATACCGCGACACCAAACCGAAGAGCCTTTTGATCTGGTCATAGCAGGCGAACTGAACCTGGATCTAATTTTATTTGGTCTTCCGCTGGTAATGGAAACAGAACGAGATCTGCTGGGAACTGGTTTTGTGTCGACGCTTGGCAGTTCGTCGGCGATCGTCGCCCACAATGCCGCGATGCTTGGTCTGCGCGTTCGCTTCGCAACTTTGGTAGGCGACGACGACTTTGGCAGGCTGGCGGTCGACCGCTTGAAGCAGGCGGAAGTAGATACTACGGACGCGATTGTTGATCCTTCTACAACGACCGGCGTTACCATTCTTCTGCCGCACGGTGCGGTGCGGCATAGTCTGAGCTATCTCGGCTCAATCGCGGAGCTTACCGTTGAGCATCTGAATCGAGCGCATTTAGCTCAGGCTCGTCATTTTCATCTTTCGTCGTTGTATCTCCAAACCGGGCTACACGCTGGCATAGTCGACCTTCTTCGTTATCTGAAGAGCGCAGGCCTCAGCATCTCACTCGATAGCAACGATGATCCGGCCAACCTCTGGGGATACCCTTTATACGAAGTGTTACCTTTTGTTGACGTTTTTCTGCCCAACGAAAGCGAGATCTGCCGCATGGCTGGAGGGCGTGAGCTTGATGAAGCGATTAAGCAATTCGCAGAGAAGGTGCCCACGATTGTGGTCAAGCGGGGAAGGAATGGCTGCCGGATCATGCA
>JAYVEP010000096.1:0-5040 GCA_043749225.1 Acidobacteriaceae bacterium
CTTTTTGATGTCTGCCCGGTGTTGCTTTCGACGATGTGCTAGAAAAAGAGGATGGAGATGAAGGCAGTGCAATTTTTCGGACCTATGGGTAAGTGGAAATTTTCGCAAGCGTGGATTTTGGTTGTTCTGTGCTGGGTCACCGTTTCGGTAGTGTGGGCGCAAGATGTGACCCTGAAGAGCGGGACGACTACCCCGGGTTCGCCCCCTCCGAGTCAGTCGCCCACAGCTATGCAGCCTGCGCCTGTATCGAAACAATCGGCGGATTACGAAGATTGGACAACTCCCGGGTTGGAGACCAGCCATCTAGTAGCGGTTCCGCCGTTGGTCGGGGAGAAAAATGAGTTTGAGGAGTTTACGCGAGAATTGCTGCAAGTCCGGTGGCGGGAAGGCGACCCTATTGATTTGTATGTAATCAAGCCGAAAGGAGTCACGAAACCGCCAACGATTCTGTATCTCTATGGGCATCCGGCTGACTCGGACAGATTTCAGAATGATGATTTCTGCAATCTGTTGGTGAAGGGTGGGTTTGCAGCGGTGGGTTTGCTCCGGCATTGTCCGGGCACCGCTTTCATGAGCGTCCCATGAAGGAGTGGTACGTGAGCGAGATGCAGGAGACGCTGGGAGCCTCGGCCCACGATGTGCAGATGGTGCTGAACTATCTTGCCACGCGCGGAGATTTGGATATGACACGGGTGGGAATGTTCGGAGAGGGATCGGGCGGGTCGATCGGGATTTTGGCGGCGGCAGTCGATCCGAGAATCAGGGTTCTGGACGCGTTGAACCCGTGGGGGAGTTGGCCGGAGTGGATGGCGAAGTCGACACGAATTCCAGAAGACGAGCGTCCCAATTTTGCGAAGCCTGAGTTCCTGAAGAAGATAGCCGGACTCGATCCTGTGGATTGGCTGCCACGGGTGAAGACGGCAACGGTGCGCGTGCAGATCTCAGAACCGGACACGATTACGCCGACGGCTGCGCAGAAGGCGATATTGGCGGCGGTTCCTGGAACCATGACGCTGGTCCGCTATAAGGATGGGAAGCAACTGTACGCTGCGCTTGCGTTGGGGAAGACGTTTAACTGGATTAAGGCGCAGGTGGGCGGGGATAAGGCTGACGAGGTAAAGAACGAGGTAAAGAAGTAGGAGCTGGGACTCGGAACGATTAGCAGATCCGTCACGACAAAACCCCCTCCGGAATAACGAGTGTTGAGAGTGTTTTCCGAGGCCGCGAAGGATGGACCGGCTTCGGATGCTGCGATCCAGGACGTAGTGCCTACGGGTGGACCAATCTCCGCAGTGCAGTTTTGTCTTTCAGCACCAACGTAGAGCCGTTGACTTCCAGTAACTTCTTCTTCTTGAAATCGGAAAAAAGGCGGCTTACGGTTTCGCGGGTGGTGCCAATCATTTCCCCGATCTCTTCGTGAGTGAGCGTCATCTTCATGGGAGATGAGCCGTCAGATGCGGTTTTTCCCGGATCCCAGGAAAGCAGTAGCTTGGCAAATTTCTCCGAGGGAGAGCTTGCTAGTCCTAGCATTCGGATCTCTTCATAGGCGGTGTAATAGTTGCGGCTGAGTTGTTCCGCCACTCGAAGAGCCACTTCGCCGTTTTCCCGCAAAAACTGCAGGAGCGCGTCGCGCGTGATGAAATTCGCTTGCCCAGGCTCAATCATTTCCGCTGTGACTTCGTAGGGATGGTTGGAGATCGTTGCGTTGAGGCCGAGGACGTCGCCGGCGTGTGAGAGTTTGGTGATAATCGTCTTGCCCTCACTAGAAGAAGTGGAGAGCTTAGCTTTGCCCGTGCAGAGAACGAAGACCCCGCGCGGTTGCTGCCCTTCAATAAAGAGCATGGCGGATTTCGGATAGATAGCTGTGGACTTAATCTCTTGCAGCTTGCGGACAGCTGGGAGCGGCAGATTGCAGAAGAGGTGTTCCTCGCGTACAGGACAGATTACGCAGTTATCCAGGATCGGTAATCCATATGGAGCCCGCATCACTCTTCACCTTAACCGAATATTACCACCTTGCATTGTGATTGCGGACACGGAAGGCAGTGATGACATACACCGCACCGGCTAAGATCGGGGCGGAAAATAGGGCTTCCAAGGGTTTATTTGGAGGCAGTTATGCCAGCCATAGATGAAGTTAGAGGATCGCAGGTCGATGACCTGTCCCGTGAACGGGAACCGGCGAGGGTGGTACCCATTCGCAAAGTGGCACCGGTTCCTCCCATGCGACCACTATTTTCCGACAGCCTGCTGGATACCAGCGTGCCAGAGAGAAAGCGTCGGGGGCTCGCCGCAGTCTTGTCCTTTACGTTCGAAGCATTGTTTATAGGCGCGCTCCTGATACTTCCTCTTATTTATACCGATGCGCTTCCCAAGCAGCAGTTACTCACGTTCCTGGTGGCTCCTCCTCCTCCGCCCCCTCCGCCCCCAGCGGCACCCTCGGTGAGCAGGGTAATGCGGAAGATTCAGACTAACTTATTGACAGGAGGGCAGTTACGAGCGCCCACCCGCATTCCCGAACGAGTGCAGATGATTCATGAAGAACAGGCGCCTCCTGAGGTGTCAGGGGTGATGGGAGGCGTCCCGGGTGGAGTCCCGGGAGGGCAGTTGGGCGGAGTGATCGGAGGCATTATCAGCCACGCATCCAATCTCGCTGCAGTTCCGAAGGTTGCCTTGCCAACAGCCCCGAAGCGGATACGTATTTCACAAGGCGTGACGAAGGGGCAGTTGATTTTCCGCGTCGAGCCGGAGTACCCAAAAATCGCTTTGTCGGCGCGGATTCAAGGCCAAGTGCTTCTGAAGGCGATTATTGCTAAGGATGGCACGATCAAAGAGCTTGAGTTGGTCAGCGGGCACCCGATGCTGACCCAGAACGCGATTCAGGCAGTGCGGCAGTGGCGCTATCGACCGTTCCTGCTGAATGGGGAACCGGTGGAAGTGGAAACCAGCGTTGCTGTGATATTTCAAATTGCGCAATGACACCCGCTCAGAAGGTCGGATACGAGCGGACGCTTTGTGCAGGGAAGTTCTTAAGATGGTTCGAGAGGGAATGATCACTGTGGACGCTTTACACTGTTATCGAGTCGTCGCCTGGTGGAGTTCGGGAAGGACTGGCTTGGCCAAGTCGAACTCGGCTCCGAATGCAATTCACTTCACTGCTCCACCGGAATTCGGAGGCGTGGAAGGCCGATGGACGCCGGAGGACTTGCTTCTGTGCGCGGTCGCCAGTTGTTACACGACGACTTTTCGCGCTCTCGCCGACAACTCAAAGTTCGAGTATGTTGACTTTGGGGTGGAGGTCGAGGGTACGGTGAACAAGGCGGATGTGGGGTATGCGTTTGGCGACCTGGTGATTCGTCCGAATCTGACGATTTCGAGCGAAGATCAGAAAGAGCGAGCGCTGCGACTGCTGGAAAAGGCGAAGAATGTTTGCCTGGTTTCGCGAGCGCTTTCTGTCGGGCAGACTCTGGAACCGCAGCTTGTAGTGGGGGAAAAGCGCGCGATGTCGCGCCAAGATTGATATGCGTGGAAGTCATACGAATATGTCCTGGGAAACCGATTACACCAAGAAGCTGCAAACTGCAGATGAAGCGTTGAGCCACGTTCAGTCGGGGATGCGCGTCTACATCCAGCCCGGCTGCGCCGAGCCGGAAACGCTGGTGGAAGCGTTGATGCGGCGCGGGCCGCATGTTCGTGATGTGGAAATCGTGCATATGATGACGATGGGTCCTGCGCCCTATGTTGCGCCCGAGATGGCTGGGCACTTCCGGCACAACGCGGTGTTTATTGGCAGCAACGTTCGGGATGCGATCAATGACGGACGCGCCGACTATACGCCGGTTTACCTGAGCGAAATTGAAGGGCTTTTCGAGAACGGGCAAATGCCGATTGATGTGGCGCTGATTGAAGTGTCGCCGCCGGACTCGCACGGTTTTTGTAGTTTTGGAGTTGGAGTGGACACTACGCTGACGGCGGCTAAGTGCGCTGGTTACGTGGTGGCGCAAGTCAACGAGCACATGCCGCGGACCTACGGCGACAGCTTTATCCATATCAGCGACATCGATGCCGTGGTGGAATCTTCAAGGCCATTGTGCGAAATCAAGAAGCCGGAGATTACAGACATGCACGTTGCGATCGCCCGCAACGTGGCGGGCCTGATTGAGGATGGGGCGGTGCTACAGACGGGAATCGGGGGGATTCCCGATGCGGTGCTGCCGTTCCTTGCGGATCGGAAGGATCTGGGTGTGCACAGCGAGCTGGTTTCGGATGGAGTGATTCCGCTGATTGAGGCGGGCGTGATTACTGGCGCGCGCAAGAACTACAAGCCTCGGAAGATAATTCTGGGATTTGCTTTGGGGACGCGGAAGATTTTTGAATTTGTGGACAACAATCCGATTTTTGAATTTCATCCGACTTCCTATGTGAACGATCCCGCGCTGATTGCCCGCAATGACAATATGGTGGCCGTCAACTCGGCGCTGCAGGTGGACCTTACCGGGCAGGTGTGCTCGGATTCAATCGGGAACCAGTTCTACAGCGGGATTGGCGGCCAGGTAGATTTTCTTCGTGGCGCGTCGCGATCCAAAAATGGAAAGCCGATTATTGCGATTTCGTCCACAGCCAAGGATGGCAAGATTTCTCGCATTGTGCCGATGCTCAGTCCGGGCGCGGGTGTTGTGACGTCGCGCGGGCTGGTGCGCTATGTCGTGACTGAGTACGGTGTGGCGTATTTGCATGGCAAGACGATTCGAGACCGGGCGAAAGCCTTGATCGAGATTGCTCACCCGAAGTTTAAAGATGAGCTTTACGAATACTGCGAGAAGAGCAAGTGGCTGCAAAGGCCAGTTGAGGCTGTGTAGCCTGTTTCGTCACAAGTGATTAGTTGGCAGGAGCTTCGCTGGGGAGTTTCTTCGGCCCTGCGCCGTGGTTGTGGGTCCACGTGAAGCGGCGCCCAACAATACATTTCACAATTAGATGATCCGTCGCCGGAGTCAGGCCGAAGCCAACTCCAAAATTAAACTCCCAATTTGGGGACAAGTT
>JAYVEP010000097.1:0-12873 GCA_043749225.1 Acidobacteriaceae bacterium
GGGGACGGAAATCAAATACGCAGGATGTTGAAAGAGGAAACGTGAACGGAGTAGGGTTTGGGGGGAGTACCATCCGCAAGTCGCGACGTTGCAAGGTCGAGCGTAAACAACTTAGCGGCAATGTCAAGGGCCGCCGTGGAGCTTTGTACTGGCGTCACTTGGAGAGCAGTCTTTCGGGAAACAGCCAGTCGTTCTGCCGTGAAACAATTCGTCTGACAGGATTGCTTCGCTACCACAGGACTGATTGCCTCAACCGCCGCATGGTTCATTGCTGTGTGATGGTGAGCCATTGCAGGCATGGTCTCAGAAGGCTGGCCGCAGTGGCGCTGACTTTCCGCTCGCTGGTGGCGTACACACATCAGTGCGCAAGCCCCTGCGGGAGCTGCCATCCCGGCCAGAAGGACAGTGAGAAGAACTATCGACGTTGCTGTTCTTGAGGCCACTGGAAAACTTTACCTTAGACCCTATATGATGCGCAAACTCTTAAGGGTTCACCCGATCCTGGAGAGAACGCGTAAAGCCTGCTTGAATCGATCTGTGATGCGGAAACTTTGGAATCCACCAATCGAATACCTATTTTCTGCTTTTGTCCCACTCGACTAGGTTCGGAGAAGGACTACGACGGAGCGAGGCTGCACTCCGTAGGCCGCGAGGCAAGGTGCGGAACCGAGTCAGGGTCGCGAAAGTCATCAGGACTGTCGAGGTGCGTATCCACAATTTTCTTCCAATCTCCGGCTGTACCCTTTGGATGTTAAATTCCATGGGAAGCCAGTAAGCATTGAGCATCACGTAGAGGTCGTTATCGTTCATCGACGACCCGTGGAGGCAGGAAGCTAGGCTCCGGGATTCATAAGACAGATCCACATTCTTACAAGTTGCATACCGTCGGTAGCGGTACCTGGTTTGGGCGATCAGAACGTCGGTTTCATAGAATCGTAGTAATAGAGGACCTTTCGCTTGTCCGAACCACGTGCTGACGCGACCGCGGAACAGTATCCCGAAGACGATCACGGCGACCAAGACCAGCGCGGAATATCTCGTCACTTCCCACTCATGATTCTGGGCTCCTTCATTGCGTCAATTCCACGCCGATGAGAGGCTCCACGAGTGCCGGGTAAAACAGGCCAGCAGATCAACTTGCTGCTTTTTGTCCCACATATTGCGCCGGCTTTTGGTCGAACTTCGTTTTGCAGCCCTGGCTGCAGAAGTAGTAGCTGTTCCCAAGATATGTCGACTGTCCCGCAGCACTTTTTTCATCGACTTTCATGCCGCACACCGGATCTGTATGTGTTCCCATTGTTCTATCTCCCTTCGAGTAACGAGTTGGGCAGAAGCATCGCATTCGCGACGATTGAACCCGGTTCGTGCAAACATCCCCGCACCCGACTGCGCAACGACATGATCGTTTTTAATTAAGACGCCGCTATCGAGCAGCTTTCTCCCGGAAACCCACAGCGAAGCAGCTGTTAGTCGGATGCGGGGTTGCTAGTTTGAACTATAGTATCTTCGCGGACTGCAATCTGGTCACTATTGACCAATCTTCCTCCCCAAGTCGCAGACGCTACATTTGGAGAAGGACGCGGCTTGTGCGAGATAGGAACAGCCTCGATTCCGGGGGGCTAGTCTTGATGATCCAAATCACAAGCAGCGGTGACCGTGCGCATTGATGGACTCGCATTGAATACCTCATTCTGATTGGCGGAGTCGAAACGAGCCGCTCTAGCGAAGACGTTCAGTCGGATTTTCTATGTTCTGAGCAAAACAGCTCAAACTCCTAACGTCGGTTTTGTGATTATGGCAGGCTAACCGACACATTCTAGATTTGGCTACGGCGAATTCCAGTCGAACTGCATCCGTGTCAGGATATTGTCCGCTTGGAGTCAACCCTTGATGAAGTAAACCGACAAAGTGACGACCCTGGCACACCGCGGTGGCGGATGTTCCATCGAATTGAGACGTTTATAGGCGCTTGAGTTGCGAACGGAGCAGTTATGAAAGCACTTGTCTACCATGGGCCCGGAAAAATGGCGCTGCAGGATCGGCCCAAGCCGCAGATTACGGCGCCGACGGATGCAATTGTCAAAATCAACAAGACCACCATTTGCGGAACGGATCTGCACATTCTGAAAGGCGATCTGCCCACCTGTCAGCCTGGCAGGATTTTGGGACATGAAGGCGTGGGTGTTGTCGACGAGGTGGGAGCGGGAGTTACGGCATTTAAAGCTGGCGACCGTGTCATCGTATCTTGCATATCGTTCTGTGGGATATGCGAATACTGCCGCAGAAACATGAATTCCCACTGCACGACCGGTGGCTGGATCTTGGGCAATCAGATTGATGGTACGCAGGCGGAATACGTCCGTACCCCTTATGCGAACACAAGCCTGTACCGAATCCCGGATGGGACCGATGAAGAAGGGCTTGTTATGTTGAGCGATATCCTGCCCACTGGTTTTGAATGCGGAGTGCTCAACGGGAAAGTGCAACCCGGAAGCACCATTGCGATTGTAGGAGCGGGACCGGTCGGTCTCGCAGCGCTGCTCACCGCACAGTTTTACGCAATATCCCAGATGATCTCGATTGATCTGGATGACAACCGACTCGCAGTCGCCAAGCGCTTTGGCGCAACCCACACCGTCAATAGCTCGGATGGAAAGGCCGCTGAGAAGGTAAAACAACTCACGGCGGGCCGTGGCGTAGATACAGCCATCGAAGCAGTGGGAATTCCAGCCACCTTTGGCTTGTGCGAGCAGATCGTCGCTGTCGGAGGCACAATCGCCAACATTGGGGTGCACGGGAAGATGGTAGACCTGCACCTCGAAACCTTGTGGGATCGTAATATTGCGATCACGACGCGGCTTGTGGATGCAGCAACAACGCCCCTGCTGTTAAAGATGGTTCAATCTAGGAAGATCGATCCAACGCTGCTGATTACACATCATTTCTCCTTGAATCAAGTCGCCGACGCCTATGACACTTTTAGTCATGCGGCCCAGAATCAAGCCCTTAAAGTAATTCTCACTGCCTAAGCTGCGCGCTGGATTTTTCATGAAGACAACTTTTCTCACTCACGAACCCGAGGACACCGCAAGACACAAAGGAGCTGCTACGCCTTGTGTCGACGGTGGAATCTTGCTGAAAAGGAAGTATTGTGGGATCAATCTAAATCTCTCAGGGCGGATGTTTATGGATCTCTCACAACGCAAGACTTTACTAGCAACCCTTTTCCTGGTCTCCCTTTTCGCAGGGCTTGTGTATGCGCAAGATCCAGCTGCCGCTGGAAAGGCTGCCGCAGCCGCATCTGGGAAGAGCGACGAGAAAGCTGCTACCCCGGCAGGATATGTCGGTCCAGAAACATGCAAGACCTGTCACGAGGATATCTACAACAACTTTGACAAATCCCCGCATTGGAAGACCACACTCGACAAGCGGGGCGGTCCATCGAAACAAGGGTGCGAAAGTTGCCACGGGCCAGCTGGGAGGCACGTGGATGACCCCGGCGATGCGACAACGATTTTCAGTTTCAAGACTGCATCGGCAAAAGAGGTCAATCAGCGCTGTCTAACTTGCCACAGCTCGGGCAAAGATCACATGAACTTTTCTCGGTCGGCCCATAGCGACAACAACTTGAGCTGCCTAAACTGCCATTCCTCCCACCACGCAACGACGACTCAATTTCTGCTAATCAAAGCGCAACCCGATCTCTGCTATTCCTGTCATCAAAAGGTCAAGCCGCAATTCAACATGCCGTTCCACCATCGCGTGGAAGAAGGGCTTGTTCAGTGTTCGGATTGTCATAACCCGCACGGCGGATTTATCGGCAAGAACCTGCGCTCAGCAGCCGCGCGAGATTCAGTTTGTTACACGTGCCACGCTGACAAACAGGGACCCTTCGTTTTCGAACACCAGCCGATTAAGACGGAGGGTTGCGTGACCTGCCATTCTCCGCACGGTTCGCCAAACCCTCGTCTGATCAAGACCAGCAACCTGAACATTCTCTGCCTGAAATGTCACACCGGCTCTAGCTTCAGCACCGCTTCCGGGACACCGGACTTTCACAACCAAGCCGCGCAATATCAGGCATGCACGATATGCCATGCGGCAATTCATGGCTCGAATTTCGACCGCCACTTCTTGAAGTAGCAGTGGAGACAATGATGCAAACGGTCAATCAGCGCGAAGCAAATCCGAGAAGGCGAAGTCTTGTTTGCTGTTGGTTGTCAAGAATTGCACTGAAGAGGGATTTGAGACTGCGACGCTTGTTTCTGAGGAGCCCCGTGCTTGCGGTACTTTCACTCGCCCTTGCTTTCACAGCGGTCGCACAAGACACGCCACAAACTGCGCCGGGAGCCGCGTCACAAACTGCACCTAAGGCAGAACAACAAAGCGCACCAGAACCCGTGCCACCACCCAAAGAGGGGATCGACTCAGGAAGTTACAACATCCGCCAGACCATCGAGTTCGGATACCGGAGCACAGACGTCAGCGGAAATCCGGCGAACTATGGCACTTTTGTGAACCTCAACAGCGGTGTCCGACTTTTTGAACAATCACTCGACATGCGTTCGCTGAATCACACGGGCCTGCTATTTGACACTCTCTCGATGCACAGTTTTGGGTACGGCGGTGACCCGAACAACGTCACGCGGCTACGTATCGGCAAGAACAAGTGGTACTACTTTACAGGAAGCTTTCGGCGCGACCGATACCCCTGGAATTACAACCTCTTGGCGAATCCGCTAAATCCTGCAACTTCAGTTCCTGCCGTGCCGATCAAGAACTCCTTGCATTCTCTCAATCTCGTGCGACGGATGAGCGATTTCAATCTCGCGCTCATGCCCCAATCCCGTCTCCGATTTCGACTAGGTTACACCCGCAACATTCAGGAAGGCCCATCCAGTTCGACTTTTGGTGGCGCAACGATTCTCGACCCGCCAACAGGTTTTGGAACGCAGACCCAGCTTTTCCAGAATTGGAGAACGACTCTGAACGCGTATCACTTGGGTGCGGACTTCCAAGTGTCGCGCAGAACAAGCATCCACTATGACCAGTCTTTCCAATACTTCAAGCAGGACACCTCCTACGTAGATAAGAATTTCAATTATCAGTTGTCGAACGGAGTTCCGGTGGATTTGGGCTCGGTTTATGATACCGCCAGCAATATCAACACCGTTCCGTGCGCTTCGCCGGTCGCGAATTCGGCGACGGCTCCCCCCACTGCTGACCCAAGCTGCAATGGATACCTGAGCTTCACCCGCACCGGAAGACCGCGAGGTTCCCTCCCGACGGAGCAAGTCAGTTTCCAATCTGAAGCAATCAAGAATGTTTCAATGTCGGGGCGTGCCGCCTACAGCTCAGGAACGCAGAACTCCCACGATCTGAACGAGCTTTTTACTGGCAGTAATGTCAGCACGTTGCAGGTGGGAACGAACGCCACGGGGCCAACGCACGCGAAACGCATCGCTGCGAATGCGGATTGGGCCGCCACCTGGAGTGTCACACCAAACTTTCGCGTCGTGGACTCTTTCACGTACGACCGCTTCCAACTCCCTGGCTTTTGGAATTTCACCACGATCAGCCTTTACGCGCAGGCTCCTCTAATCAATGGCGGGCCCTCTCTCTTGCTGCCCGCTGGCCGCTTCGATCCAACGAATTGCCCACCGCCGTTCACGGCGAACACCTGCCCTCAACACAGCGACGCTTCAGGAGCAGATGTCACGAATGGCACATGGGATAGATATCTTGGGCAGAACGCCAAGTCCAATACCATCCAACTGGAATACGACTTTACGAGCCGACTTGGTGCTCGACTGGGCTATCGTTACGCCAACCGAAAACTCTTCACCCAAGACACGGAGCTCTTGGCGAGCGAAGTATTCTTTCCGGGAGGGGTCGGTCCGGCGCGCGGTGATTGCTCAGATCCAACTGGCTGTACGCTGCAATCCGACGGATCGCTCCTGTTCTCCGGCGCTTTCGGCGATACATCGCACGTTTTGGACGGAAATGTTACCAGCCATTCCATGCTGACGGGGCTTTGGGCTCGGCCCACCACTAGTCTCCGATTGAACTTCGACGCGGAACTGTTTTGGGCAGGCTCTGCTTATTTCCGCTCCGATCCGCGCCAGCAGCAACGTTACAGATTTCAGGGATCGTATGCGGCGTCCCGGTGGATCAGCTTTGATGCCTCTTTCGACATTCTGGAACACCGCAACAACACGCAATACGTGAACGATCGGGAACATGATCGCGGATTTACTGTCACCACCGTACTCTCGCCGAATGATCGTTTCTCCGTCGATTTGGGCTACACCTACAACAACATTTACACCCAGTTGATCGAATGCTGGTCCTATGGTTCGGGGATCAACCCACCGGTGCCTCCAGGCCTCCTGCCCCCCGGTAGCATTACGACCCCTTGTCCGGTGCCCAGTGATTTGCAAGGTGGGGACGTGACGGCTTTTGGAGGCCCGGCGACCTACAGCAGCAATACGACTTTCGCGTACGGCAACATAAACTGGAAACCGGTTAAGCGTCTCACGCTAAGAGTCGGCTATGCAGGATCATTTGCGAACGGAAAGACGCTGTTCTTAAACCCCAATGCACCCGTGGGCCCGCTCCAATACGCTTACCAGAAACCGTATGCCGGTTTTACGTTTGACTTGGCGAAGGGGTTCGCCTTTAAAACCAACTGGACATACTACGGATACAATCCACGATCGATTGCGAACCCGGCGGGACTTGCTCCCATCGGGAGCCAAGACTTCAACGCCAACAACGTGACGCTAGCGCTTCGTTACTCATTCTAAAGTGGGAGAGGCATATAACTGTTTGAGAAGTAAATTTAAGGAGACTGATTCAATGAAACTGAACTTAGTTCGATTCTTAGGGCAGAGCGTGGTAATCGTGGGTATGATCGCCGTTGGCGCAGGGCTTTCCCCAGCGGAGAGTACCGGGGGTCCCTTGTTTAAGGCAAAGTGTGCAGCTTGTCATGGAGCAGATGGGAAGGGCGAAGTGCCCGTTGGCAAAAAACTTGGCGCACGCGACCTGAGCTCGGCGGAAGTACAGGGACAGTCGGATGCGCAACTCACCGATGTCGTGTCGAAAGGCAAGAACAAGATGCCGTCGTACGACGGCAAGTTGACCAAGGAACAGATTGGAGAACTGATAGAACACGTTCGCGAGCTCGGCAAGAAAAATTAACGAGCTCTTGAGAGGTAACAACGCTTTTAGTTGTTCACTAAAACATTGTTCAAAAGCACTTGGGGAATGGCACGGCCTTAGTCGCGCCATTTTCGAGTCGCATTTCCTCGCGGCGTCAGCCATGCGAGGAACGGCCAATGATCGTGCGAACGTCCATTTATGAAACACGCTTCAGGAGAGCATCCCACAACGGAGACCTCATCGAACATGCCAAAGCAATCCCTTCCTTCTCATGAACCGCAAGATTCTACTCACCAGTCGGATGCCGCCATTTACCCGCGCCGCTCTTTTTTGGGCGGGTTGCTGGCGGCTGGCACTGCCGGAGTGGGAGCACTGCTCATTGTTCCGGTAATCCGGTTCGTCTTACATCCTGTGCTGGCTACGACGACCGAGAAATCCTGGTCCGATGTCGGCAAGGCAGATGAATTCCAGTCGAGTACGGCACCGCTGCAAAAGGTAATCCAGATCGAGCAACTGGACGGTTGGCGGAGAACAGTCTCGCAGAAGCCCGTGTACGTGGTGAAGGATTCCGCCGGGCAACTCGCGGTTCTCTCGGCGGTATGTACGCATCTGGGATGCACTGTCCCTTGGATTGACAAGCAAAACAAGTTTATCTGTCCCTGCCATCAAGCAATCTTTGATCCCAGCGGCAAGTTGCTTGGAGGACCAGCGCCGCGCGGCATGGACACTCTCCCGATGAAGATCGAGCAGGGAGTATTGAAAGTGGAATATCAGTTCTTCCGTCAACTTACGCCGAATAAAGAAGTGATTGGATAGGAGATTTCATGGACAACGCCCCTGAACAAAACCGCTCTCCTGCATCCAATGAGGGTGTCATCGCCAGGCTGGTTCGCTGGAATGACACCCGGACAGGGATCAATTCCCTGTTGCATCATGCGCTGGACGAGCCCGTCCCAGGCGGGGCCAAGCTGGCTTACGTCTTCGGCTCAGCCCTGCTTTTCATTTTTGTGTCGCAGATCGTTACCGGCGTATTTCTCGCCATGTACTACGTGCCTTCCGCCGACCATGCCCACACCACGGTCTGGTACATAACGAAGGAGGTCTCAGGCGGTTCTTTCCTGCGCAGCATCCACTCCTATGGTTCCAGTGCGATCGTAATTGTGCTTTTGCTACACATCATTCAAACCTTCGTCTATGGCTCCTACAAAGGACGCCGCGAGCTGCTCTGGGTCGTGGGCTGCATTCTCTTCGTACTCATGCTGGGAATGGCGTTTACGGGCTATCTTCTGCCGTGGGACCAAAAGGCGTACTTCGCAACTACGGTGGGAACCAACATGTTGAGTGAGATCCCTCTCGTAGGCAATTGGTTGAAACAAGTTTTGCGTGGCGGTACGGAGATGGGTACGCTGACGCTTTCTCGATTCTTTGTGCTGCATGTGTTCATAATTCCGGCGTTGATATTCCTCTTCGTAGCTCAGCACATTTACCTGTTCCGTAAAGCGGGAGCGGCGGGTCCGGTTTCCGCTGATCCGATCAACCCAAACCTGCCAACCGAGTCCTTCTATCCGAAGCAACTCGTCATGGATATGGGCTTTGCCCTGCTCATCGTTATTTTTCTCGGATTCCTGGCGTGGAAAGTTCCGGTCATGCTCGGTCCCAAAGCGGACCCGTCCGAAACCGTCTTCTTGCCTCGCCCTGAGTGGTACTACATTCCGGTCTTCCAATATCTGAAGTATTGGAAAGGGTGGACATCGGTCGTGGGTATCCTCGTGATTCCAGGAATCCTAGGGCTCCTGCTGGTGGGCTTGCCGTTCTTCGACCGGAGTCTGGAGCGCCGGCCCTGGAAGCGTCCATTCAGTATCGGAGTATTTTCCGCAGTGTTCGTCGCCCTGGGACTTTTCGGGATGCAAAGTCATCGAGACGATATGAAGAATCCAGGAGTCGCTGCCCAACTGGATAAACAGAGACAGCATGAAGAAGAGTTCATGAAGGAACGTTTTCAGCCGGAAGTTGCCGGCGTCGCGGGAGGCGGCGCGCCTTCGAACCCTGCTTTCGAAAAAGGCCAAAGCCTGTTTACGGCTCAAGGTTGCGACGCTTGCCATGGCGAGAAGGGCGCGGGTACAGCGGTCGCTCCGAAGTTGGCAGGAATTGGAAACAAATACGATTCGGCCAAGCTTGAATTGTTGCTCAAATCGCCTACCAGCACAATGCAGCTCGGTGGCATGACGCCTGTGGATCTGAAACAGGAAGACTTGGACGCGCTGGTCGCTTACTTGCAAAGCCTGAAGTAGCATTCCACTCGCAAGCCGCAAAGTTGGTGTTCGCACCACTCTGGCTGGCTCCAATCGGTCTCCACGGGATGGCGCGTCTTCAATCATGCGGTTGAGAACGTTTCGCGCTACAACTCGCATCTCTGGACGGACGTTACTCTGTCCGGTGCTTGATCCGCCGGGGGAATCGTCCATGACCAATCCATGGATCCAGTCGCCTAGACCCAGTTGCCACCCGAGCCGCACGGGCTGGCTGAGGCCGTAACGCGGAAGGATCGCCTACAGTGGTTGCTGTTGGCGATCCTTGTTGTAGGCGACATAAGTGGCAGGCGATCTCGATTTTGGAGTTGACCGATGCCGCCTACGCTGTTTTGCGGGGTTTCGGAAAGTCGGCTTTGTTCGGGTCGGTGTTCGGGTCGGTGTCCGGATCCAGCGTTAGGGAAAGGCTTTGGGTGCTGGTCTCTCCCGGCAGTTGCCGTGTTCTCCATTTGTTGAGTAGAGGCTTCAGCGCGCCCGGGCCCAGTACCAAAACCAGAATCACAACACCGAGCCAGAGCGGAAAGCCGATCGAGGGAGCCGGTGCGGGGATGGTTGCGGCACCTGGCGTGGGAGTTGCGGAACTGCTGACGGCTGGGGCGGGCGGCGGGGTCGCGGGAATGCCGGTCGTGCTGGCGGGGTTCGTTGATAGGGCGGCGGGCGTCGCGAGCGTTTCGGTGGAGGCGCTGGGTGCAGCAGCAGCTTCTTCGGCAACCGGGGCTTTCTGCTTCCGCAGTTCGCCAGACTGTTTTGTTGGGTGAGCAGCCGCCGTACTCGTAGTTGTCCTGCCCGTGATCGTGCTGACAGTTGCCTTAGATTCGGCTGGGGCTGGGGTGGCAACGACCGCAATTGGTGTGGTGACCGTCTCCGAGGTTGTACTGGTCTTCACCGCAGGTGCGGCAGGCGTCGCGACAAACGGAGGGGCGACCGCCACGGCAGGTCAATCGGAAAAAGTGGGCCGCGCGGTGACTGTTTCCGCGGCACTAGTGACAGTCGCAGCCGGTGCGGCGGCAGCCACTCCGGACGCAGATGGAGTTGAAGCGGAAGCAGCAGGCGCGCTATCGTTTACCGCGGTTGTGGGCGAAGGTGTCGGTGGAGCCGGGGTATCCCGGATAACGGCCGTGCTCAGGGCTGCAGCGGTTGGGGTCGACGCCGCACAGTGGTTTGCGATCATGGTGAGCTCGCTGGCGATAAAGCCATTCTCCGCATGGCCGGATGTCGGTGCGACGCCGAAATTGTGCCCGGCGAGTTACGTCATGGCCGAGATGGACTTTAAGGTCCACGCCACTAGGCGTGATTTTGACGACCCGCCGGTTTGGTCTTCCGCAATGGTGTAGTCGGGATCGGTGCCACCGACGCAACCCTTCAGGTTGATCTTGTCGCTCTTCGTGTCAGACACGGGGACGCTGGGGGCTGGAGTTTGTGAATACGCCAGCGTGGCCAGCAAAAAGGGTGGAGCGATCAGCAGGAACAGTCGTTTCGTTACAAGTTTGATCATGGAATCCTCCAAAGGATCTCGCCTTGCGGCGCTGGGACATTTCTCCTGGGATTCTCACGTCGTCCTCTCGTACATTCCGGTACTCCGGCTTGAGAACTTGGGTAACCAGCGGAAACATGGCAACACTATGCCGAAGGGAAAGGCGTCTCTGCTCAATAGCGCTCACATTCTGGAGCTCACATTCTGGAACCAGGCGCGGTCACAAACTACCGTGCTATCCTTCCCCCATAGTCGGCGACGCGTCGAACTGGCTGGCCGGATGAAACTCTCCCGAAACGGCGTTGTAGCAAGCCAGAGTTTGGAGTGACCTGACAGAAACACAGGTGTGAAAGTTCGGGCTGGTCTGCTAAACCGTTGATAAGAATGGTGGCCAGGGACGGACTTGAACCGCCGACGCCAGCCTTTTCAGGGCTGCGCTCTACCACCTGAGCTACCTGGCCACTTGCGGGGTTGGGAGCCGCTCCGGATGCTCTGCTTGCCGCTCTCGGGAAGAAAGATGGCTGCGTCGCAATCTTGAGATTATAGCAGTCCGTTCACAGTGGTGACCAGCGGTGGAAGACGAACTTCGACTCAAGGCCGACGGCCTACGCTACACGCCCTTACTTGACGCTGTTCCCGGCGGGTTCCTCGCCCCAATCCCATTCAGCACAGTGAAGCTACAGTAATTCGCCGCAAACCAATAGGCAATCTCGCGGTAGTCGCTCACATGGAAAGCAGCTAAGTCCACATCTTTGCCTGGCTCAATGCTTCCCTTCCGACTACCAAGTCGAAGAGCCCAAGCACCGTTAATGGTTGCAGCCGAGATCGCTTCTGCCGGGGTCATCTTCATCTGAGTGCAGGCTAACGAGAGGATAAAAGGCATGCTCGGCGTGGGCGAACTGCCGGGATTGTAGTCTGTCGCCAGTGCTACCGGAACGCCCGCGGCGATGAAGTTACGCGCATCGGGATAAGGGTGGCCGAGAAAATAATTGGCGCCTGGGACGAACGTGGCGACTGTGTCGCTCTTGGCAAGATGCGCGATGTCTTGCGAGCTTACGTGATCCATGTGATCGAGCGACGCGGGATGAAACTTTAGAAACGGTTGCAGCTTAGTTTCAGTGATCTGGCCCATATGGGCCCGAACGGCTAAACCGTATTCTCCCGCAGCCGCGAATATCCTTTCGCTGGCTTCCGCGGAAAAAGCTCCTTTGTCGCAAAAAACATCGACGAACTGCGCCAGCTTTTTGCGCGCGGCTTGCGGAATCATCTTTTCGCAGACTTCGGTGATGTATGCGTCGGGCTTCTGTTTGAACTCGCTGGGAAATACGTGCGCGCCCAGCAGGGTCGCGACCACAGTTCCTGGCCATTGGCGGGCGGCATCGCGGATGACTTCCAAGGATTTCATTTCAGAATCGAAACTCAGGCCGTAGCCGGATTTGGCTTCTACCGTGGTCGTGCCTTGCGCCGCCATTTCGTTGAAAGCTGCGACCACCTTGCTCGTCAGCACGGCCTTCGACGCGTTGCGCACGCCTTCGACCGAAGATCGAATACCTCCGCCAGCTTCGGCGATCTCAGCATAGGTTGCGCCACCAATGCGCTCCTCGAAATCGATGAGTCGCGGGCCAGCAAAGACGGGATGCGTGTGGGAATCGACGAATCCTGGAATAACAACCATGCCGCTGCAGTCGACTTCGTGGATTGTCTTCCTGTGCTTTCTGTACCAGGAATCTTGCAAGGCTTGCTTGGTAGTCCCAACGGAGACGATCATGCCTCCCGCGCAGAGTACTGCGCCGTCTTGAATGATGCCCAGTTCGGCGAGTTGCGGGCCACGCCTTGGTCCATTTGCGGACGAACGCAGGGTCAGTAGCTGCTTGATATTGACGAAAAGCAAGGGCGTGGACTTACGCATGTCGGTGAGCGCTCATGGCT
>JAYVEP010000098.1:0-12848 GCA_043749225.1 Acidobacteriaceae bacterium
CCTCTCCGGCCGCCCCGCCCTGGCGGCCGTTACTTAAATGCTACGGGGCGACAAAGTCTCGTTGCAGTTAATACGACATTTTCTCGTTGCATCAACACAGAAAGCCCGTGCGCAGAGGCACGGGGCTCCTGGTAGCCCGAAAAACTACTTCTTTTTTACCAGTTCAACGTCCAGAGAAATCTTGACTTCGTCGGCGACCACGAGTTCGCCGCCGGGCAAGGTTCCTTGCCATTTGACTCCGAAATCCTGACGATTCACTTTGGTTGCGGCCGAAAAACCGCGCCGCGTATTGCCCTTGGGGTCGTTCACGGCGGCAGTCAGGCCATCGCTCTCCAACGTTACTTCGCGCGTGACACCGTGCATGGTCAGGTCGCCGGTTAGGCTGAGTTTATCGCCGTTCTTGGTGACCTTCTTGGACTTGAAGGTCATTGTGGGGAATTTGGCGACGTCGAAAAAGTGATCGCTCTTAAGGTCGTTGTCGCGGTCCGCCACGCGAGTGTCGATGGAAGCAACATCGATGGTCGCCTCAACCGAGGATTTGGTGATGTCCTTCTCATCCAACTGCACCGTTCCCGATGTCTTGGTGAAATTCCCGTTCACGTTGGAAATCCCCATGTGGCGCACGGTAAATTGCGCGGCCGAGTGAGCGGTGTCGATGTTCCAAGTGGAGGTTTGCGCGAAGACAGACGACACTAACAGTACGACCATGCTGGTGATCAGTTTTACAGGTTGTTTCATATTCTAGAGTGTCTCCATCGAGCAACCGCCCCGGAGGAAGCGGCGGCAAAAATTTGACTGCCAAATTTGATTCCCAACGCCCAGGGCCTTATCCAAAGATGTTTCGAACGCGCAGCCAGCTTCAAATAATTACAAACTCGGCGACGAACGGACGGTGCGGACTTCCAACCCCATGCGCGCTACTCTCAAAGGAATGACCTGACCGCCACTCTTGGCAACTACCTGCTCCACGCGATCGCGACTTCCCTTCTCCACCATAAAGATCACACAGCCACCCCCGCCAGCGCCGCAGACTTTCGCGGCTAGACCTCCGTGCCGAGAAGCGGCTGCAATCAGTTTATCGACGAGCGGCGTGGTGATGCCCGGCGCATTCGTCCGACGAAGTCTCCATTCCTCGCGCAGCAATCCCGCAACGGCGTGCCAGTCACTGCGGGTGAGCGCCCTGTGCATTTCTCCGGCGATGCGCGCAATTTCGTCGAAATTGCGATGCACGCGCTTGTCGCCATTGATATGAGCCTGAAAGACTTCCCAGTTGTTAATGCCAGATTTCCGCGGCGCTCCGGTGTAAGCCAGGACGAATCTGGATTCAATTTCGCCTGGATCGACGGCCACCGCCTCCCGACGTATCCCGTCGGCGCCCAGGAAAATGGCGCTGACACCTCCATACAGCGCCGGATAGTAGTCCTGGCAGCCGGTGGGTACCTTGATAATCTGCGCTTCGATATTTTGGGCAATCACGCGTATTTGCTCGAGCCCGAGCTTGTGCTTTGTGAGACGGGAAAGCGCCGCCGTTGTCGCCACCATAAGCGCGGAGGAACCCGAGATTCCCGCTCCGGCCGGCGATTCCGAATGTGTCTCCAAACGGAATCCGCCTGTTTTCGACAGAAATGGGGCGAAAAATCGAACTATATGCGCCGCCAGAGAATGCCGGTAAGACTTTGCCTCCAACAGCCCGTTCAGGTCGGTGAAACAGTCCTCGACACCGGTATCCAGCGACTTGAGGTGGATACTGCGCCCCGTAAAAGCCTCGATTCGGCAGCTTGTCCTAACATTTAACGCAAAATTCAAAGTCATGGCTCCGCTGTGGAAAAGGAAGAGGGGCCATAAATCAATAGTTCCTCCGGCCAGGTCGGCTCGGCAGGGCGCTGTAGCAAGGATCGCTGTTTGCGCTGAACGGCTTAGGGCCGGGGAATGAGTTTTGGCTGCGGTCTTGGATGGCATCTCTATGGTTCTATCATGCCGGAAGCCACCCGAAGATAGCAGGTCAAATTCCGCCAAGAACCCCATAGAATAAGGCGTTTGCGGTTGACAAGCTGAAGATAATGCCGCAGACTCGCTGCAAGAAGCTTTTCTGACCGTTCTTACCGGGCCCGGGGGTCTAGCAATGCCTCAGTCCACCAACGTACTTTCTTTTGTTTCACCACATAGCGGCGAAGCTACGTCTAGAAAAGGATCGCTCGACCTGATCGGACCCCAGGAATCTTGGGACGATGCTCTGCGCCGCATCGCGGAGGCTGCACTCAGCGCGACCGGCGCGTCCGGTGCTGCGCTTGCCTTGCAAGAATCTGGAACGCCAGCGGACGGCGTCATCGTATGCGTTGCTCGCGCGGGAGAAATGGCGCCTCCGCTTGGCGCTAAGCTGGATAGCCGTTCGGGAATCTCCGGAGAATGCCTCCGCACCGGCGAAGCTCTGCGCTGCGAAGATACGGAAAACGATACGCGCGTGGATCGCCAAGCCTGTCGGGCACTGGGACTGCGCTCGCTCGCTATAGCGCCGGTTAAGCGCGATGATGCAGTAGTCGGAATCCTGGAAGTCTTTTCCGCACGCCCGGAAGCCTTTACCAGCCGACATCTCGATGTTCTGCGCCAGCTTACCGAGCTTGTGCTGGACGACTTCGAGGACATTCCTGAAAAAGAACATGATCCGATGGGGAATATATCTCACAGTTCGGAGACGAAGTCCGCCCCGACTCTGGTCTCTCCGACGCGTGAACTCACGGTTCGGGGCACGACCTCTGAAACCAGCGTTCCCGCGGTGATTGCAGCCGAAGCAGCCGGACCGGCAGTCGAGCACACGGTTCTTCTAGCCCAGCCAGCTCGGGTAGGCTTTTCAGCTACTCCGACTCCGAATGACGTGAATATCTCGGCGTACATGGCGGCCGAAGAAGCTGCAAACGCCCAAGGCAGGAATAGGTTGCGCTTCGTGGCGCTAATCGGTCTCGCTGGCGTTCTGCTGACGGCCACCATCTCTTTACTCGTCTGGCGTTACATGGCGACGCAAGAACGGAAAGTCGCCAGTAACCCAGCGACGCAGAGTGCAGTGATTTCTCCCGTATCGACTCCCGCGTCCGCATCGGCCGGTGCGACTGCGCCATCGCAATCCGACTCCGGGAAGCCAGACTCCGGCACCCCAGACTCCGGCACCCCGGCAGGTCGGGCTACGCAAGTCGTGGGCACGCGTTCTGGACGACCGCCCCTGACCGAAGCATCCGCCCGCGATGTTGTTCGCCGCAATTCGGATCTTAGCGGCGACGCTACAAGCGACGTTACTCGGCCAATTCGGATTGTCAACTCCGAGCAGCGAACGTCGGACTCCGAGGCCCCACCCGCACTCAATGCTCCCAACGGAAGCGGTCAGGTTCTCACCAGCCTGCTCAACGTTCCGGCTTCCCTGCCTCAGCAGCCAGTTGCAATTTCCCAGGGTGTCCAGGGAGGCGAGTTGGAGCGACGGGTCGAACCTTTGTATCCTTCCCAAGCCAAAACCCTGCGCCAACAAGGGATGGTGGTCCTGAAAGCATTCGTTACGGAGACTGGTGTTGTGCGAGACGTGAAGGTTATAAGTGGACCCCCAATGCTGGGCCAGGCGGCTGCTCAAGCCGTAAGGCAGTGGAAATACAAACCCTTCCAGCTCAATGGAAAGCCCGTCGCCGTGGAAGCGCAAGTAAAGGTAGCTTTCAGGCTGCCTTAGTGCTTGTTTGGTAGTTAGAACTTGCGCGAGTCCTTCGATTCGGTCGAAACCTTTCTAGTTCGCTGCCAGCACGTCGTGGTTGTAGTTCACCAGCGCCCGCTTGGGCGGGTCCTTCAGACCTCTTACAGGTATCTTTCCTTCAACTGAACTACTTCCAATTAGCTTGGCGTGTGCGACCGGAATCGTTCGCCCATCTGAAAGTTCCAGATAGATTGGGACGGTCATACGAAAGTCTTTGTCGACGTTTGACTGCGAGACCTTGAAACTTACAATCGAATCCCCGTTGGCGTCTTTTGCAACGGATGATGTCATGCTGTAGCTCGGTAGAGCGGTGCCGTAGACATACTCATTGAAAAACCAGTCCATCGTATGGTTGCCGTCAACATCCATTCCCGGAGTCATGTGTTTTTCCACCATCGCTTTGAAGTCCTCCGTGCTAGCAGCCTTGCCTCCGTAAGTCTTGACGAAATCCTGCATCGTCGCCTTAAAGTTCTGGTCGTTCGTTTTTCCATCCCACATCATCATGCGAATCATGTGCAGGATGTAGGCTCCCTTCGGATAGATTAGGTGGCGGGTGACGTCGAATCCTTCTTTGCTATTGCTCAGGCGATATCCCATGGTCACAGGGCCAGCATCGATGGCACGAACACCTTCCTTGTTCCGTTCGGTCAGCATCTCTTTTTCATCTTCCCAAAATTCGCCAAACTTCTTGGGATTCTTTTCGATCAGTTGAATGTAAAGAGAGGCGGACATCTCGGCGAAGCCTTCGCTCATCCACTGATCGCGATAAGAGTTAAAGCCAACCATATGTCCCCACCACTGGTGAGCAACTTCGTGGGGAGCCACAATCTTCCAATAACCGCGGTCCGCTCGATCCAAGCCAAGATTGTGCCGCACGGTTGTATCGAAAAAAGAACAAATAGGAAGCCAGACTAATGCGGGCCAGGCTTGTCCGTAGTTACAAGCGGTTTGCTGGGTCATCGCCACACGTTTGTAAGGAATGGGACCGAAGTAGTCGGAATAGAGCGGTATAGCAACTACTGCTTCTGCGAGGGCATGTTGGATCATACCAGTTGTGCTCATGCTCCCCATGGCCACGCGCGGAGCAACGGGGCCTCCCAGCCTCGGGAGTTGATCGTCGACTCGATTCAGGATGCCCTTTACCCAATCGGGCTGCTCTTCGTTGGCGTAGGACTGAACCAAATATTCTGGTGCGGTAAGCTTCGCTTCCTGCATTTCGAACCGGCCAAAATTGAATCCGGCCACTGTTTGCGGCACTTCGCTCTTCCACACGGAATTGCTTTGTCCGCCCTCATTGGTTTCGCTGACTAACGTGCCGGTTGCGGCTATCTTCATGCCCTTGGGGATGTGGAACGCCATGTCGTAAGAAGTGTATTCTCCGAGGGTCGAGCTGGCGCTGTTGGGATACCAGTTGTCCCGTGCGACGGGATAGTAGTTGCCTCCTCCTTCGTTGATGACCGCTTCTTTCCCGTCATAAGTCGTCGTTATTGTGTATTTTTCACCGACTGAGAGAGCCTTGGGGAAAATTACCGAAAAATCTGCGTCTTGCTTCTTGTCTTCCTGCACAAAGAAAAGTTCCTGTCCATTGTCGCCCGTAACGCGTTTAACGCGAAGGGTCGGGAAAAGACTGAATGGAATTACCCGAAGTCCCTTCGCACTGGAAACGAAAGTAGTCACGCACTTGCCGGACAAATTGGCACCCTTCTCTATCGTTGCGTCAAGCTGCTGGTGTTCGATATGAATTACGCCATTTCGTTCCGAGCCTGTGGCGGCGCCTCGTTTGTATTCGTCAGCCAAGTGAAAAGCTGTCCAAACGCCCAGCTTGTTCTCGTCGTAGGTGAGGAACTCAACTTCTTCCGGACTGACGGGTAAGATCAGAGGAGGCGCACCGTGCGGATCGATCGCATAGATTTCCTTGCTGTTGTATTTCTTGCCGTGGACGAAGGCCAGGAAGAACCCGCCGGCTTCAGAGCCAAGAACATCCTGCAGAATACGGCCTTCCAGGTTCCACTTCAGCATCCGGTCGCGGCGCATGGTGTCTTGACTCTCGCGCAGCGCGTTGGCGTCGCAGCCGCCACTGACTGCTTGTCCCGCTTTCTTGAGCTCCTCGTAGGTGGAATCGGTAAAGCGAAATACGGCATGGCTAAAGGCCTCGCTGAATTCCTCTCCCTTCGTCAGCAACTTGAGGCTGTTGCGCTCCATGGGCAGCGGTGGATCCAGGTTCATGGTTCCGTCGCCATCAAACACCGCTCCTGTAACTTTTCCCTGCACCGGCGCGACGAAACAAACCGTCCCGGAACGCAAGTGAAACCTGGCAGCATCTCGTTTGAGTTCCAGGTTGTTGACCGAAACCGCCTCCCCGCCCAGCGTAAGGCTGCGCAGTTGCTGATACGTAGGTTCGGAGTTATGAAATGCTGAAGGAGCCTCAGCGGCAAAAACGGTTGTAAGAAAGAGGAAGGACAGGAATTGCCCAGTCCATACACGGCGAACAAGATACTTCATAACGTCTCCGGTTACGGCGGAGGCCAGTATCTCTTCTTTCTTTGGCCGAGGCAAGCGCCACGGCTGGAATGCTTCTCAGAAGAGCTGCGCACGTAACTACAACTTCTTTCCGAACACTTCTTTTAGGAGGGCGGTGGTTTTTGAAGCGGGATTGTGGCGAATCTTTTTCTCTTCCGCTCCCAGCATGAGGAAGAGGCCATCCAAAGTTTTCTCGACGACATAGTTGTTTAGATTGAGCTGCTGGCTCCCCAGCAGAGGCGCGGCGGCAGAGGTTTTCAAAATCTGATTGTATTGGCGGACGACGCCGACATTTTCCATCGACCGGTGGACGATGGGCGCAAAGGCTGTGGTCACTTCTTCCGAGCTTTGTTTCTTGAAGTATTCGGTTGCGGCCGTATCGTGGCTGGATAAAATCTTGCGAGCGTCATCGAAGCTCATACGCGTAACGGCGTTAAGAAAAATCTGTTTTGCCTGGGGAGTGGCCTGTTCGGCGGCGCGATTCATGCCGACTTCAAGCTCGTCCATCTGGGAGCCCATGCCCATCAGCCGCATGCCCTTGCCGAGAGTGCGTAGTTTCTCAGGCAGCAATATCTTGATGGCTTCGTTCTTGAGAAAACCATCAGGCTTGCCAGTCGAGGCAACAGCGTTCCCAGTGCTGAGCGTCAGGGCTTGTTTCAATCCGGCGACAATCTTGTCGTTGGAGAGTCCTCGATTTCCCAAGTCCGCGGATTTCGCGGCTGATTCCGCCTTCTTCAATATCTGGTCCAGCTGGCATTGCGCCAGGGGGCTAGCGGAAACAATTGCAACAACCAATGTGACACTCAGAATCGATTTTTTCACGGTACTCTCCTCGACAGATGTAGGACAGCAAAGGGGACGGGGACCTGCGGGTTCGATAAGGTTTCGCAGGATCAGGGAAACGCTCTCTGGCAAGTGTAGAGCAAACCGCCAGACATTGTTTTCTCCGACCCTCTGCGGCATGGGTATTTTCCCCTATTGAATTACTTGCAGTTCTACTTCGGCCAGTCCGGACTTGCCGAACCCTAGTTGCCGCGCTACTCGCGGGGAAACATCCAAGATTCGTCCAGGAGTAGTCGGCCCACGATCATTGATCACCGCCGTAGCAGTCTTTCCATTTTTCTTGTTGGTGATCTTAACCTTTGTGCCAAAAGGCAGAGTCTTGTGAGCAGCCGTCAGTGCATTGGGCCTATAGATGGCGCCGCTGGCCGTTTTGTGTCCTTCCAATCGGTGGTCATAGTAGGCGGCGAGGCCGGACTCCGCGCCCGTAGCAGATGTTTGAGCTGACGCAGACACCACACAGAGCGTCGCTATTGCGAGCATCCTTAACAGCTTGAAAGAAACTGCTTGCGCTTGGATCATTTTCCTCATCATCCCTTTTCTGATTAACCCTGAGTTGAATTTAAAGTCTTAGATGCTGAATTAGCTTTAACAAAACTTGCTGAAAGCGGATGGCCCGGCGCAGCCTTGCAAAATCGCGAGGGAGTGGGAGGCGTGCGATACTACCTCGTCACTTTTAGTACCACTACTGGCCTGGATATGCAGGAAGGTACAAAAGTCACACGAATGACGAAAATATCTAAGGGAAACCCGAAAACAAGGTGGAGTTAGGGTTGGAGAATGCATGGGAATGCAACAACTCGGGCCGAAATAATTGGAGCTAGATCAGGTTGAGAACCTTCTTGACCGTCCCGCGCTCGTTTTGAATTTTCTCTTGCAGCAGCGTGATGGCGTAAATCAACTGCTCGGGACGCGGCGGGCAGCCGGGAACGTAGATATCGACGGGGATGACCTGATTCACACCCTGCACCAAGGCGTAGTTGTTGAACACGCCGCCAGAAGTGGCACAGGCACCCATGGAAATCACCCACTTAGGTTCTGGCATCTGCTCCCACAGCTGGCGAATTACGGGAGCCATCTTGTTGGAAACGCGACCAGCGATAATCATCAGATCGGACTGGCGCGGCGAAGGACGAAACACTTCAGCGCCGAAACGGGCGATGTCGAAGCGCGATGCGCCCATGGCCATCATTTCAATCGCGCAGCAGGCCAGACCAAACGTCATCGGCCACACAGAACTCTTGCGCATCCAGTTCAGGACGGCATCAACGGAGGTCAGCAGAACGCCATCCGGCTCTGCGCTGCCAAAGGTCAATTCCTTGACCTTCTTCTGGCCATTTTCGGTAACTACGTAGTTGCCAAAGCTGAGAAGTTCCTGGCTGCTCATAGTTATATTCTAGCTGGGCGGGCGCACTGTGTCACGCAGAAGCTGCTTACGACTGCCGAAGAGCTATGGGGCTGGAGTCGCCTACAGCTCCAAGACAACTTTGCCGAACATTTGGCTCTTTTCCAGGTAGTCATGGGCGTTGTGAACTTCTTGCAACGGGAAAACGCGGTCTACAACTGGTTTCAGCCTTCCGGCAAAAATATGACTCAAAGCTTGACGCAACTCGCCCATCGTGCCCATGTAGGAACCCAGCAGCGAAAGCTGGCGCGCGAATAGAAACTGCAAATTGATTTTCGCATCGGGACCGGTGGTAGCGCCGCAGGTGACCAGGGTACCGCCCGGCTTTAGGCAGCGGACACTCTCGTCCCAGGTTGCCGCACCTACGTGCTCAATCACGATGTCGGCACCTTCCCTGTTGGTGATCTTGCGGATTTCCTCGGAGATTTTCTGCTTGTAGTGGTCGATGACAAAGTCAGCGCCCAAGTCGCGCGCTTTCTGCGCCTTCCGCTCGTCCCCCGCAGTCGCGATTACGCGAGCGTGAAACATCTTGGCGATTTGGATTGCGGCTATTCCAACTCCCGAGCTTGCGCCCAACACCAGCACGGTCTGCCCGGGACGCAGTCTCGCTCGTCCAACCAGCATGTGCCACGCTGTTGTAAAGACAAGCGGCACGCTCGCAGCGTCGACGAAGCTCAGCGTATCTGGAATCGGGATCACGTTCGCCGGTAAGACCGCCAGCAGTTCGCAATTGCCGCCATCGACGGCGTTGCCCAAAACTGTGAACTCGCGGCATTGATTCTGCTTACCGTCGAGGCAGGCCGGGCATTCATTGCAGAATTGCATTGGGGCGACAATAACTCGCTGTCCGACGGCAAAGCCCTTAACGTATTCGCCGACTTCGGCGATCTCCCCGGCCACGTCGCTACCCAAAATGTGGGGTAATTGGACTCCCGGCAACGGCGCTTTGCGCACCCATAGATCAAGATGGTTCAAGGCGCACGCTTTTACACGGATTAGCACCTGATCCTTGCGCAGCTGGGGCTCCGGAATATCCTCATACGTCAGAACGTCCGAACCGCCGAATTGATGAATGCGAACAGCCTTCATGGAATGAACCTCGTCCCGGGATGATGTGAGCGTCGATATTTGGTTGAAACCGCAGGCTAACACAGGCTGCTCGGTTTGACTTCCCCGCGCGCTACCTCAATAATCGTGAACGAATCACTCCCTAGCATTTCGGCCCACGAGCATTTCGCCCCAATGGATATCTACGAAGAGATCGTGAAGTTGCGTAATGAAGGTCGGCGAGGCGCCGTCGCCACCATCGTCAACGTGCGTGGGTCCGTGCCGTCCTTCCGCACAGCCAAGATGCTGGTGCGCGACGATGGCTCCATCCTGGGAACTATTGGTGGCGGCTGCGTGGAGGCTGAAGTGTGGCAAGCGGCGCGCGAAGTAATGGAACAGGAGAAGCCACGCACCCTAACCTTTGATCTGAACCACGATCCGAAGTACGACACAGGCCTTGTCTGCGGCGGAACACTGGATGTTTTTGTGGAACCGATTTTATCTCCAGCAGTACTTTATATATTCGGGGCAGGGCACATCGCTTACAGCCTTTACAAGGTTTCTACGATTGCTGGCTTTAGTGTAGTTATTGCCGATGATCGCGCCGCCTATGCCAATCGCGAACGATTCCCTGACGCCCAAGAAGTGCTCGCGGAGGACTTTGACCAGGTTCTCGGCAAAGTGCGATTGAACTCGTCGTCCTACATGGTGATCGTCACGCGAGGGCACAAAGATGACATGCGGATTCTCCGTTGGGCGGTGCGGCCTGAACAAGCTGAAGCTAGGTACGTTGGAATGATCGGCTCGCGACGGAAGGTGATCGCAATCCAGAAAGAATTAATGAAAGAGGGAGTTGCCGAAAAGGAATTCGAGCGTATCCTCTCCCCGGTTGGGCTGGATATTGGGGCGATTACACCCGAGGAAATTGCAGTCGCCATATGTGCCGAGATGATCGCCGTTCGCCGCCACGCCACGAGCAAGTTGCCGCACATGAGCTGGTTCCTTCGGGAAACTTCTTCGCAAAAGGCTGAGCCCGTCAGCGAGGCTGCAGCAACTCCCCTGGAAGACGAGCTTTAAACACAAATAGAAAGGCCGGACAAGTTGTGCCCGGCCTCATCTTCGAATCGCGAACTACTGCTAGTTCACAGTTACATTCACCGCCGTCGAAGCAATGCCATTGGCGACGACCACCAGACTGCTGGTGCCTGTCTCCATGCCTGCAGGTATATCCATTGTTGTGCTCACGATAGCGGTGCCTGTGGCCACGCCCATGCTGCTGTGATTATGCGTCTTGGCATAGAACACATGCTTGGTCGCATGGTTGGTAATGCGCACCAGCGGATAGTTGGTGGCAGATTGCGTATCATCGCCGTAAGCCGCACCTTGGGAGAGCCCATTGAACTGCGTGCCGGAAATAGCGTAAGAACTCCCGCGAGTGACCGACAATGGGGCCGACGTGATGGCGGGCGCCCATGCCGGATTGGCTGCTCCCTTGGGAGTGTAAATCTCGACGTCGCTCGATTGCTGGCTCAGAAGGATCTGGCCCGTCGGCAATTCCAGCATGGTGCCTACGTAGGATGGCTCGTTCGCTGCGCCAGGCACGTTGGCGACCTTCGTCAGGCTTGTGCCGTTCCATTCAAAAAACACGACTCCATTACCAAAGACGCCTGGGCTGGCCATAATCAACACATTTCCGTTGGGCAAAAGAGCTCCCGGACCGTCTCCGACGCCGACAAATTGTCCATTGACCTTTGGAAAGTTCGGACCTGCCTTCCACTTGCCCGTTTTTGTATCGTAGATCGCCGTATGGGCGACGCCGGAAGATGCGCATCCCGTGGCGAACACGGTGCCATCCGGACGCAAGACCATCGGCCCCATTTCCTGAGTCGACGGATCGGTCAAGAGAGCAATGGTGCTGCCAGCGCTGGTCCATTTCTTAGTCGTTGGATCGTAAAGTTCAGAGCCCGGGGCGTTGATTGCATCCACGGTCAAGACTTTTCCGTTGGGCAGTAAGGTCCAGCCCTCTTCGTCGAAGCGGTCAACCTTCCCTGTGTTCAGCAGGTTCCTCCACGTGAGCGTTGTGGCGTTGAACGTCGCCTGCTGGACATTAAACGCGTTGGTTTGCATGAACGTTCCGTCGGAGAGCACTGTGGCTTGCGCATCACCGATGTTGGCCCATCCTGTCGGCGGTTTTATCATCTTCCAGGTATTGTTTTTAGGATCGTAGAACGCGCCTTGATTCGTCCACACCGGCGTGTTGGTGCCGTTGTATTCGCCGCCTTCAATAATCACTCGGCCATCCGCCAAAACCGCGGCGGAGTGATACAGCGGAGCATAGTTGATGGGCAACGATGCTACTTGCTTCCATGTTCCGTTGACGTAACTGCCCGTGTTGTCGGGAGTAAGACGCCACCAGTCATTCGCGTTAGTGTTTTGCGCCAGTACGGTTCCATCCGTGAGTAGCAGAACGGTATTTGCGGCAAAGCTCGGTTGGTTGTGTAAAGGCGTCCACGTTTGCGCACCGGATAAGGCTGGCAACATCAATAACGCGGCGAGAGCGATTCCATAGCTGCGTGCGAACTTCATAGACAGAGTTTTTCCTTTCGGGATAGTTCGTTGTGTAGCGGGTCCGACGCAGGGGGTGCGTAGCCGCAAAACGCTGGGTGCTGACCAATTACGGCCAGAATTTCGTGCGAGAACTTTACCGGGAAAGGGGCCTGGAAGTCAACGCTTTTCGCGGATGGGGGAAATCGCCGCCAGAACGGCTTATGCCTTCGAATCCCGTAGTACCTGACGGTACACTTCAAGCCAGCGCTTCCGCACATCTTCCCAACGATACTCCAGGGAGGCCAGATGTGCATTCTGCGCCAGATGAATCGCGAGCTCCGGGTTTTGCAACAAGCGGATCACATTCGCTGCCAATGCTACCGGGTCCCCCACCGGAGACAGCAGCCCTGTCTTTTCGTGCTCCACCAGATACGGCATGCATTCCGGAGAGGTCGTCACCACAGGAGTTCCCGCTGCAAAGGCTTCCATAATCGAAACAGGCATGTTGTCCAGGCGGGAGGCATTGATGAAAATATCCGCCCGGTCGTAGTAGCCGCCAATTTCTTGCCGCGTAGCTACTCCGGCGAAGTTCACGCCCTCCAGATGGAGGTCCTGAACGAGTTGGCGAATCTCTCCTTCCAATTCGCCTTTTCCGACCAGATCGAGCTGCGCTTCCGGATAAAGCTTTCGCACCTCGGCGAAAGCTCGGACTACGATGTCAACACAGTAGTAGCTATGAAATCCGCGAGTACAGACTAGATG
>JAYVEP010000099.1:0-5005 GCA_043749225.1 Acidobacteriaceae bacterium
TCAAGCACCTTCACAAAATGTTTCCTATCCGATTGCCACGAAAGCAGCTTTTTCAAAGACTGGACGCGATAAAGCAACTGAGAAACAGGATCGCCCATCGCGAACAAATTATTGGGCGGCGTGATTTGCCCAAAGAGTATGGGAACACCTTGGAAGCCCTCAAGTGGATGAGTCCTGTTATGGAAACTTGGGTACGCAGCACTAATTGTTTTCCGCAACGCTGGGCGAAGAAGTTCAAGCTCGGCAAGCGGTAAGCGCGCTTGCGTTATGAATGCGGCCCCTACATAACCATCTTCCCCTTCGGCATCAAGTCCCACACCCGCCAGAATTCATCCATCGCCGCTGGCGTCCCTAGCGATACGCGGATGTGATGCGTCATGGGAGGGAAGTGGCGTCCGATGCGGATCTTGTATTTCAGGAAGTGCTCGATGACGTCGTCGGCTGGTTGGTGGGCATCCATCATTACGAAGTTGGCGTGGGAGTCGATTGGCTTCAACATGCGTGCCATGGCCTGATTGAAGAACTCCTGGCGGTCGTCTGCGTTGCGTTTCACGAAATTTCGGACGCTTTCGGTGTCGGCGAGCGCCGCCCGTCCCGCTGCCACCGCGGCGCAATTCAGGTCAACATCGGTAAGATAGGGGCGCATTTTCTCCACCAGCACCGGAGCTGCGACCGCGTATCCCAGACGTAATCCAGCCATGCCATAGACTTTCGAAAATGTTCGCAGCACGATCACGTTGTTGTTTGCGGCAGGCCGATCCAAAAAAGAAACATATCGCGCCGAGGGATTCACATAGTGGTGGTAGGCCTCATCGAGCAGCACATAAACGGAAGGCGGAAGCTTACTCAGAAACGTTTCAATCTCCGCGCGCGGCGTAATGCTGGCCGTAGGGTTGTTCGGGTTGCAGATGTAGACGAGAGATGTTGCGCTATCGACGCGAGCCAGCATGGCGTCCAAGTCATGCGCAAACGTTGCCGTGAGCGGCACAGTAACGACCTCCGCGCCGACTGCTTTTGAATACGTTGCCAAGTCTTCGAACGTTGGAGCGGCTGTGATTAGCTTCTTCCCCGGACCGAGTAGCGCGGCTGCTGCCACGCGCAAGAGATCGGTGGAGCCGCAACCGAGCAGGATTTGGTTGGTCTGCACTTTATTCAGGCGGGCGATGTCTTCCGCGAGTGCGCCATATTCGCGAAACGCGTAGCGATTAGCTCGCTTGAGCGACTCCTGAGCTGCAGAGACGACTTTCGGCGTCGGTCCGTAGACGTTTTCGTTACTGTCGAGCAGCAGAAACCCCTGTTGATCGCGTTCGAGCTGATCATGCTCCGCACGTTCACGCTCCGGGTCGCCCACCGAAGTCCATGCAGAAGCCGTCGCGCTTCCTGACCATGGCGTAAACGATCCAACTACCGAGCCAGCGGTAAGCGTGCGTAGAAATCCTCTGCGAGAAACAGACATAGTTCCCTCCGAAAATATTGACGCCGAAAATCGTGAAAAATAATGAAGGATGATTTTCACTCGCAGCGCCTCGCCGAACAATATCGTGGAAGGCGCGGGGAGGGATGGGAGTGAGCCGCGTTTTCTGGGACACAAGCCTATTTATCTATTTCTTGGAGGACTATGGTGCTTCCTCTCGCGTGACAAAAGAGCTTCGCCTCAAAATGCTGGCACGCGGGGATCAGTTGCTCACATCGACCTTCACCTTGGGAGAGATTCTAGTGAAGCCCAAGGAGCGGGGAGATGATGAGCGCTGCAAGACATATGAATCTGTAATTGGAGCTGCGGCGACTCTGATTTCTCTTGATTTGCCCGCTGCCCGCGTTTACGCCTCGCTGCGAGACCGTTCCTTGAGTGCTCCGGACGCTGTTCAGCTTGCATGTGCGGCTTCCGTTGGCGTCGATCTTTTCATCACCAATGACGCTCGACTGAAGAGCAAGATCATCCCTGGGATTCAGTTCATTGTGCCGCTGGACAGGGTTCCTCTCTAAGGACAGGAAGAACGCCCACACCGATATCGATGTGGGCGTTGGCTTCGGGCGAGTTGTACGAGTTAGGCGGCGGTCCTGTGAGGTACCGGAGCTGGCACACGCGGCTTAACGCGGGTTCCACAATATTCTTCGTACAGCTTGTTGCTGGCATTCTTGACGATAGTCTCGCCCAGTTGTTTCAGCGCGACGCTTGTCCTTTCGTGCGTGGTCAGCGACGCTAATTCGCGAACGGCGGTCGCCAGAATTACGTCGTTCAACGCAGGTGTGACCTGATTCAGCAAGGTCAAATGATCCGTTTCAAAGAGCTGGAATCGCGGGTCAGGCCCAGGGTCGGGTGGCGTTGGACCTCCGTGCGGCCCATCCAGAGGATTGAACCACGGAGGGCAGATGCTGTCGCCCTCTTCCCAACCTGTAACCAAGCCCTTTGATGACTCGGCGACTAACTCTCGTCCGATGCCATGAATCTGCGCCGCCAGTGTGCCGTCGCTCAGTTCCTGGCCAATGTCGCGCAAGATTTCAGCCACGATGTAGTTCGCCGTGGCGGTTCGGTAAATCGGTCCCGGCTGTCCCGGATTTCCGTCGACTGTGTCCGGATCCAATACTCCTCGCAAGAAGCTGGTTTTTGCCAAAATCAGAGTAGTTCCAATCATTGTGTCTCCTCCATTACAGACAAAGTTGGTTGTGAGGTACGTGCCAGAGCCCCGACTTCAGGCACGCGGAATCGTTGACACGATCCAGCCCCCCGATCGGGCCGCATATTCTCAACTGTGGTCTAGCGACTGTGGTGTAACCCCAGGGAAACTACGACGTGCGACATCCGCCTCAGGGGGTGTTCGGATCCGAGTGGGAAAGGCTCCTCAGAGAGGCAGTCTGAATTTTATCCCGCAGAGAGCGGAAGTCAATATGTACGAAAGTAGAGGGGGCGGGAGAATGTGCCGAATGGCGGGCATTCGCGAACGATCTGTGATTTCACATCAGTTCCTACACCATCTCCGTGCCCCACAAATCATGCAGGTGAACAATCCCCAGCAGCTTATGTTCCGTATCGACCACAGCCAACGACGTGATCTTTTTCTCTTCCATGATTGCCAGCGCCGTCGCGGCAAACTCTTGAGGTCCTATTATCTTCGGATCTCGCGTCATGCACTCACCCGCAGTCATGTCGAGAGCGTCTTTGCCGCGATGTTCCAGCAGCCGTCGCAGATCGCCGTCGCTAAAGATTCCCGCGAGCTTGCCGTCTTCAACCACCGCCGCCAAGCCCAGTTTCTTGCGCGACATTTCGTAAATCACATCTGGCATCTTCGTGCCCGACGCAACACAGGGCAGCGCATCGCCGGAGTGCATCAGCGATTCCACTCGCGCCAGCTTCTTGCCCAACTTGCCGCCAGGATGCAGGTCGGCGAAGTCTTCTTCTTTGAAGCCGCGTTTTTCTGAAATCGTAACAGCGAGCGCATCGCCCAGCGCAAGCATGGTTGTGGTCGATGCCGTCGGTGCCAGCCCGAGTGAGCAAGCTTCTTTCGCCACCGAGCAATCGAGGGCAACTTCCGCAGCGAAAGCCAGCGTTGAAATCTTGGAGGCTCCGTTACAAAGGGAATCGCCGGTCATCGTGATCAAAGTAACCCCCAGCCGCTTGATCGTGGCCAGCAGTCGGAGAATCTCTTCCGTCTCGCCGCTGTAAGAAAGCGCAATCACCACATCGCCGACAACCACCATTCCCAGATCTCCATGCACCGCTTCTACTGGGTGCATAAATAAGGAAGGTGTCCCCGTGGAACTCAACGTGGCCGCAATCTTGCGAGCAACAATGCCGCTTTTGCCCATGCCAGTGACTACAACTCGTCCGCGACAGGTGAAAAGTAACTCCACAGCCCGCGCAAACGCATCCGCCATAGAGCCTGCAATGCGGTCAGCTAGCCGCCGCAGCGCCTCGGCCTCAATGCGAACAACGTTTTCTCCAGTAGGATTCATAAGGGCAGTCTATCGGCTGTCGGCTCTAGGCTATCAGCTAAAACAAATCTTGCAACAACAGCCTTGGGCTATCGGCTGTCAGCTTTCGGCGAGAACAAATTGCAACCTCTGCCGCGCAACTGTATCCGATAGACAGGCGAAAGAATAGTAGAAGTTGCGAAAGTTCGGATTGCGGCTTTGGCCAAAAGCTGAAGGCTGAAAGCCGATAGCATACAGCCAATTGAAAGGAATCATAAATGTCAGAAAATACAGTCCAAAAAGTCAACAAGTCCGAAGAAGAGTGGCGGAAGGAACTCACGCCTGAGCAATATCACGTAACTCGTGAATGCGGCACCGAGCCCGCGTTTACGGGAAAATATTGGAATAACAAAGAAACCGGCGCTTACCATTGCATCGGTTGCGGCGCCGAATTATTCAAGTCCGATGCCAAGTTTGAATCCGGCACCGGATGGCCCAGTTTCTACACGCCCGTCAGCCCAACCAGCGTAGTCGAACACACCGACCGTAGCTATGGCATGTCCCGCACCGAAGTCCGCTGCGGCGCCTGCGACGCGCACTTGGGGCACGTATTTCCAGATGGCCCGACGCTGACCGGCCAGCGCTACTGCATGAATTCGGCGTCGCTGGATTTCAAAAAGCAGGGGTGAGATCGTGTGGCGCGGACGCTCTTGTCCGCGAAATGCTGAAGCAAAAAAAGTCCCGCAGATTCGGTCAGTTGAATCTGCGGGACTCCGCGTTAATCCGTGGAGGAGAATTTGACCTATGCGTTCGCCGCCATGGCGTTCTTATTTTCCGACTTCTTCTCGCCCTGTTTTCCGAGGTCGATGCCGCCCTTCAGGTAAGCGCCTTCTTCAATCGTGAGCCGCTGCGCATGAATGTCTCCAGTAACGGAGCCATCGCTGCGAATATCGACGCGGTCGCCAACAATCAGATCGCCTTCAATCTTGCCCATGACAACCACTTCGCGGGCGGCAACGCTGGCGACGATCACGCCATTGCGGCCAACCGTGACGCGGCTTTCCGGCATGTTAATGGTGCCTTCAATGCGGCC
>JAYVEP010000100.1:0-34258 GCA_043749225.1 Acidobacteriaceae bacterium
GCTGCTCTATTTTTCGTCCACACCAAAACAACGAAATCGAGTTAAAGTGTTACCCATGTCCCCGGTCTAATCTGTTACCTATCTCCCCGTCCGAACAGGTGTGCGTGGGATGTTTTGTTTTGCGAAAACATCTCTGAGTTCGCTGTGCAAATGTATTCACGCAGTGCGGGACGGCCAGATTTGGGCCAATACAAGGCAGATTCATTTCCTGCTGGAGCAGGTTTGCCAAGTGCCGTCGATGCGCGTGGTCAATGACTGCGGGCGCAGCCTGCTGACGCCCCGCGAAGGCCAAGTTGTAGCGCTGGTTGCGGAGGGTATGAGCAATCGCGACGTCTCCAACGAACTCAGTCTGAGCGAACACACGGTGAAAAAGTACCTCTTCCGCATTTTCGATAAGCTGGGTGTATCGAATCGGGTGGAACTGGTGTTGTACGCGGTTCATCACACCGATTCTCGCCCGACACAATGGGTGCCGGAGATTCCAGTGCGAGCGATGCCGGTAAGCGCGGCAGTGCAGGTATCGGTGGCACGGGCGATTCCAGCCTAGAATCCGATCCGGATTGGGCGGCTCTCGGCTACAATGTCCACCAGCGTGCAATCGAATCGGTTGTGCGTTGGTGGACGCGATTCAGCCAAGGCGTTCACTCTTGAATGGAGCGCTTTTGGCCGATCTGGAAAACCCGCGGCGTTGGACAGTGCTGGTTTCCGGAACCTTGGTCGGAATCCTCGCGTTAGTGGTTCTCTATACCAATCGTGGCCGGCTCAGCAGCCCGCTGTCGATCGTCGTTCTTGCCGCGGTCGGCTTGCTTGCGCTGATTTTGCAGTTGCGCTTGCGTGGCCGCGGAGACGCGAATCGAATTGCCTCCCCGCCGTGGTTGAATGTTGTCGGTGTGGGATGCGCGCTGGCTGCGCTGGGAGCCGATTTCACCGGATTCCACGCGGACTACGCGCCCGCGTTCGCACTCCTGGCGGTCGGGTGTTTTGCCGTGAGCAGCGTGATCGTGTTGCAGTCCATGCGCAAGGCGGGATGATCTGCGCGGGTAAGCTCAGTTATTTCAGCTTAAAGGCCACTTCGATCGTGGTTTCGACTTCAACGGCTGCGCCATTCAGCGTGAACGGTGAGAAGCGCCAGTTTTTCACCGCATCGATGGCTGCCTGGGCCAATTCTGGCGGGCCGCTGATCAATTGGACGTCCAAAACCCGACCATCCTTCCCAATTACAGTGTCGAGCAGTACGCCGCCTTCAATGTCTTTGTTGCGGGCCGCTTCGGGATAAACGGGCATCGTCCGGTAGCTGATGAGGGATTGCATCACGTCGGCGGCCACAATCATGCGCTGCGGCGGAATGTCGGGTGTGGCAGTTAAGGCCGCGCGCTCCGGAGAGGTCAGAAGCTTGCTGAACTTTGTTGGATGGTAATAGCTCCACCAGCCTCCGCCCATTGCCAACAGCGCAAACAGCAGCCCCAACAAAGTCAGAGGTGCGGTGCGACTAGCGCGCCTTCGTGACCATTTTTGTTGAGGGCGGGTGGACAGGAAGTTCAACTCGGTTGCCACCGGCGCGAACTTTGCAGTATCGGCCGCCGAGACTATCACCGGATGCCCCGTTTCCGCCCATTGGCGCACCAGCTCAAGCTTGGTGGCGTTGACGGTAGAAAATTCCAGGCCACACCGGATGCGGTCCTGGTATCGGACCCGGGCGCGGGCCTGTACGAATTCGCCGGAATTGGGCAGCCCAAACTCAATCCCTACGGACTCCCCTATATAGAGATCGCCAGCGAGCACTACGCTGAGGCCGCCAAGTCCGGCATCGACCACCCTTCCGGGCAGGTTTTGGGGAATCCCTGAGCGCAGCACAGTGACCTCGGCGGGTGACGTCAATTCGTAGCGCGGGTGCTTCCGCCGCAGCGGAACTTGTAGGGGGACTGCTGCCATCAAACTTACCGTCTCTTTGCCTGAGCCAAACTGGCTCTGGCAGGGGGAATCGACGAACTTGGCACGGGCTGGAGTACTTGCAGACTAATTGGGCCGAGGGCGTGTGTCAATCGGATCAAGCAGTCTTTTGGGCGGGTGCTATGTTGTCGGAAGCTGGCATCCAGGGTGCCGGGAATTTGGCACCAATGACGCAAATCGCGCCTTGAGGTGACGCAAATTGCAGTTGCTTGTCCACCGTTGCGGGCGGATGGCCCAGGCTTTTGATCTCTCCGATGCAACCAGGACAAAGGGTGGCCCATCCTTCGTTCTTTAGAGGGTGGGAGTAAGTACACGCAACGCCATCGCGCTTCACGCGACCCGATCCCGGAACGAAATCTTCTCCCAACCTTCGTTCGCGCCAACCGACAGTAGCGCAGGCGAGTTTGTTCTAAAATGGCGAGGAAGCGGTTGCGGCTTGTGGCCGAGCGGAACCCTTGCTTTCTCCGGTAACACGATCACGTGATAAAGTGCAGGTTATTCGAGACGTAGTAGCGGTGGAGGTTGGGCGGCATGATGGAGAGTATAGGCTCGAGGGTGTTTACTCCCACCCTTCAAAAAACGAAGGATGGGGCACCCTTTATCCGGGTTGGATCGGGGAGGTCAAAGGCTGGGCCACCCGCAAAGTGAATCTAGGCATTGATGGATTGGTGGATTCAAGGTCCAAGTGCAACAGGGACGATTTTTAGCTGACCAGTACTGGACGAAGTCGAAGGCGCCGGATCGGTGCCCAGGTTCGCGTCCGTTCTTTGGACGATAACCTGGGCGGAGCAACGACACGGCCAAAGGTGCGAGGAAGGCGGGTGGCCCATTCAAGTCGTTTTGTGGCTTGAGTGGGGAGTTCGACAGACTGGACAAATATCGACTCGATCTCGCCCCTTCCTCAAAGGCGGTTGCTGGTGAGCCAGCCTTTACCATCCCCACTCTAAATTTCTGCAAAGAACGCAAAATTTAGAATGGGCCACCCGCGAAGGGGATGATTCATAAAGGCAGAAAATCGATGATGAGATACGCCAGAAGTGCGGCACGCAGAGCAAGACGTAGCGGCTCGGGATTCGCGCTAAGGTGGAGCCTTGGCGCTTGTGTAGCGGTCTTCACCTTCGTAATTGCAAACAGGGCAGCCGACATTCCACGTTCGAGCGACAACGATTCTTTTGCTGCTGCTGGCGCTGCGCGCATCGAAGCAATAGTAAGTCCATTGAAGATTCCGGCTGACGGGCGGATACGAGTGCGCTACCAAATTAGCAACCTCGGGCAATCGCCGCTGCTGGCCTCGGACTCAGATCTGGCAGGGGCATTCATGAGACTCGTAGTTCGCGACTCGGATGGAAAAGAGATTCCCAGTGGAACCTCTAGCGACGCGTCCTTCTATGGAAAATTGACGAGCGCTCAAAAGCTGGCGCGATTTTGGTTCGTAATTCCCAAGGGTCACTTCGCCGGGAGCAGCTTCGAGGTTGACCTTGGCGGTAAACCGAAGATCAAGGCGGGAGCAAGGTACGCCCTGAGCGTGCGCCTGATTTCCGAGCCGGACTCTAGGATAACGAGAGACGACATAGAAACCGTAGCTCCAAATGGGACTCGCGTGCTAAAAGGGCAATTTGAATCTGACCCGGTTTGGATAACGACTGAGCCGGCTTGTTGTAAAGCGCCAAAGAAGTAACTTGATGAAATGATCCAGGCGGGTGGCCCATTCAAGCCGTTTTGTGGCTTGAGTGGGGGAGTTCGACAGAGTGGACAAACATCGACTCGATCTCGCCCCTTCCTCGAAGGCGGTTGCTGGTGGGCCAGCCTCTAACATCCCCACTCTAAATTTTGCAAAGAACGCAAAATTTAGAATGGGCCACCCGCGTTTTCTGCAGCGACGCCGGGGCTGCGCCATTCGGATGCGCTATGATGTCCCGTCCAAATCTTGTCCCTTGAAGCGAGGCGCCCCTGACCATCACCGCATCCCCAGCGAACTCGACACGCGCGCAGATACGTAAGGCTGGGCTGTTTTATTTCGTCTTTGTGATGTACGCGTACGCGACGGCTGGGCCGTTTGGGCTGGAAGACCAGGTCACCGCCAGCGGGCCGGGGTTGACGCTGCTGTTCCATTTAGTAATTCCATTCTTCTGGTGTATCCCTGTCTCGCTGGTGGCGGCTGAGTTGACGACCGCCTTGCCCGTCCAGGGAGGCTTCTATCGCTGGGTGCGCGCTGGCTTCGGAAACTTTTGGGGATTTCTGGCGGGCTGGTGGAACTGGTCGGCGTCGTTCATTTTGGGTGGAGTCTACGCCGTACTCTTTACCGACTACCTGGGCTTTTATTTTCCAGGGCTGGTGGGCTGGAAACATTACATGGTGTCGCTGGCGGTGATCGCCGTCATCGGCTACGTGAACGTGCGCGGCATTCAGATGGCTGGCGTTGTCGCAACGGTGTTGGAGATTTTTATTCTGCTGCCGGTGGTGACGCTGTGCGTGATCGCTGCCACGAAATGGCGTCACAATCCGTTCGTACCGTTTGTGCCGCCGCACGTGCCGCCATTTCAAGTGCTTGGCGTGGGCCTGGCGTTGGGGCTCTGGCTGTACTCCGGGTATGAACAGTGCTCGACCGTTGCGGAAGAGGTGGAGAATCCTCAGCGCAGCTATCCGATTGCGTTGGCGGTGGTGGTGCCGCTATCGATTGCAACCTATTTTTTGCCGACACTATTTTCACTGGCGGCGCTGGGCAACTGGCAGGAATGGCATACGCGATATTTTTCCGATGCGGCTTTTCTGATTGGCGGGCGCTGGCTGGGTTTCTGGATGACGATGGCGGCGATGGTGACGAACATCTCCATCCTGAACGCGACCGTGCTGACCACGACACGCATGCCGTCTGCGATGGCTGAGGATGGCTACCTTCCGAAAGTATTGACGCGGACGCATCCGCGTTATGGAACACCGTGGATCGCCATCATGGTTTCCTGCGTGGTTTATGCCTTGCTGGCGTTGCAGACGTTAACGCAACTGATCAGCGTTTATGCGTGGCTCAGAATTGGAACGACGGTGCTGACTGTTTTGTCGGGCTGGCGCATGCGGAAAACGCACCCGGATCTGCCGAGGCCTTTCCGCATTCCATGGGGAAGGGCTGGATTGTTTTATGTGGTGGCCGCGCCGGTAGTTATGAGTTGCGTGGCGTTGTGGGGGAGCGATCCGTTTGGGATGTGCTGGGGACCTCCGGCACTGCTGGCGGGGCCGATTGCGTATGTGGTGATTTGGATGGTGAAGGGCAGACAGGCGGGACCCCCGCCAATGGGCGCAAAGAAATAGCAGATTCCTCACGATGGAACTGTTCGGAATGACAAACTTCAGGGGTGTTTACAAACTTCAGGAGTGTTTACAAACTTCAGTCAGCTGATCCAATCCAGGAATCTGTAGTACGCTCCGGCCAGGGGGAGAGCCCAGGTTTGTCCGCTGCGCAGGCCGATGGGAGCGCTGCGGAACGGGATGCCGATAAAGGGTAGGTCGTTGGGGTCGCCGCAAATCGCACCGGCAATTTTTGTTCCAAAATAGGTAGCGGCTGCAACGCCGTGTCCGGCATAGCCTACAGCGTAGTGCATGCCGTTGAGTTGTCCGGCGTGCGGCATTACGTCCAAAGTGAAATCGAGCGAGCCTCCCCAAACGCATTCGGCTTTGATGTTGCGTAATTGCGGATAGATTTGCAGCATGTCGCGGTAGAGAATCTCGGCGCTTTGGTTGACCGTGTTGGCAGTCTCGGGGAAGAAGGCGGCGCGTCCGCCGAAAAGCAGGCGACGGTCGGGCATGAGGCGGTAATAGTGCGTGAAATGCATGGAGTCGTAAATCATGCGGTTGCGCGGGCTGAGTTCGTGGGCCAGCGCTTCGGGAAGAATTTCGGTTACCAGAATGTAGGAGCCGATGGGGATAACTTTCTTGCGCAGCGCCGGCGTGGCGCTGGTGGTGTAGGCGCCGCTGGCCAGAATAACTTCTTTCGCGACAACGCAGCCCTTCGACGTGCAAAGCTTGAAGCCGGTTGTTCCGTTGTTGGATTGCTGGTCGATTTTCTCGACACGGGTGTGGTCGAACAGCTGCGCGCCTGCTCGTTGTGCAGCCTGAGCAAGCCCGGCGACGTAGCGGGCGGGGTTCACCGAGACGCTCATTTCATCGACCATGCCGCCGAAATAGATGTCGGAACCGATCTCGCTGCGTAGGTCACTCTTAGAGATGATGGTCAACTGGCGATTGAATTCGCGCTGGATGAGTGCCGCCTGTTCTTCATAGTCGTCGAAATGAGACTGCTTGGAAGCGACTTCGAGGTGGCCGCAGCGGGAGAAATTGCACTCAATCTTTTCTTCGGTGACGATCTTCTCGACGCAATCGATGGAGGCGAGGGAAGCGGCGTACATGCGATGGACGAGCTCGCGTCCGTAGCGCGAAATCAGTGTGGGCACGGGCAGCTTCATTCCGGTAAGGACCATGCCGGCGTTGCGGCAACTGGCGCCCCATCCGAAGGTTTCGGCTTCCAGCACAGCGACACTGACGCCGCGCAAGGCCAGCGTCCGCGCGGCTGCCAACCCTGTAAAGCCAGCGCCTACGACAGCGACATCTACTTTTTCCGGCAGGGGTTGCGAGGGATTTCCCGCAGGGATGGATACAGTGTCGAGCCAGTAGTTCTTTGCCTGGATAGGAATTGCGCGCCTCCGGAAGGAGGAAGTTTAACATTTCCGGAGGCGTACACGGTTGCAGGGTTCGATGTTCAGTCGAGCGAGCGGCAGCCCGCACTGAGCACGCCTAGTATGAGAATGACTGTATCTGAGCCACTCCGCTAGACGGGCCGCCGACGTAGCCGAATCGGTTCGCCGGATTTAGGGCGATGTGTGCGGGAACTACGTTGAACCTGTTGAGGAGGCTGCGCGGACTTCTAGGGCCAGCGCTTGGCGGTTTCTTCCCAGCCCGAGGCTCGGGCGGCTGGCGTAGTGGTGGCTACCGGAAGGGTGGTTGGCTGCGGAATCCGGATCGGTTGCTGGTTCACGGCCTGACCTAAAGAGCTCCCGCCGATGCTTGACCGGCTCGTCTCGGACGATTCCTTCTCTTCCGAGAGCAGGGGTGCTACAAGACGCAGCGCCTCGACTTCTTTCTCAAGTCTGGCCAGTTCTATTTCCTTCAGCCGCAATACTTCGTATACGTTTTTCATGTCTTGCACCTTGGGAAGAATGTGGAGCACAAGTTACTGAGAATGTATGCAGTTAGCTATCGTTTGTCAAGTCTGAAACGTGCTGACCGCTCCTGATCGGTGAACTTCTACGTGAAATGCAGCGTCGTCCGTGACTTACCATTGTGGGCGGAACCACTGGCTCCAGCGTTTAGTCGAAGAGGGTGTCGCTTCGTCGGCCAGCCGAGCTAGAAATGCAGGAACTGGCTGCGCGTCCTCGGTGGCGCTGATTTCCTCCGGCCCCTCGTTTTGGGACAATTGTGGCATAGGGAAGACCATCGGGGCTCTTAGAGGGGTACTGTGCGCGCCTGGCTGGTCCTGCAGCACGGAAGCTTCACCGATCCCAGAAGACGGTGCATCATTCGGGGCGCCCAAACCTGCAGCCGCCTGAGTCTCGATTGGAGGGGCGACTTCCGGCGCTGGTTCCGGCAAAACTGCCCAAGGGATGTGCCCCAAGACAAATCCGGCGTTCACGGCGCGTTCCAACGCGAACTGGACGCCGGAGGCAGTGCCCTGCAGAGTCTTCGCGTCGCGCTCACCGAAGGCTGACTGCTGTTCGCCGAAAAGCTCGAAAATGCCGACCACGTCGCGGCTAACAATCAACGGCATCACCATGACTGATTCGATACCAAGGGCCCTGCAGGTTTCCTGGTTCACCCGGGGATCGTTCGAGGCCTGGTCGACACGCAACGTCTGCCTGGTGCGAATACTCTCCGCGGTGATGCCCGACTGGATATGCATGCGAGTGCCAACTTCGGGCGCGGTAGGGCCGCTGCCTGCACGACAAACCATTTCGTCTTTCTGGTTCTCGCAGAGGGCTATGGCGACGCCGTTGGCGCACGTGATGTAGCGCGCGCGTTCCGCGGCTGCATGGAGAGTGGCGTTCAGTTCGCGTTCAGCTTGCTGACGAAGTGCAATGGCGCCTTCCGGGCTGAGATGCAGGGCTTCGGGAGTCGATTCCAGATTTGGCAGGGCTTGAGTGTTGAGGCTGGGAACCGCTGAGGCGAACTGGTCAATCTTATCGGCAGAAGGTGGGATCCCGGTGATTGATTGATGTTCCATTCAGTGATCTTGACCTTGATCCGCAGTGCTCTCGGATCCGCAGTGCTCTCGCACGTCGTGGACACCGCGCGGCTGGAGAGAAAACCTGTATCTCCGAGTCTACCCAGTGTGGCAGCGAAGTCAAGAACCAGAGATTCTTGCCCTGTTAAAATCGCTGGTACACGCTATTTCTTCGGCGGGAGATACTTTTTATCGATCGACGCTACCACGACGTAGTTCGGGTCGACCATCTCGGTTAGATCAATCCGTCCGACCTTGGAGAGCAGCTCGTAGGCGTCCATTTCCGAAAGGCCGTAGTCGTGGTGGATCCAGGCAACGAGTTCAGTGAACGCGATGCGCAGGGAGTCGTCGAGGGGGCGATAAGCACCGACTGCCATGATTGCGTGGTCGTTCTCGAACCTTGGCCAATTGATTTTCTGGCCCTTGATCACGCTGAGCTGAAAATGCGCCCGCAAAGGGACTTCGATGGCGGTGCCGTCCACTTCGCCATCCCCCATCGCAGCGTGGCCGTCGCCAACGTAAAGCAAAGCGCCGGGAGCGTTGACGGGAAAATATACGGTGTTGCCTACGCTGGCTTCGGGAGCGTCCATGTTGCCGCCAAACTCGGCCGGGACAATGGAGCTACGCGCTTCGCCACCAGCTGGGGCGACACCGATGCAACCAAAGAATGGGTGCAGAGGAATCTTGACCGAAAAATTCGAATCCAGTGCCTTGAAGGTGGCGGTGTTGCTGGCGTGGTCGATGGGATAAAACCAGATTTTTTCCGGCAGCGCAGGGCCGAGCATCGCCGTATAGTTCGTGGAGTTCAGCGCTCCGAAGCCCGGTTCGAAAGCTCCGACGCCCTGATCGCCGTCGACTTGGAGATCGAGAATCTTGACCGCTAAGGTGTCACCGGGCTCAGCGCCGTCCACAAAGAACGGTCCGGTGAGAGGATTGTCCCCCTTGACCATGCTCAAAGTGTCGCCCGGTTTTTGCAGCACATTACCGAATGCATCCAGCGTGTTGGTTTCGACGATTCCGCCGGAAGGAACGTGGGCGATCGGCTCGGCAGTGGCGTAGACGTACTTCACATTCTGGATGGTGGCATGGTACTGCACCGGAGTAGTTGGCGGTTTTGGAGAGGATTGTGCGGCTAGCGTTGCCGTCAGCGTAAACAATGTGCCACAAGCGAAAAGCAAATAATTCTGGAGTCTGTCCTTCATTGGAGTCCTCGATTGGAGAATATTTACATTGGTTCTTGGGTTTCGTCGTCCCCGTCTTCCGTGGCAAATGGCAGCGTGAACAGGAACTTTGCGCCGTGATGCAGGTTGCTTTCGGCGCGAATCATTCCATCGTGCGCCAGGACAATATGTTTAGCGATGGAGAGTCCGAGCCCGGTGCCCCCCGATTCGCGGGAGCGGGCTTTATCGACGCGGTAAAAGCGTTCGAACAGTCTTGGCAGATGTTCCGAGGGAATGCCTTGGCCGAAATCCTGCACATAAAATTCAACTTCGTAGCGCAACGGCCGCGCGCCCATGACGATAAGCTTGCCGGTGCCGCCGTATTTAATGGCGTTTTCTAATAGATTGCCAAAGACGTGATGAATCGCATAGCGGTCGGCCAGAACGCGTTGGGTAGCCTCGACTTCGTCTTTCACTTCCAGTTGCAAATCACGTCCACCAGCGGTCTCGGCGAAATTCTGAGCTGCCTCCCGGAGCAGCCCTCCGGGGGAAACGGGTTGCAGATCGAATCGCTGCTCGCCGGACTCGACACGGGCGAGGGCCAGTAAGTCTTCGGTCAAGCGCCCCATGCGGGCTGCGTTCTTGCGAATGATTTCCAGAAATTCGCGTTGCGGGCTGTCTTCGGCAATGGTGTCGAGCAGGGTTTCCGAGTAGCCCTGGATGGACGTGAGAGGCGTTCGTAGTTCATGGGAAACGTTGGCGATGAAGTCGCGACGCGTTTTTTCCAGGCGCTCGCGTTCGGTCAAATCGCGCAGTACGGCGACGGCGCCGCCATCCGGCATGGGCGCGGCGGTTACGTCGAAAGTCTTACCGGAAACGATGGAAATTGCCCGCGCGCCGCGGACCGTTTTCGTTTCGGCAGCTTCCTTCATAGCGCGCAAAAGTTCCGGATCGCGAACAGTCTCGACCAGGGGTGCTTGCAGACGGACGCGCTGGGTCAGCTCCCGCATCTCCTGATTAGCCCACTGCACGCGGCCATCGGGGCCGACGGCGATCACGGCATCTTGCATGGAGTTGAGCAAGGTTTCGAGTTGCTGTTGATCGTTTGGTGCAGCTGGGAATGCTTCGGTTTCGGGACGGGACCTCGGCTCTGTTGTCGCAATCGTGCTAACCGATTCCTGGATGGGGCCGTCGTGGATCCAAGCGGCGCTGAGCGGAGTGCGATATTCGGATGCTTTCAGCGTTGGAGGTTGAGGTGTCACGAAGAACCGCGCCCAGAGAAAAGCGAGGGGAAGCGATAGGAAGAGCGCAGCAGCCGCAGCCTGCCAGAGCCGGTGGTGCAGATTACCGACTGACACTTCAACGTCTGCGAGAGGATACGCCAGTCTGACGGCACCGCCCTGAATCGGAACCGCAACAAACAAGACGGGCACACCGACGCGGTTGCCACTCCTTGTTGAAGTTCCCACCTGACCGTGGAGCGCGGCTGCAAATTCCTGGCGGGTAGCCACGTCTTCCATGGAGGAAGGTTCAGCTTCCGAATCGGCAAGAACCTTGCCATTGACGTCGATCACCGTTGCACGCGCGCCTGCCGCTTGACCTTCCTGCGCAGTTACATCGCGCAAAGCATGTTGCCCTTCGGCTTCAATGCGCTGCGCAAACAGAACAGTCTTCTGGCGAAGATCGCGCTCGGCTTCCTGCGTGAGAGTGTTCCGCCAGAAGCTATCGAGCGAAAAGAAGAGGATGGCGGTGACGGCGGCAATCAGCAGAACGAATGCGAACAGAGTCCGGAAGAATATCCGGTTGTTCACTTCGGAGCCTCAAAACGATAGCCGGCCCCCCGCACCGTACGAATATAGCGTGGATCTTCAGGGTCAGCTTCGATTTTTTCGCGGATGCGCCGCACGTACACGTCGACGGATCGCGGCGTGACGTACGCGGTATCGCGCCAAACGGCGTCAAGCAACTGATCGCGTGTGAAGACGCGCCCGGTATGGCGGACGAAATAATCCAGCAAGCGGAATTCCGTGGCGGTCGTGGGCACGATCTGGCCCCTTACGGTCAACGTCATGGCACCCGGATCGATTTCCACTTGGCCAATTTTGACAGGGGAAGGCGCCAGCGGGCGTTCAAAGCGGCGCAGCACCGCCTTGACGCGTGCCACCATTTCACGAGGGCTGAAGGGCTTGGAAATGTAGTCGTCCGCGCCAAGCTCCAATCCTAGAACACGATCGGCCTCTCCGCCTTTCGCGGTCAGGAAAATCACAGGGATAGAGTTGAGATCTGGGGTTTGCCGAATTTGGCGGCACAATTCCAGGCCGTCGCCGCCGGGAACCATGATGTCCAAGAGGAAGAGCGCAGGGCGCCCCTTTTCGGCCTCCGCGATAACACCGGCGCCAGTATTAAAGGAGCGCACAGAAAATGACGCCTGCTCCAGATGATGTTTCACCAGGCGCGAGATATCTGGATCGTCTTCGACAAAAATGATGTTAGGTTTCACGCCACCATTGTAGCTGTTGCAGCGAGTTTTTGATTCAGGCGGAGTTTTCCACAGGCGAGTACGGCCATTCGTAAGGCAGGGATGGGCCTCGGAACGCTCCTGCAAAACCAGAGGCGTTCAGTTGAATGCTTAAGCGAGTGCTCCTTTCGATATGCCTACTGTTGCTAGCGGATGCCTTTCTGACTGCGCAAACAGCAGAGCTGCTGGCCGCTAACCTTGTTGTCTCGGAGTCTCCAATCGCGGGAGCTTCATTCCTAATTCACAAACGGGTAGATGAGGTTCGCGTAGTCTTCAGCGCAACCGACAAGCATGGGCAACCAGTGGCGGGGCTCCGCGCTGAGGATGTCACTGTAGAAGACAACGGTCGTGCCGTTACGAAGCTAGCAAGCTTCTCTGAAGGCCCAGGCCTGCCCCTCCGCCTAAGCTTTCTTGTCGACACCAGTGGCTCTATGGCGGGAAGTTTTCGAGGTGAACGTGCGGTGGTCCAGCGATGGCAAGCTGAACTCTCCCATTATGGGCTGAACGTGGCCGATTGGACGAGTTTTGCGTCCAAGGAAACGTTTTCGGAAACAGGCTTACTCGACAATCGTCGACCCGAGGGTTCCACCGCGATGCTGGATGCATTGGGTACGGAGATACAGCGGTCAATTTCCGTTCGTGAAGCGAGAGAGCGGCGGGTCATCGTTCTATTGAGCGACGGCGAGGACAACCTCAGCGGCGGTTCATTGCTCGGCGTTATTGCGGAGGCTCAGCGCTCGAATACTGCCATCTACACCATTGCTGCTCATAGCGCGAGGCTGCAATTTCCCCGTGACAGAGTTCTGCGAAGCCTTTCCGAAGCAACTGGCGGCCGATTCTTTCTGTTGTCGGATTATTCGCAGGCCGATTCCGCACTCCTGCAGATGCAATCCGACCTGTGCTGCGCCTACGCGCTCAGCTTTCATCTTCCAGCCACCGCCAGCGCTGAAGGCCCTCATACCCTGGTCCTCCGCGTGCGCCACCGCCGAGGAGTTATGGTTCTCGCGCGCAAGGGATACGTGGTTGAAACTGCGAATTAAGATTGCTTCGCTGTTCCGCCCATGGAAGTAAACGCCAGCGTCAGCAGCGTCTTCTGTTCCAATTCATGAGCCTTAGCGCTTCCCGTCGCGGGGCTGGGGCTGGCCGACCGCTTTACAGAAAACACTGGGCGATCCTTCGCAACATGGCGCAGACGCGGCATCATGTAAAACATGGCTCCCATGTTGGCTGGCTCTTCCTGCACCCAAACGATTTCGTGCGCGGAAGCGTGACGGTCAAGTTCCGCCTGCATTTCCGCTTCGGGGAACGGATAAAGCTGGTCTAGGTAAACGATCGCCGTAGACGCATCCTTGCGTTTGCGTCGTTCGGCTTCCAGTTCATGGCCAATTTTCCCGGTGCAAACCAGAACTCGCTTCGTGTCGACTGCCTCTTTGTCGGGAACCACCGGCAGGAATCCGTGATTGACGAAATCTTCAAGAGGAGAACACGCATCCGGATTGCGTAACATGCTTTTCGGCGTGAACACGACAAGCGGCTTGCGCCACTTGCGCAGCGCCTGCCGCCGCAACATATGGAAATAGTTCGCGGCATTCGAAGGTTGACAGATTTGGAAATTATCTCGCGCCGCCAGTTGCAGATAGCGTTCAATGCGGGCACTCGAGTGCTCCGGGCCCTGACCTTCAAACCCGTGCGGTAGCAGCATGACCAGGCCGGAAAGCAGTAGCCACTTTTCTTCGCCTGCCGCGATGAACTGGTCGATGATCATTTGAGCGACATTGGCAAAATCGCCAAACTGCGCCTCCCAAAGTACGAGCGCCTCCGGATAATCGCGGCTGTACCCGTACTCAAAGCCGAGCACCCCGGATTCAGAAAGAGAAGAGTCATACACCGCACAGTCCGCCTGATCCACAGAGATATTCTGCAGCGGCATGTAATTTTCTTCTGTTTCAATATCGATCAGCGCAGAATGGCGGTGGTTGAAGGTTCCTCGTCTGGAATCTTGACCCGTCAGGCGAACTGGAACCCCTTGCTTGAGCAGGCTGGCGAAAGCCAAAGCCTCTCCCATGCCATAATCGGCAGCACGTTTGCCCTGCGCCATTTCCATGCGCTGTTCCAAAAGCTTCTTGACCTTGGGATGAATGTTGAATCCGGTGGGATAGCTAGTGAGCCGTTCGCCGAGCTCCAGCAGTTCGCCCTGGGTTAGAGCTGTGTCGACTTCGTAGGAAGCCTGGTAACGTCCGCCCGTGAAGTTGTCCCAATATTTCGGCAGGCTCCGTAGCAGCGGCTTCTTCTTGATGCTGGAGGTGCGCTTCTGTGCTTCTTCGAAATAAGTCTTCGCAGTTTGGCGTTGCGTTTCGACCGTATTCTTGTCGACGCTCCGGGCGTAGATTTCCCAGAGCGGCGGATGGTCCTTGATGAGTCTGTAAAGTATCGGCTGCGTGATGGTCGGGTCGTCGACTTCACTATGCCCGTGGCGGCGAAAGCCGATCAGATCGACAACCACATCGCTCTGGAATCTGTAACGGTACTCGGCGGCAATGCGGGCCACTCGCACGACCGCATCCACATCTTCCGCATTCACATGGAAAATCGGCACTGGCTGGCGCTTCGCTAGGTCGGAAGAAAAGCGCGACGAGTGTAAATCGCTATAGGTGGTGGTGAAGCCGATTAGATTGTTGACGATGACGTGAACCGTTCCGCCAACCGTGTAGCCCTTGAGGTCTGCCATGTTCAGCGTTTCGGCCCAAACGCCTTGCCCGGCAAACGCGGCGTCGCCGTGAATCAGCACAGGCAAATAACTTTGCTTGCCATCCTTCCCCTCGCGGTCCTGCTTTGCGCGCGTTCGTCCAATGGTAACGGGATCGACCGCTTCCAGGTGACTCGGATTTGAAACAAGATGCACGTGAATGTCTTTGCCGCTGCGAGTCTTGTAGTTTCCGGTGGCGCCAAGGTGATACTTCACATCGCCTCCGCCAAGCACGCTGCGCGGGTCTACGTCTTCGAATCCCACGAAGAGCTCCTCGGCGGGTCGGCCAGCGATCAGCAATAGCACTGTAAGGCGGCCGCGATGGCTCATGCCCAACACCAGTTCCTTGGCTCCGCCTTCGCCCGAAGCTTCCAGAACTTCATCCAGCAACGGAATCAGGGTAGTATTGCCTTCCAATGAAAAACGCTTGTTCCCGAGGTAGCGCTGCTGTAGCACCTGCTCAAACATTTCCGCGCGGATCAGTCGCTCCATAATGAAGTCGCGGTCGGTGGCGGGAGCGGGCGCTTCCATACGTTGCTGAATCCATTGGCGCTTTTCCAGATTTGCAATATGCATGAATTCGGCCGCAACGGTGCCACAATAGGCTGCGCGAGCTTCCTCCGCAAATTCACCGTGCAGATCGAGTTCAGCCTGCGGTTCCGGCTTCAGTTGCCCGAGTGGGTCGAGATTCGCTTGCAGATATCCCCATCGACGGAAGGCATCGAATACGCGTTCGCGATCACCGTTCGGAGCTTCCAACAATTGCGTCGCTGCTTGGTTTTCAAATTTCATGGATGGATTCCAGGCAAGAGTTTAATTTTAAATGAGTAGAAAATCATGAACTTCTAGGATAAAGGAAAAAGGCTCCTGCGTGTTTCCACGAGGAGCCCGATTCCGCGGAATTGCGGTTGACGCGCTAGTCCTGCTCGAAACGGTCGATTGCTGCGGGTTTCGCCGAAGCAGCGCTCCCTGACCCTTCGTCGTGCTGTTTCTTCCAATTCTCTTCCGGCAGCACTGTGATGGGGTCGAGCTTCTTTTTCTGTAGTGCCGAGTTCAGCGCGGGAAGCTCCTTGTCGGTGAGCTTTTTGAAGTCTCGCAACACGTCTTCCAATTCACGGCCAAGAGCCTCGGTGCGCGCAAACTGATCGTCCGTCGGTCGTCCGTCATAGTTGTTGACGTTGCCGTAAAGCTCGCCGAGGAGTTCGCGAATGCGCTCTTCCCCAGTGATCATGCCGCCTTCTTTGGTGGCGACGATTTTAGAGCGAAGTTGATCGGCATCTTCGTGAAGTTGTTGTAACCGTGCGCGGAGTGCGTCCTTTTCGGGCAGCTTCGACGAGCGTGCCGACGCCGAGTCGCGCACTCCCATGATGGCGTCGACCGCATACGTCATGTGACCAAGGAGGCTTCGCAGCTTCATGGCGAGATCGAACTGCGCCTTACGGTCTTCAGCCGCGTAGTTGACGCGAGGATCGAGAGCGATTTTCAATGGCGCGGTGTAAACCTGATCTCCTTTGGTCAGTTTCACGGTGTAGGTTCCGGGCAAAACGCGAGGCCCTGATGCTGCCGCGAACAAAGCTTGTGCAGCGGGCGGAACAATCGGAGCCTTCAGTTGCATCGACCACGTGGCGCGGTTCAAGCCTCGATGTTTGCTGCCAGCAATCGTATCGAGCAGTTTGCCGTCCTGGTCGAAGATCTCAATCTTCAGGTCGCCAAAAATGTGCCGGCTTTTCTGGTAGTAGGTGATAAAGGCATCGGTCGGACGGCTCGATCCGCTAAAAGATTCGTCGCCCTCGGGCCAGCCGCCGTTTGTGCTCATGTATTGCGTTACGGGTGGTCCGTCGACAACCACCGCTTCTTTCTGCATCAACTCCGGCGTGAGAGCGCGTAGAGGAGAAATGTCGTCAATGATCCAGATGCCGCGCCCGTGCGTGGCTAAGACCAGATCACTCTCGCGTGCCTGTACAGCGATATCGCGAACCGCAACCGCCGGGAAATCGCTGCTCTTATAGGAAGCCCAGCGCTGGCCACCGTCAATGGAAATCCAAAGACCAAATTCCGTTCCCAGAAATAGAAGGTTGGGTACGACTGTGTCTTCTTTAATCACGTGCGCATAGCCGCGCACGCCGCCACCTTGTAAGTTGAGCGCCGTCCAAGTCTTGCCGTAGTCGGCAGTCTTGTAGGCGTAGGGAGCCACGTCGCCGAAAGTGTGACGATCAAAAGTAGCGTAAGCGGTAGCCTCGTCAAAGCGGCTTGCCTCAATCGTGGAGACCCAGGAATTCTTGCCTAATCCCGGAATATTGCCGACCACATTAGTCCAAGTCTTGCCACCGTCGCGCGTGACTTGCACGTTACCGTCATCGGTTCCGACCCATAGGACCTGTCCATTCTTGGGCGATTCTGAAATCGAATAAATGGATGTGTGCATTTCGGCAGCGGAATTGTCGATGGTGATCCCTCCCGATTCCTCCTGCTTCTGTTTCTCAGGATCGTTGGTTGTGAGGTCCGGAGAAATGCGTTCCCAGGTCTGTCCGTGGTTACGGGAACGAAACAAAAATTGTGCTCCAATATAGATCGTGCCTTTCTCGTTGGGGCTCATATGGATCGGCGCGTTCCAGTTAAACCGCAGCTTCTTTTCACCATACAAAGGCTGGGGCTTGATGCTGTGGACTTCGTGGGTTACACGGTTCACGCGGCCAATTTCGCCGCCCTGCGCTTCCGCATAGATGTAGTTGGAGTCGGAGGGATCTTGGAAGACCCAGAAACCGTCGCCGCCATACATGTTTTCCCAGCGCGAATAGCTGACGCCGCCCGGATAGGAAGAATCGGCCATCCAGGAGCTGTTGTCCTGCAGGCCGCCGTAGACGTGGTACGGGTTCGCGTTGTCGGTGCTCACGTGGTAAAACTGCGAAACTGGAAGATTAACTTGATGCTTCCAGCGTGTGCCGCCATCCTCACTCCGCCAGAGGCCGCCATCATCCGAAGCGTAAACGATGTTGCTGTTGTCCGGATTAATCCAAACATCGTGAAAATCGCCGTGCGCCCCGCCGGAAACGCCGCTAAAGCTGCGCCCGCCATTGGTGCTGTAAATCAATCCTAAATCTGGCTTGAAGAGTTTGTTCTCGTCCTTGGGGTCGACAATCAAGTTTGCAAAATAGAACGGCCGCCAGACCATAAACCGGCTGGCATCGAGTTTCGTCCAAGTTGCGCCCCCGTCGTCCGAGCGAAACAGAGCGCTGTTCTTGGACTCGATCATAGCGTAGACCACTTGCGGCTTCGAGGGAGCGACTGTAACCGCGATGCGTCCCCAAGGCTTTCCCGGCAGACCTTTGCTGCCTTCGCTCAAATCGGTCCAGTGCTCGCCTCCGTCGATAGATTTGAAGAGACCACTGCCGGGACCGCCGGAGCGGAAGGTCCAGCCTTCGCGGCGCACATCCCATGTTGAAGCGAAAATCGTTTTAGGTTCCTGCGGACTCATGGAAATCATCCCGCAGCCGGTAGAAGTGTTCGCGCCAGTAAGAACCTTCTTCCAAGTCTTGCCACCGTCGGAGGTCTTGAAAACTCCGCGTTCGTCGTTGTCGTTCCAAAGGTGGCCCACCGCACAGACATAGACCGTGTTGCCATCTTTCGGGTCAATCAGGATCTTCGCGATGTGCTCGGTATCTTTGAGGCCGACATTTTCCAGTTCTCGCCGCCATCGGTGGATTTGTAAATGCCATCGCCCACGGAAACGCTATTGCGCGTCCACCCTTCGCCGCTACCCGCCCAGATAGTTTTCGGATTGGAGCGGTCGATCGCAATTGCCCCGATGGATTGCACGCTCTGCTTGTCGAAAACCGGCTTGAAGGTTAAACCGCCATTCACGGACTTCCAAACGCCGCCGCTGGCCGCGCCAATAAACAACGTGAGGCGGCCATCTTCGGTGATCGCGTCCACGGCGGCGATGCGTCCGCTCATAACGGCGGAGCCAATATTGCGGGCGGGCAGCCCGGAAACCGTGGCGGAATCGAACTTTATGTTCTGCCCTTGCGCGAACGCAGGCGCAATCAAGATCGGCAAAACGAGTGCGCAAACGGCCAGATGCAACAACTTGCTGTAGGGGCGGCAAACCTTCATGTCGATGTTCCTTTTATGAAAAATGTGTTGGAAGGCACGGTGTGAGCAAGATTCCGCTGCTCAGATGTCCGCTTATTGCTTGCTCGCGTCGGGTTTCTTCGCAGCATCCTGCTTCAGCGCGGCCGGGAGAGCAAACCCGCTCACTTGTACGACAGTGTTCACTTCAATCTTGGCGTAGGTTGTGCTCGGCGGATTGTCGTTGCCCTTGGGTCCACTCGCGGTCGAGAACGGGAACATCACGCCATTCACCGGCTTGTAGGAACCCAGGTTCACGAAGTATTCCTTTACCGAACCACGAATGAACACCTGAATTTCCTTGCGAATCTCCAGGTAGGTGTCGGGGTCGAGGTAGTAATAAAGAATGTCACCGTTTTTCAGCATCACCTTCAGCTTGTAGGCGTCGTCGCCATCCACCGTATCGTGGCCCAGGTATTCGATCTTATTACCCTTGGCGGCGTAGTCCACGAGTGGGCCATCGAAGTCGGCATCAAGCAACATGCCGCGCAGGTCGTCTTCGCCCATAAGTTCGGGATCCTTGCGGCCGCCAAACGGGCGGACCTGCCATCCGGATCCGCCGTCATAGGCTTGGACGGCCGTCATGCCTTGCAAAGAAAATGTTTCGCGCACCAGATTGGGACGCTTATTTTCCTGGGTGACAGCCGCCTTAAAGCCGCCTCCATCCTGGGTGCCAGACATACGCACGCTCTGGATCGCTTTGATCTTTTCGAGGCCACCTTTGGCCTGAATGTTTTTCGCAACCAATTCCTCCGCCGTCTGGGCGAAGGCTCCGAGGCTAAAAGCTAGAACGAAAATCGCAATTCTCGGGTACAGACGCATCATGTGGCTCCTTGCAATGTGTTTGCGCAATTTGAAACGAATCTCGAGGACTCACCAATGTACAACGCTTCGACGTGTTTGTCAGGATTTGGTGAGCAGGCGGGAACAGCGTCAGAAAATGATATGGCGACGGAGCTAGCCCCGCCGCCACGAAACAGCAACTCAAGACAAGCCTACTTCTGCAATTCTGCCAACGCGGCCAGCACTTCTTCACTGTGCTTCGCCGGATCGATATCCGTATACACCTTGCGAATCTTCCCGTCGGGATCGATCAGGAAAGTATGTCGCTTGGCCAGCTTCATCACGCCCATATTCATGATCGATCCGTAGCTGTCTGTGACAGCCTTATCGGTATCTGCCAGCAGCTTGAAGGTGAGGCTTTCCTTCGTGCAGAACTGCTTGTGCGAATCCACGCTATCCACGCTCACGCCCAGAATCACGGCTTTCCGCTGGTCGTATTGCGCCTGATCGCGCTGGAAGTTGTGCGCTTCACGCGTGCAGCCCGGGGTTTGATCCTTCGGATAGAAATACAGCACAACCCACTGTCCGCGGAACTCACTCAGCTTTACAGGAGTCCCTTCTTGTGACTTCAGCTCAAAGTCTGGAGCCGCGGTTCCGACGGCGGGGATTGGCCCAGCCGCAAGAAACTTCGGGAGTGCTAGAGCGACCACCGCGATGACCACTGTTGCGAAAATCCAACGAAACATTGTGTTCTCCACTTCGAAATTATTGGTGATGAGTCTTCGAACGACACTAACCAAATCTGGATGCTACCGGGTGATTTCCTGCAGGGCCACCAGCAGCCGCTCAACTTCGTCTGCCGTATTGTAGTGTGCGAGGCCGATGCGAAGGAAACCGCCGGAAGCCTCCGCGCCGAGGCGCTCGGAAAGATTGATGGCGTAGTAATTTCCATCCCAAGTGAAGAAGCCGCGTTCGTTCAGCTGGTTCGCGAGGTCCGCCGGAGTGTGGCCATCGATCCGAATGGCGACGGTCGGGCAGCGATGGTCAAAGCGCTTCAGATCGGTGATTCCGTAAAACTTCAATTTTGGAATCTCCAGTAGCCCGCGAACCAGCTTTTCAACCAGCGTCTTTTCGTAGGCTTGGATTTCGCGGAACGCCGCGAGCAGAGCTTGTCTTCGCGTTGATGCGGAATCATCAACACCGCGCCCGAGATCGGCGAGGTAGTTCACGCACTCGGTAATTCCCGCAATGCACTCGTGATTTAGCGTGCCCATCTCCCAGCGATAAGGAACGTCGTTCACCAGGGGGCGAACTTTGTAAGGCGCTAGCCGTTTGAGGTGCTCACGTTTACCGTAAAGCACACCCATGTGCGGTCCAAAGAATTTATAGCTGGAACAGGCCAGAAAATCGCAGTCGATAACGCGAACATCAATGGGTCCGTGCGGCGCGTAGTGTACAGCGTCGATGTAAGCCATCGCGCCAACCTTGTGGGCCAGACGTGTAATTTCGACCACATCGTTAATCGTGCCAACAGCGTTCGAGGCTAGGCCGACAGCCACAACTTTCGTGTGGCTGTTGATCTTGCTGGCCAGGTCGCCCATGTTCAGCGTGCAATCCTCTGGATGAATGTCCGCGACACGAATTACGACTCCGCGTTCTTCAAGCGCCTTCCAAGGCGAAAAGTTTGCGTCGTGATCCAGACAGGTGAGCACAATCTCGTCGCCCGCTTTGAGCTCGCGGCCAATCGATCGGCTGATGGCGAACGTGAGCGACGTCATATTCAGTCCGAAAATGATCTCGTCCCAGTTGCAGCCAAGAAAATCCGCCATGGCATGACGCGCGTCCAAAATTACTTTGTCGGTGCGTCGCGCCGTCTCGTAATTTCCCCCGCTGTTGGCGTTGTCGCGAGACAGATAGCCGCTGATCGCGTCAATCACTCGTTGCGGAACTTGCGTGCCGCCGGGGCCGTCAAGAAAAGCTGCCGGATGTCCATTGACGGTTTGCGAAAGGGAGGGGAACTGCGTTCGAATCTTAGCCAACTCGAGTTTTGTTGAAATTTCGTTTTGAATCGTTAACATGAATTTTCTCTCACTTTGTCACTGCTCTTATAAAATCCGCCAACATCCCGTAAGCGGTGGCGTCCAGCCCGGGGTTATCTTCAACGATCGCCAATCCGGGAAAGATGCCCGTCTCAAAATACACTATCGACGACGTTCCTTCGACCAAAGCCAGCGGATCGCTCAGCGTGACCTGCTCCGGCGCGACGCTTGCCCGAATCCCATCGCCGGTGTTACGCGCTCTGCAAACCAGCTTATATGGGCGGCTGTCCGAGCGAGCTGCTCGAACCGCTTCGCCGGTCAAGCCGCGAATTCCAGTGCGCTGAATTTCTTTCAAGTCCAACTTCACGCCCATCAGTACCCGTACCAGTGCCGCCACTTTAACTGCCGCATCCCAACCATCGATGTCATCGGATGCGTCAGTCTCCACCACGCCCAATTCCTGGGCGCGCCGCAGCGACTCATCAAAGCTCAAGCCTTGTTCCATGCCGCCAATGATCACATTCGTTGTCGAATTCAGAACGCCGCGAAAGCCGTGCAACTGAACCAGCGGCAACGAATCTCGGAACAAGGAAAAGATCGGCACACCATCCATCACGGCGGATTCAAAAAGAAAACGCCGTCCCTGCCGTGCCGCCAGAGCCGTCAACTCTTCATAGGCATGAACCACTGGCCCTTTGTTCGCCGTGATTGCGTGCGCCCCGCGCTCCAGCGCCGCTTGCAGATGATCGATTGCGGGCTGGCCCGTCTGCGCATTTAGCGAAGTCGCTTCAAACAAAACATCGGCTTGTGCTGTCTCCAGCCAACTTCGAACGTGATCTTGTAGCGCGGACGCTCCTGTCCGCGAGGTGTTGCCGGCACCGCTTTCTTGACTTAAGTTGCCGCTCAAAACCTCGTGGGTCGCTAAACCGTTCAGGTCCGCGATCCACCCGATTCGCCTGGAAGCCACGCCTGTAATCCGAAACTCGATGCCATGCTGATCTCGCAATTCCGCTTCTCGCGCCGCCAGTAGCCGGACGAGTGCCCGGTTTACATTTCCCAATCCGAGGAAGCAAAGATTGAATCGTTGCATCAGGGGATTATAGGCGGCAGAGCGCTAACCTGTGTCTTAGAGCCAGCCCAGGACAATGGCCAGGTAGTAGATTCCAGCAAGCGCCAGCGCAGATCCCGCGAAGACCAGGGCGGTTGCAAAGCTTGACCGCCCCGCGCTTTCCGTCTGGCTTCGCCATGAGAGCTTCAATGCGGAACCATCGGCACCCTTACGGAGGACTAGGGACGGCGGACGACTAGTTGGTGTAGAAGAAGCCTTAGCGGGCGAGCTGGAAATCTCCTTGGGATGAGCCTCGGGCGACGGACTCTGCAAAAATTTTTGCGAAGGCGCTGGAGGAGCGCTGGAAGGAACCGCCGGTGCAGCATGGTTCTCATGGGTGACTGCAATTTTACTTTGTACTGGTGCCGGACTCTCAGTCGGAGCTTCGACAGCGTGTTCTTGAATGGCAGCACCGTTTGCCTGGAATTCTGGCATAGGCATTCCCCAGGTGTCTGGGCTGTTCGCATTGGCGCGTCGCAAGGCGGCGGCCAAACGGGATTGCATCGTCATTTCCTCAGGCTGCCCATTGGGAGATGGTAACGACAGGCGAATGATTTCCGGCTGAACCGCGATCGGCTGGGCTGCGGTAGCCGCCGCACTTAATGTTCCATTAGAAGAAGTGTTCGCCAGAACTGCGTGTGGCGGTGCAGCCGATGCGGGCGCCGGCGGCGCGTCTGGAACAGCTTGAGACTCCGTCACAACCGACGATTCGGCCGGGTTCCCCGCTTCCTCTGCAATCGCGCTCCGGACGGAGGGGCTGTACCCTCCCTTGCCCTGGTTTAGAAGGGTTGCGCTCAAACCGAAGCCGTCAGTATTCTTGACCACCGTTCCGTCGGCGAAGATTTCTGTCGCGGGCCCGATCAAATACTCCGCAATCCTGATCCCGGCGCCGGTTGAGATGTTGTGACGTGAGAGAAAAACCTCCAACCGTTCGGGAATATCCGTATGGGTGGAAAGGAGCGTCTTGCCATACTCCTCATATACATCGCGCGGAAGCTCAGTCTCTGCACCACGAGGGTCCAGCAGGATACGCCCTGTGCTATCGGCCAGAAAAAACGGTAAAGAGAACGTCTCCTCGGCTGCCTTTTTCCATTCGCCACGCTTGCGTGGGTCCTCACGCCAAATTGTGGTTCTATAAAAGAAACACTCTTTGCTGGATAGGGCCGCGAATATGGTGTGAGAACCTTCCGCTTTGCCATGCACCTCAGCCGGCCCAGGTCGAATACTCCGAATTGTAGTCAGCTGCGCAACCTGCGAACTCTTGCGCCGACGCCATGCACGTAAACCTTGGCCGAACAGATAAACACCACACAAGCACGCGAAGAAGGCGAGCAAGGCCGGACGGCTCGAAGTGGTATAAGTTTCGCTGTCTATGAGAATCGTCACAGGCTCAAGTCCGCACACGTCGCCCCAAGTGGACGAATCGGGTATTCATTTGAGCCTAACGGAGAATTGAACCAGCGGTAGCGAAAATCAGTAGGGGTTACTTACCTAGGTAAGTAACGTTACGCAAAACTATCTTAGATTCGGCGCAGCTAGCGGGTTACAGCCTGCTCCTTCAGAATCTCATCCACCGCTACGAAGGCGCTTTCGATCTCCTCATCGCTATTGTAAAAATGCGGCGCCATGCGGACTCCCGCGCGGGGACGCCAATCTACAAGGATATTGCGTTGGATAAGCTCTCGCGCCACTTCCTGGGAGTTGGGCATGTCGATGGAAACCGTGCCCGCCCTTTTCGCAGGATCAAGCGGAGTATTGATTTTCCAGCCTCGGCTGCTCGCCAGCTCGATGATTCGCGCAGTCTGCCGCTTGGATTTTGCACGAACTTTCTCCACGCCTACCTCTCGAATAATCTTCAATCCCGGTCGAGCTGCTTCCAGCGCGGCGATGTTTTGCGTGCCATTCATAAAGCGGTAGCTGGAGCTGGTGTATCGGTTTGGTCCAATCTCAAACGCGAATGGCTGCTCGTGAGCCATCCAGCCCGTCAACCTTGGTTTCAAGCGCGGGGCCACCTCAGGACTCACATACAAGAACCCAGTACCCGGCCCTCCGCAAAGCCACTTCAGCACACCACCACAAGCAAAATCGGTCCCCAGCGCGGTCACATCCACCGGCATCGCACCGACGGAGTGAAACATATCCAGCACCACCAGAGCGCCCACGCTATGCGCCTTTTCAATGATCGCCGCAGCATCCTGAATGTAGGCGCTGCGAAAAATCACGTGCGAAATTGGCACCAGCAGAGTCTCTTCATCAATGGCGTCCAGGAGCCGTTCCGTCGGCACGTGAATCCCGTCATCCGTCGGCACCATGTGTACGCGGGCGCCAAGCTCCCGCTGCGCTTCCCAGAAATACATGACGGAAGGGAAATTCAAATCGTCGTACACAATCTTGTTGCGCTTGCCGGAAAAGTCCAGGCACGACGCCACAATCGCCTGGCACGTGGTTACATTCTGGTGGCAGGAAACTGATCCCGTCTGCGCTCCCATCAAGGTACCAATCTCGTTGCCCACGTCGTTGGCCAGCATCCACCAGCGCTCTTCCCACGCACGCACGCCGCGGGATCCCCAGGTGTCGGCGTAGCCTTGGAGAGCGGCGTGAACCCCCCGCGGCATAGCTCCCAACGAGTTGCTGATGAGGTAGGTATTGTCGGCCAAAATCGGGAATTCCGGGCGATAGCCCAGCAAGTCGTCGTTCCCGCCGATACCGCTTGGGGAGGAGTTATTCATGCCGGAATTGTACAGCTCATGCCATACCGAGCCAAATTTTCGCGCTTCGACTACCGAAATTAAGGCTGACCGGCGCCTACCACCACCTCCGCCGTGACCATCGTAACCGCTCAAGACCGCTACTCGATTGCTGCGACCCACCACCCTGCCTAGAATCGAACCGAGTCCTTTTGTCTTCCAGCATGGCTGATCGTGCCGAAATCGCGAAGCGCATTGAGCGCGCCGAAAAATTCTTGCAAAAGGGTAAGCCGGAGGCTGCCCTGGAAGAATACCTCTCCGTCCTGACCGACGATCGTGAGAACGACACCGTCCGTCAGATGGCAGCCGATCTCTCCATCTCGGTCGGCAAAGTCGCCGAGGCTGTCGTTTTGCTGGGCGAGCTCTTTGAGCGCCAAGTCGCAATCGGCGACGCCACTCGAGCCAGCCTGACTTACAAGAAGCTCGCTCGACACAGCAACCCGACTACAGACCAGAAAATCCGCTTCGGCCAGTTATTGGAAGCCTCGAACCGCAAAATGGCTCTCGAGACCTACGAGGTAGCCCTCGTAGAGCTCAGTAAGCAAGGCACCAAGGCGCAGCAGATGGCTGTGCTCAAACGCGTAGTAGCACTCGACGCGTCCATGCAAAACTTCACCCGCATCGGAGAACTGGCCGCTGAACTCGGCGATGGTCGCGGAGCCGCAGCCGCTTTCCTGCGTGTTGCAGAACTGACTGAGCAATCTGGCGGCACTCCCGCCGCGTGGTATGAGCGCGCTTTTCAATCGGATGGTAGCAATCCCAAAATCGCGCTGGCCTATGGCCGGAGTTTGCTGGCCCAGGGTGAAGCCGGCGCGGCCATCTTCGTTCTTTCTCCGCTGATGAATGAAGGCACGCCATCTAACGAGTTGCGCGACGCATTCTCCAGCGCGCTGCTAGCGGCAGGACGATTCAAGGATGCTGAGCCGCACGTGATGGCTTTGTTTGAGCAGAATCCTTCTCGGCTGCCGCAAGTTACGCAACTGATCGGCAGCATGATCGATGCCGAAATGGATCGCGACGCGGTTGCGCTGGCCCGTAAATTGGAACAGTTCCAGCGGCGACGTGGAGAGCGACGCGCGTTTCTCTCCACCATGCAGGACCTGGTGGCTGGCCACCGTTCTTCCGCGGAGTTGCTGGAGTTCCTGGTTGAACTTTACAACTCTTCCAATCGCGAAACAGACTATTGCCAGACGTTGTTGCGGCTTTTTGATCTTTACTACAAGACCGCGAACTACACCAAGGCAGGCGAGTGCCTGGACCGCGCCGCCGAAGTCGACTCCTACGAGCCCGGCCACCAGCGCCGACTGGAAATGCTGAAGGGCAAGCTGGATGACGTACACTACGCCGCCATCGCAGCGCGCCTGGCGCCTATGGCGAAGCCTTTACAGCAGACCCAGGAAAAGTCAGACACTGCGTCCCTAGGCGCAGGCACTCTGCAAGATCTAATGCTGCAGGCCGAGATATTAGTCCAGTACGGAATGCAGGCGAAAGCTGGAGAGCGCCTGCAACGTATTCATGAACTCTTTCCCCAGGAAGTGGAGACCAATTCAGAACTGCAAGGGCTGTATGTGGCTGCGGGCATTACGCCCCCAGCGGGAACAAAACTTGCACCTGCTCCGGCGAAGCCAGCCGCACCTGTTGCCCCTGTCGTCGCGGTAACGCCGCCGCAGGTTCCGCACAGCGCTCCCGTTCCTGATTTGAATCAGCTGACCCGCGTCGCGGAAATCTCGCGGCAGCTTTATCGGCAGAGTGAAATTATCGGAGTGCTCTCCGTCATGACCAAGGAAATCGGCGGACTCTGGAAGTCCACGCGTTGTATCGCTGCCACGCGCAAGCCCGGTCAACCCTTGGCGGCTTTCCATGAATTTCAGGCCGCAGGCAGTCATCCCGCGGAAGGCGAGGCCGTGGCCGAGTTGGTGATGGTAGCGGACGATCTGTGCCAGAAGAACGGACCGATTGCCTTCACCGACATTGCGACAGCCGCTGATCTGCAAGGTGTTCGCAAAACGCTGACAAGCCTCAACGTGGCCTCATTGCTGGCGTTGCCGCTGAGCGATGGCGACGAACAAGCGGGCGTATTGCTGCTCATGCAGGACACTGCGCGCGAATGGGCCGCGAACGACATTTTCATTATCAAGACGATTGCCGAGCAAGCAGCCATGGCTCTGCGCAACCTGGGACTGCGTCGCCTGGTCAGCAATCTTTCGGTGACGGATGGCAAGTCTGGTTTATTGAGCCGGTCTTCCTACCTGGACATTCTGCTGGGCGAAGCCCGCCGCTGCCAGGAAGACAATGCGCCGTTGACTACAGTGCTGATGCAATTCGGAGACAGCTCGACGCTGGTGAAGCAGTATGGTCAGGACGCTGTCGAAGCCATGATGCAGCAGATCGGCCGCTTGCTGACGGGCCACATCCGGCAAAACGATTTCGCCTTTCGCTACGAAACTGCCGCTGTCGCGCTGATTCTGGGCGACACAGGAGAAGTCAACGCTCTGCAGGCCGTTGAGAAATTCCGCGCCCTGCTGACCAGCGTTCATTGGCCCGGCAAGAGCGAACCCCAATCCGTCACTTTTACCACCGGCGTTGCCGAAGCTGTAGTTCGCTCGCAGTTTGATCCAGTCGACATTGTCACCGAGGTGATCAATCGTCTGGAACAGGCGCTGGACCTGGCTTTGTGCGATGAAACCGCTGGCGTGCAAGTCCTGGGCTCAACCTTCGCGGCGGCGGCGGTGGCATAGCGCGTACTGAACGCCCCTCTCTAAACGCCCTCCTCTGAACAACCCCCCTAAACGCCCCCCCTCTAAGAATTGTCATTCCGAACGGCTCTACGTGAGGAATCTGCTATTGCTTGTTCTGTTCCTGCAACACGAACCACAAAGATTTGCTGGCAACCCTACCCACTGATAGACTGGCTCTTCTCCGTGCCGCAGCGTCTCCGTGGTGAATCGCTCCGAGAACCCAATCATGATCCAGTGGATTTACCTCAACAGCCTCGTCAAAGACCGGAAAGATTTCGATCTTCTAGTACGCCTGCTGGAACAACTAGGCCTCCGTAAGGGCGATTCCGTCGGCGATGCCAGCGGTCGATTCCAGGAATTTCTCCCTTCGGTTCAAAGGCTTGATCTATTTCATCGCACCAAGCAAACGGATGAATCCGATCTGACGCTCACTCTCTCCGATCCCGATTCTGCAGTTGAAGTTGTCACGAAGCTAGGATTGAAAATCCTCGCAGACCGTTCCGGACCCGCTGCCGATCAGTCTCTCCGTGACTTTCGCGTGCAACTGCCGGGCGGAATGAAACTGCATTTCATCGGCTTTCGTGTCACTGAGAGCAGCGATACGGATCACTTGGCGCTGGAAGGGAATCTGCAAGGGCACGGCAAGCGCTTTGCCATCGTCGTAAGTCGATTCAATTCCTTTATCACCGAGCGCCTGCTCTCCGGAGTCATCGACGGCTTGGTCCGTTGTGGCGTGGACAGAGATAAGGGCTACGACATCATCCGCGTTCCCGGCGCTTTCGAGCTGCCCTCCGCAGCTCGCACGCTGGCTGAAACCAAAAAATACAACGCCATCATCTGCATCGGCTGCCTGCTTCGTGGCGATACCGCTCACTACGATGTAATCGTCAACGAAGTCACTCGCGGCATCGGACAGTCTGCGCAAGAAACCGGCGTCCCCCATGCCTTCGGCGTCCTCACCTGCGACACTTTAGAACAAGCCATCGACCGCGCCGGACTGAAGTTGGGCAACAAGGGCTTTGAAGCGGCGCTGGCAGCGGTGGAAATGGCAAATCTAACGAAAGCCATCGGCTCTCGGCGGTCGGCGGTCGGCTCCGGCAAAAGCCGCAAGAAGTCCAGCGCGAAGAAACCCAAGAAGAAGCCGCAGAAGTAGCCAGGTTTTCGTTGCGCTGCTGTCCCGGCGGTAGTCCGGGGGGCGTCCCGCCCGCCGAATCTATTTTTACCGCAGCGCGTTTCCAAGTCCCGACAATCTTGCCTCGTCCATCCTCTCCTGTAGACTAGAACTATCCGCAACCGAACTCCAACTATGGGAACCCGCCGTAAATCTCGCGAACTTGCGCTGCAAATGCTGTTTCAGGCCGACTTAGCCAAGCAGGCTCCGGATGAGGTCCGACGCTCGTTCTGGGCCGAGCGAGGCGAAGTGGAAGAAGAAGTCCGCGGCTTCGCCGACGACCTATTTCGTGTGGCCTCGGACCGTGGCGCCGAGATCGACAAAACCATCGAATCCCATGCCGAACACTGGCGCATGGAGCGCATGGCGGCCGTCGACAGGAATATCTTGCGCGCGGGAGTCGCCGAATTCATCGGCTTTCCCTCGACCCCAAAGCCAGTCGTAATCAACGAAGCGCTGGAAATCGCCAGAAAGTTTTCCAGCCCGGAGTCCGTCAACTTCCTAAACGGCGTTCTCGACAGCGTAGCCCGCGAAATGGATAGAGCCGCAAAAGAGCAAGCTTCGAGCCTCAGTTAAACCAACCGCAGCTACCCACTCAGCAGTTAGAAGGGCGTCGCACTTCGTAGCGCTGGCGTCACGTCGGCAGTCGCAGGGGCATCTTGCCTGCGCAGCCGTTGATCTCGGTCCTTTTGCCTGGAGAGCCAGGACGGCAACTGCCCTAAGGCCTGATCACCACAAAGTCCGGCAAACACGGCTGCGTCGCGCTGGAAATACTGCACATGCTCGTGGCCGGGCTGCTATTCGTGCTCAAGATAATCTGCTGCGTGTCGACCAGGATGCTGGTGTCGAGTACATGCAGCAAGCCAGCCGTGCCGCCCACAAAGAGGAACTTGCCATCCGTGGTTAAACCACCGGTAGTTGGCGGCTGCGTTCCCACCAAAGCAATGCTGGAGGGTGCATGCGTCAGAACGTCATAGGCAAACACGCTGCTGAAGTTTTGGGGCACAACATAGGCCTTCAAACCGTCCGGCGCAACCAGGAACTGCGACGCTCGGATGAGCCCCTGATGTAAGTCGAACGGGCTCAATAAGTTAGAGATAAACGGGCCGGTCGCACTGGCGCCCGACGAAAGGCAGCCCGAGTTAGTCTGTGGCGGTGGAGGCTGCGGAGCCGTCCCTGCAACTTCGTCAAGACCACTCCCATTCGGTCCGTTCCAGGAAAGAAAGTGCGTACTGCCATCAGCATAGGCGACAGGCAGCGCCCGAATGAATTGTGAAGAGATTCCAGGAGTCGTCGCCAAAATCTGCGGCGTAAACGTCGGTGGACCATTGTTGGCCACCGTGTTGTCGCAAGTATCAAGCACAGTCAGCCGGGATGTTTGCCCAGTCATATAGACCCAGGTCCCGGTGGGATGAAACGCAATGTCGGTCACTCCCGTTGGCGTGGATAGCTTTCTCAGCGAGTTGACGGGATCGAATACGTATACCGGCCCGGCGTTGCCAGCCACGCACGGAAGCGCCGTGCAGGTCGCAATGTACACAGTGGCGCCATCTGGAGAGAAGGTTGCAGATTTTGCGTGATCCGACGCAGCTAAGAGCAATGGCGTACCCGCGTTGGTCGGCTGGTCATACAAGAAGACGAGATTTGGCGACGTGGAAGTATCGCTCACCACAGCCTTATTCCCGTTCGGCGACACGCCAATCACATCTCCCGTGACGGAGAAATTCGAGGTCACCGTCCCAGCTGGCACCTTCACCGTGGCAATCCCGCTGCAAACAGGAGGCCCACCCTGCGTCTGCGGGGCGCAACTGCCAACGTAAATGCTCGTTCCCGAAGCGCTCATGATCATCGACGTTGGTGTATGCGGCAGCCCGATCGGAGTCCCGACCTTCTTGGTCGAACTGTCCACCGGAATAATCGCGCTGAAGCAGCCCAGCACCGGGCCGTTAATCGTCTTGTCCCAACATCCGGAACTCGCTGCATACACAGTAGTTGGAACCGGCGCACCGGTTACGTCCACGCTGATGCCCACCGACGGGAAAATTGGATGCACCACGGGCAAGCCAGTAAATCCGCCATTGCAGGTTGGAGGCAGGCACGCTGCCGAAATACCGGCGCCCCCAGCCTGTAACGCCGAAATCGAATCGATTTCGCTGCCATTCCCTGAAGTTGGCACCGAAGAATTCGTACTCACCGAAACCACCGTCGGATTCGTAGTCGTCCAGGTCAGCGGCGGATTCAGCAGCGTAAGCCCGGCTACATCAACTACCGTCGCTGTAATGAGTTGCGCGCCACTCCCTTTCGCCAAACTCAACGACGTACCGCCGGTCGCAGTCTGTAACGCAACGGATTTCACAGGACACGTCGCAAACGTAACCGGCGTGCTATTCGTGCTCCCAGCCGCAGCATAAAACTGAGTCTGTCCCGGAACCTTCGCCGTCGCCTCTACCTGATTGAAGAGAAGGCCGCTTGCCGTCGTACTAAGCGTGACAATGTTGGAATTAAGCGCGGTCCAATTGATGGGACCCAGGCTTGCCGTGATGTCTTGACTGTTGTTGAATGCCTGTACCTGATAGGTTGCAGTACCTGCAGCAGAGTTGAGGGAGGCGGCAGAAAGGCCTGCTATCTGTAAGTTAGCTGGATCACTAGAGTTGCAGATGGTGGCTCCGCTTACCCCGCTGGCCAACATCCGCTCCACGTGCCGATGCACGAAGACCGTAATAGGCGCACTAGTCGCTCCCTGAGCACTTGCAGTCAGCTGCACAGCAGCTGCAGGCCCGGGCGAACAGAAGGTGGGAGCTGTCAACGAATCCCAAAGCCCCGCGCACAGAGCCCCTCCCCTAGTAACAGTCACGGCGGAAGGCGGATTGGCAGTCCAGGTAACAGTCGCTGGAGATACGTTGGCACCGTTGCTGTCCCGCACAGAGACGCCTGCCGCCGCCCCTTCCTCCAGCGAAATAATGGACGGCGTGATACTGATCGTCTTAGGCGCAATGCCAGCTCCCGGCTTGCCGCAACCGAAACTACTGACAACTACCGCTCCAACTGCTAACAACACGAAAAGAGAACGAACCCTACCCATGAACCCTCCCCGCCCACTGCAAAACGCGCGGACGAGCCTGACTAAACTGATCGAGCAAAATGCTCCACGAATGGACAAAACTGTACAGCTACATGGAACCCTGCGGAGGTCTGCAAAACTTTCAGTCTAGAGGCTAGCCGCCGTTTCGGCAACTCCAGCTCTGGAAATCGCAACACAAACCGCCAAACATAACCGAAAATGCATCCTGAACGCGCAATCTCCTAAATGCTCAGATGTTGCCAACCAGCTTTGGGGTTGACGAGAAAGAAAAGGAATTGTTATATTCGTAAGGTTCCGCGAGTATTCGTGAGTCGACCTGTGCAGGTGCGCTTAGACATCTAGCGTGCTATGATTAGTTTGTGCGTGGTAGATTTACATCCTGTAAGTGGTTTTCAGGATGCCCTCGCTGAAATGCCCATGCGATGACCTTCCGCCTACTGGCTGAAAAGCCTTGGAAGGATATGCAGGGCCTACAACCGAAACGGAGTGCCTCAAATCCAGGCGCCACCGTCGTTTGTATCAGTCTGACACGGATGTCGGAAATTTCGCCTAAGGAGCTTTTGTGCCTGTGGGTGAGTATGGCGGATGTAAGTTCGCCAGCCCTTTTGTGGGATGTGCGCGGCTGTTTTTCGCGTGAGCGTTGTTTCGTACGTTCGGTGTCGGCAGTCGCAATTTGTGTCCGGAATTTTAAGGAGCTGCAAAGAGTGCCTACGTTTAATCAGCTCGTGCGAAGTGGGCGGAAGGCGCCGCGGTACAAAACTGCGAGCCCTGCGCTGCAAAGCTGTCCGCAAAAGCGCGGTGTTTGCACCCGCGTCTACACGCAAACGCCGAAGAAGCCGAACTCGGCTCTGCGCAAGGTTGCGCGTGTGCGTTTGACCAACGGCATTGAAGTTACGACGTACATCCCGGGCGTAGGCCACAACCTGCAGGAGCACTCGATTGTGCTCATCCGCGGCGGCCGTGTGAAGGATCTGCCGGGAGTTCGTTACCACGTAGTGCGCGGCACGCTGGATTCGACAGGTGTAACGGATCGCAAGCAGAGCCGCTCGAAGTACGGCGCCAAGCGGCCCAAGAAGGCAGAAGGCAAGAAGTAAGCTCGGGCAATAGAAAGTTTTGAAAGGGCACGGCTTCAGCCGTGCCGCCAAGAGAGAAAATTGATGGGGCTTTACCCCTGAGGTCGAAGAAAAAGCAATGCCAAGAAAAGGACACATCCCGAAGAGAACGGTCGCTGCCGACGCGGTCTATAGCTCGGATCTCGTCACCAAATTCGTGAACTGCATGATGTGGGGCGGCAAGAAAGCCACCGCGCAGTCGCTGTTTTACGACGCTATGACCAAGCTGGAAGCAAAAGGCGGCGACGAAGCCCTCAAGCTATTCAAGAAGGCGGTCGAGAACTGCAAGCCGCTCTTGGAAGTGAAGTCCCGGCGTGTCGGCGGCGCGAACTATCAGGTGCCGATCGAAGTCAATCCCGACCGGCGTACTTCGCTGGCGATTCGCTGGATTATCAGCTTCTCGCGCGCTCGCGGCGAAAAAGGCATGACCGACAAGCTTTGCGCCGAATTGCTCGATGCGTCAAACGGACGCGGCGGTGCCATGAAGAAGAAAGAAGACGTTCATCGCATGGCGGAAGCCAATAAGGCCTTCGCGCACTACCGCTGGTAAGAATTTGCGATTTGGCGATTTGCGATTTGTGATTTGAAAATCACAGGCTCCTGAATCGCAAAATCACAAATCACGAGATCACAAATAGTACAGAGCTCCAGAAAGATAGAGAATATCGTGGCAAGAACCGTACCCTTAGAGCGCTGCAGGAACATCGG
>JAYVEP010000101.1:0-12734 GCA_043749225.1 Acidobacteriaceae bacterium
TTGCGTGCTGATTGTGACCGACCACTCCGATTACGACTACAAGAAGATTGTGGAAGAATCGCAGCTGGTGGTGGACACACGGAATGCAACGAAGGGGATTGCGTCGCCGAAGATTGTGCGCTGCTAGATTCTGTATGCGAAACAGCGAGGCCGCACCTTCGGGTGCGGCCTTTAGTTTGCAGCCTTACGAACGATCCTGGGCCGCACGGTAGATTCGCAGAACTTCGATGTCTTGGTCTTTTACACGGTAAACTGCAAAATATGGCAAAGGCGGAAATAAGAGCTCTCGGGTTCCTTCTTCGCGTCCGACGCGGCCACGATGAGGCCATTCTTTCAGAGAGCAAATCGCCTGATACAGCTTGGATATTGTCGGCTGTCGATAGTCAGGGTGACGGTCCCTCAAAAAATCGCTGATCTGCTGTAAGTCGGCAGCGGCGACGCGTGCCCAGCGAACAAGCATTTTTACGAGCGCAACATCTGCTCGAAACGAGCGTTCATTTCCGCTTCTTCGATGAACTCGCCCCGGTCGGCCTGGGCGACGCCTTTGCAGACAGCTGCACGGAAACGGACATCTTCCTCAAGTATGCACAACGCGGCTTTCACCAGGCGTTCGGCATCGGTGCCTGCCTTTGCGGCGATCTGCAAGAGCTGTGCTTCCTGCTCTGGAGAGAAATGAACTCCCATGGGTATAACGATACGAGAAAGGTCAAATTGGGGCAACCCTCCCCGGTAAGAGGTCGCATCCCTACCCATGCCCAAACTAGTAAGAAAAACTTCCCTAGGTACCGCTCAGCTTTGGTACGATAAAGCATAGCTAAACTCAACCGCTGTGAAATCAGCAAGTTAGCATATGGTTGCAGAGCGCATGATTGGCCGCAATCGTGCATCTAACTGGGAAATGAGCTAAGGGCTTGGGAGCCGGATATGCTTGCGCGCATTAGCGGCAGGCTGGAACAAAAGATCCCCTTGGCTGACATCATCATCTGAGAGAAAACATGTCCCCCAAGCGAGAAGAACCGTTGTTTTCCATGCTTCCTTCCCCCAGCCCGCCCTGGTGGAAGATGGTTCTTGGCATGGGCGCGGAAGCGGCGGTCGTCATAGCCATCATGTGGCTCCTGATCATTAAGCCCATCGTTTACGAGGCTCCGAAGAAGGAATCTCTCACAATTACGCTGGTGGATACGCCGGTGCCGGTCGATCATGCGCCGCAGCCTATCCGTCAGCTGCCGCCGCCTCCAGTGGAAGAAATCAAGCAGGCGCTGAAGCTGCCTGCGCCCGTGATCCCGAAGCCCAAGGTAGAAGAGGAAATTCAGGCCCCCAAGGTTCAAGTAGCGGCAAACAAGCCGGTTATTGATATTCCAGCACCCAAGATTCCGCGCGAGCTGGTGAAGACCAACGTATTTACGACGGGAAGCTCGGCGCCTCCAACCATTGCGCGTGCACCAGAGAAGGTGCAGACGGGCGGCTTTGGAGACCCCAACGGCCTTCCGGCGCAAGACGCCAAAGGTAAGCCTACGAACATTGCTAAGGTGGGATCATTTGACCTGCCCAACGGCGGGGGCACAGGCAACGGCACGGGCGGCGACAAGGGTATTAAGGGCGTTGTGGCGAGTTCGGGATTCGGCAATGGTGTGGCCCAGGGAGATGGCAGCGGCAAGGTCTCAGGGTCGCGCGTCGGCGGGGTCCGGTCCAGCGGGTTCGGCGATACGATGGCGCCCGCGGCCAAGGCGACGCGAGAGGTCGCTGTTGCTCCCCGTACTACTCCAGTAGAGGTGCTAAGCAAGCCCATTCCGGTGTATACAGAAGAAGGCAGGCGGCTGAAGATTGAAGGGGAAGTTTTGCTGGAGGTTAACTTTGAAGCCGCCGGTAAGCTTCGGGTCATTCGAGTGGTACGCGGACTCGGCCACGGTCTGGATGAGGCAGCCGTTCGAGCGGCGGAGCAGATCCATTTCAAGCCGTCCACCCGCGACGGCCAGCCGACGGATTCCTCGGCAATTTTACATGTCACTTTCCAATTGGCCTGAAACCAGTTCGATGAGCACAGACTCCACCTTTAGGAACAACATGCATAGCATTCGTTTAGTTACCGCAAGTTTCGGAGCAGCGCTATTGGCCGCAGGATTGGCAGCGGCACAAACCCCGTCGCAAAATGCGAAACCGTCTCCGGCCACATCGGCCGTTGCAGCAGCACAAAGTGCCGCTGCGCCGGTACAGACAGCGCCTCCACCGTCAGTGACCCCAGCTGCTGCCGCGCCTGCGCCCAGCGCGCCTCCGGCTGCCGGCACTGCGCCTGCGCAGGTTCCGGCGACCACTCCCGCCCCACCAGCGCCAGCGCCGCCTCCGGTAAGCGTCGGCAGGCCCGCTCCCTCGTTTGACCAGGTTATCGACTTCGTAGTCGATCGCGAAAACCGCTTCGTCGGACAGATGCAAAAGATGCATCCGCTGGTCGAAACCTACATCCAGAACTTGAAGCCCGATCCCGAGCTCAACAGCGTACCTGTGGGCGACGAATACTTTCTGGGCCGCTTTGATTTGAGCGAGGGTATAACTAAAGATATTTCCTTCAGCGCCACTAAGCACAACATGTGGCACCGTTCGCTGGATCGCCTCACCAGCATTTATTCCATGAAGTTTCTGCCGCTGGGCTTCGCGCAGATGGTTTTGTTGGATACCAATTTTGCCAAGGGCGATTACGACTTCAAGTTTGTTCGCCGCGAGTTCCTGGGCGAAGTCCGCTGTTTAGTGATCGATGTACAGCCCAAAGAAAAGTCTGGTTCGGGCAAGTTTCTGGGCCGCATCTGGGTCGAGGATCAGGATTACAACATCGTCCGCTTCAACGGAACTTACGGCCCGTCAGGACGTTTCGCATTTTATCTGCATTTCGACAGTTGGCGCGGAAACATCCGTCCCGGCATGTGGCTCCCTACCTACATCTACAGCGAAGAGTCGGATCTGAAGTATCGCTTTGGGCAGAAGCTCAAGTTCAAGGCCCAAACCCGTCTCTGGGGCTATGACACATCCGGTCTGGGCAGCGATTCCGAGTTTTCCGAAATCATGGTCGAGTCCACCGATCAGGACGTAAAAGACAAGAGCGAAGCTCGCCAGGATGCATCGCCTACGGAAAGTCAGCGTGAATGGGAACGGCAGGCTGAGATGAACGTGATTGAACGTCTGCAGAAGATCGGCTTGCTGGCCCCTCCGGGAGAAGTTGAGAAGGTTCTACAGACAGTCGTCAATAACCTGGAAGTCACTAACAACATCGACCTGCAGCCCGAAGTCCGCTGTCGAGTATTACTCACGACACCGCTAGAATCTTTCACTGTAGGGCGAACGATCGTTGTAAGCCGCGGCTTGCTGGATGTGCTTCCGGATGAAGCTTCGCTTGCCATGGTCCTGTCTCACGAACTCGGTCACGTCGTTCTCGGCCACAAGCTCGACACCAAGATGGCCTTCAACGACCGCATGTTCTTCCCCGACGAGAAGACGTTCCAGACGATGGAATTCAGCCGCGATGTGCACGATGAAGAAGCAGCCGACAAGAAAGCCATCGAAATGCTGGGCAATTCGCCCTACAAAGACAAGCTGGCTGTGCCTGGACTGTTCCTGAAGATGGTCCAGTTGCGCGCTCCCAGACTCCAGCAGTTGATCCGCTCCCATCTTGGAAACAGCCTGCACCAGGGGGGCTATCGGATGGAAGCGTTGACACAGAAGGCGCCGGAAATCGATTTCAAGAAGCTGGATCAAATCGCGGCTTTGCCGCTGGGAGGACGCATCAAGGTCGACGCCTGGACCAACAAAGTTGATCTGCTTAAGTCTAAGCCGGTTGCGCTGTTGTCGCCGTCGGAAAAGATGCCGTTTGAAGTTACGCCGTTCTTCCCGTTCCTGACTCGATATGGAAGCATAGCGACGCCGGAGAAGGCGGCGGCAGCGCCCGGGAATTAGGCAGCGTCGTAAAGGACAACAGATTCCTCAGGGCTTATGGACTATTCCAATCTCTAATGACCAATCTGTGATGAGTTGTCATGCCGAAGCGTAGCGAGGAATCTGCTTTTACTTGCACGTTAGTAATAGAGGCTCTCCGGAGCATCCCAAAAAAATAAAGCCGGAGGATGAGAGATTCACTCTCAGCCTCCGGCTTTGAAATTTTCGTTAAACTCGCGTGCAGTGGTTACTGGATCGCGCTTCCCACTTGCGAGAACACCACATTGGCGTTGGTACCAATCAAACGCACCGTGCCGATTACGATCACGAGGATCACGGCCAGCATGACGGCATACTCAGCGATGTCCTGTCCTTGCTCATCATTCCACACCTTATTCAGAAATTGTCTCACCGTTGATCTCCTTGAAGGTCCGCCTGCGAACCTTGATTTTTTTGCCGCCCGGACTTAAGCGTTGTACGCCGAGGGGACCCAAACCTGCAAGTTCTGTTTGGAACTTTGACTCAAATCCTATTCACATTGCGGTAATCCGGCTATAGCACGTTTGGGCCACTCCAGCTTCCAGCCAAACTGCTGATTTCTCAACACCTTAGCGCTACGAAATCGCAATTAGGGGCAACGACTGATTCACTGCGAACAGCGCCAGCTCCAGTCTTGTGGAAACTCCAAGCTTGTCGAAGATGTTGCTCAGATGATGTTTCACCGTGTCTTCGCTGATCTTGAAATGTCCGGCAATCTCCTTGTTCGCGAAGCCCGCAACCACCGCGGAAACGATTTCCAGCTCTCGCGGCGTCAACCCAAACTTCCGTTGCTTCGTTTCCTGCGCCGTCGTCTGCATGAGAGTGCGAAGGTACTGCACGAGATTCGAGACCTGCTCACGTCCAACCCAGTACTCACCGGCCATGACCGTGCGCACAGCCTGGATAAGAAGCTGCGTGGCAGAATCCTTGAGCACGACTCCGCGCGCTCCAAGTTGGAGAGCTTCCACGATCTGACTCTTCTCCGCCGCCGCCGTGAGCAGAATGATGCGCACACTGGCGCCCAGGGAGCCAAGTTCCCGGATTGCTTCAATCCCGGTTTGCTGTGGCATCGAAAGATCCAGCAGCAGCAGCTCAGGCTTCAGTTGCTTGACGAGGCGTACGGCTTCCACGCCGTTCGAGGCTTCACCAATTACTTTGAAGCCCGGCTCGGCTTCCAGAAGACGCTTCAGGCCATCGCGGAAAATTGGATGATCGTCCGCCAGGAGGATTCGGATTTCTTGATTGTCAGGGTTCATAATCGGATTCGGGCTTGGAGCGTACGCTGACTTCCAAACGTGCTCCTTGGCCGGGATTTGATTCTATCGTGAGTTCCCCCGAAATGAAACGCACACGTTCACGAATTACGACAGGCCCTTTGTGGGCTGCATCCATCTCTTCTTGAGACAGGCGTCCGGTAAATCCAAATCCCTGGCCATCGTCCTCCACCGTGAGCGTGCAATTGCCTTTCGCCAATCCGAGCCGCACCAGCACATGCTTAGCGCGACTATGCTTGCGCACATTGACCAAGGCTTCCTGCGTAATGCGCGCCAGCTCGCGGCAGACTCCCGGCGACATTCCCACATCCTCCACCTCGGACAGGAAGCGTGCCTGGATTCCTGTCTCCCGCTGGAAACGCTCTACGGCATCCGCGAGGAAACCTGGCAGGCGCTTGCCATCCACCTCCAGGGACTTCAGTTGTTGCATAAGCTCGCGGAGCTTGAGCACTTCCTCCCGCAACAAACCTTGAATGCGAGCCAGATCCCCGGCAAACGAGTCGGATTGGGCTTCGGCTTGGCGCCGCAGGATGTCGACCTGCATCTCCATTGCAATCAGCGACTGCACAGCGCCATCGTGAAGTTCACGCGCCACACGCGCCCGCTCCACCGCGCCCGCACGCTGCCGAAGGCGTCGCAAGAGAAAGACGTTGTAGATCGCCGGTCCCACTTGCCGGATGAGTTCCTGCAGTAGCCTGAGGTCGTCATCGGCGCCGCTAAAGTTCTCCGGATCATGCAGGAAGATGCGGCCCGACCACTCCGCGCCAAAGGCGAAATCAACGCCCGCAATCGACTTGATCCCCGCCTCCTTGCCGAGCCGCGTCGAATAGACGCAGGGCACATTGCGAACCCGGCCTCCAGTGCGGTCAATACCGTTGGCCATCCATACATCCGAAGTGCGCTCCGCATACCAGACCACGGCCGCGCTATCGAATAGATATTTCTCACGGTCGGTCACGCCTGCGTTCAGCCATTGGAACGGCTGGCCCGGATGCAGCTCGCCAACGAACATCCTGAAGCCGTTACTTTCCAAAGCCGCAACAGAAATGCTGCCTGCGTCGAACATTTGGCAGATATCCAGCAACACTGCCTGGAGGGATGCCGTCATGCCCGTCTCTACGCGGGCTTTGCCCAACATATTGGCGATGAGAGTCTTTTCGGCTCTGAGCTGTTTCTGCTGTTCGCCCAGGTACCCCAGTAAAACCGCCATCACCCATAGCGCGAGCGCCCGTTCGAACAATCCACTTGGATCAAGTTCCGGCGGCAAGGTGTTGACCAGGTGAAAGTGCGTAAGCAGAGACGCTTCCACCACGGGCAAGAGGATGGCAATGATGCCGGTCGCCAAGGTTTCCCATAGGCCCCAACGATAGGCGGCGGCCAGCAAGGCAAAGAAGAAGAACAAAAAGAATGGGCTGCTGCGGGTGCTCGCGACTCCCGAAAAAACCGCAATCACCGCCGGCCAAATCGTGTCCGCCGCATGCACCAGCAACACGAACCGCGCAGAGGAATCCCGGCGGTAACGGAAAAACAGCATGACCGTAAAGGAGAACGCCAAGTATGCGGTTACAGCCACGAAAGCGCTGGTGGAATGATGGCGCCCGCCCGGTGCGCGCAGCCACATAGTAAATAGGGCGGCAATAGCCAGCAGCACGCGCGACGTAGCCAGCCAGCGCTCAATGCGCCGCCGCTCCTCTGCCCCCACCAGAGTGCGTTTCCCTAATAGTTTTTTCTGACGCCGAAGCGCCGCCAGCAACGGCATATGAAAGGCAGCCCCAATCTTTGGGCACTATTATTGCATTTTGCGAGATAGATGCGGGGGATCATGTGGCGCGAACACTCTTGTCCGCGCGGTTCTGGAAGAAATTTGTTCCGATCCCGCTAGCAAATCGACCTTGCCATTTCGAAGGGCTTCAGCTACGAAGCCGACACAGTCCGCTTCAACTGCCCGCAAGCTGCAAAGATATCTCGCCCCCGTGGTCGTCGAATGAAGGTAGGCACGCCGCCCTCGATAAGCACTTTCTGGAACGCCAGCACCTGACTGTGCTCTGGAGTCTGAAAAGAAACTTCCGGACCAGGGTTCCAGGCAATCAAATTTACTTTTGCCTTAATACCTCGAATCAGCCGCAAGACTTCGAGAGCGTTCTCAAGAGAATCGTTGACCCCGCCCAGCATCACATACTCAAACGTAACTACTTCGCGCGACTTGAGCGGATACTCACGAGCTGCGTCCATCAACAACGACAAATTCCACTTGTGATTGATGGGCATGATCTTTGTACGAATTTCGTCGTTCGGTGCGTTGAGAGAAATCGCCAACCGAGGGCGTATCGTCTCCGCCGCGAAATCTTTGATGCGCGGTACGATCCCCGACGTCGATACCGTCATGCGCGACGCCGGAATCCCGACGCCCTCCACTAGCAGGCGCACGGCTTTGATGAAATTGTCGTAGTTAAGAAACGGCTCGCCCTGTCCCATAAACACAAGATTGATGCGATCCGTCCGCGGCACTGCCTCATTGTCCTTGAGCACGGCGCTTACCTGCCCAATAATTTCTCCCGCCGAAAGGTTCCGCTTCACTCCCAGCAGCGCCGTCAAACAGAACTGGCAATCCACCGCACACCCCACCTGACTCGAAACACAAATCGAAGCGCGGCTCCAAGAATGAGCCTGGGGCGCAACGTCATCACGCGCGTCACCAGACGAAGTCTCTTCTTCGCTGCCATCCCCGGCTTCCCCACCGTCACCCTCGGGCATCCAAACCGTTTCCACGCTCTGTGCATCCGGAAAGCTGATCAGATAACGCACCGTGCCATCAGTTGAAACGAACTTGTTCTCAATCTTCGGCAGCCCTATCACACGCCCGTCGGCAGTGAGCGCTTGTCGAAACGCCGCAGGCAAAGTTGTAAGGTCATCGACCGCTTCGACCCTCTCGCCGTAGAGAGCCTGGAAGAGTTGGCGGGCGCGATAGGCGGGCTCTCCAGCCTGCTCGACAAGCCGGCTAAGTTCTTTTAAATCAAGGCCTAACAGTGTTTTTGAGGAATCTGGCTTCATCGGGGAAAAACCTGCATCTTGCTGATTCTAGACTACATCAGATACATAGAGGCAAGACAAAGCGGGATTCCGAGGCCGAATTCTTGGCAATCCCGTAACTCATTGTAAACACAGTACTAATCAGCACTTGCTAAGGAGCCAGCCTGTGTACAATAAAAGAAGACCCCTTACAGGCACTTCGGCTCCCGTCTCGCCCATCCAAAGCAGTTTTTGTTTATACAGCACGCAGTCTTGCAGACAGGTATTGTGAAAACTATGAGTGATACACCGCGCAATATTCGCCGCGAAGTCCTGCCCAACGGCCTCACCGTCATCACGGAAGAGATGCAGCACGTGCGTTCGATTTCGGTCGGCATCTGGGTTAAGACCGGGTCGCGCGACGAAGATGCGCCTTCGAATGGCATCTCGCACTTCATTGAGCACATGCTTTTTAAGGGCACCAAGCATCGCACCGCCGAAGAAATTGCTCGCCAAGTGGATTCACTCGGCGGGAATATGGACGCATTTACGGCCAAGGAGTGCGTCTGCTTCAGCGCCAAGGTTTTGGATGAGCATTTGCCCAACGCCATGGAGGTACTCAGCGACCTGGTGCTGAATCCGCTGTTTGAAGCTAAGGACATTAACCGTGAGCGCGGCGTGATCCTCGAAGAGATCAAGATGGACGAGGACAACCCCGACTATCTGGTGCATGAGATCTTTACGCAGAGCTTTTGGAAAGATCATCCGCTGGGCAAGCCGATTTTGGGAACGAAAGAGACGGTTAAGAAGTTCGAACAGGCTGCGGTTTCAGACTTTTACGGGCAGCGATTTTACCCTGGCAACATGATTATTTCGGCGGCGGGGAATTTAAAGCACAAGAAGTTTCTGGACATGATCGCGACTCATTTTCAAGACATGAAGCCAGGCAAGAACGCGCACGTGAGCACCGCGCCGAAGATTGTGCCGCGCATCACCATGCGCAACAAGAAGTCGCTGGAACAAGTACAGCTGTGTATTGGAGTGCCGGCGTATCCTATCGCGCATGAGAAGCGGTTTGTCTGCTACGTGCTGAATACTTTGCTAGGTGGCGGCATGAGTTCGCGCTTGTTCCAGAATATTCGCGAGAAGCAAGGGCTGGCATATTCGATTTACAGCGATCTGAATCCTTATCGCGACACGGGATGCCTCTCGGTGTACGCAGGCACGTCGAAGGAGTCTGTGGTCAAGATGGTGGAGTCGGTGGTGGCGGAATTCCGCAAACTCAAGACGGAACTGGTGCCGGCTGACGAACTGAAGCGTGGGAAGGATCAACTCAAGGGCAGCCTCGTTCTTAGCTTGGAATCCAGCATGTCGTGCATGTCAAATCTGGCGCGGCAGGAAATGTACTTTGACCGCTTCTACAGCATCGACGATTTGATTGCGCGAATTGAGCAGGTGACGGCGGAAGAGATTCTGCAACAAGCACAGGACTTCTTCACGAGCGAAGCCATCGCGGTTACCGTGCTGGGGAATTTGAATGGGCTGAAGCTGTCGAGGAATCAATTGGTCTGCTAGAGGGCATCCACTCGAATATTCTGGCGCTGTTTCAAGTAATAGAAAACCGCACCCACGCCAAGCAGAACGCCCGACAGCGCCACAATTTTCCCAACTGCCAGCACTTTGTTCGGCTCGTCGGGCGGCGGCAGCAGCGACAACGCAATCGTGACGACGGTAGTAGTGAAGCCCAAGCACGCTACGAGTTTGGCCACTACCGTGCCTCCGGGGACGCTGATCACATCTGCTCCAGCAGGCTCCCGCTGTAACTTGAACATAGTGGCGAATAGATATAGATAGGGAACGAAATACGTGATGATGCCCATGCTGACCAGGACATCGTAGGCTCCCTTGACGCTGGTTCCGGCTTGCGCCAGAAAAATAAACAGCATTCCAATTCCGGATTGCAGGATTAGGGCCACGTAGGGCGTGCCCCAACGCGGATGCAGGCGGCTGAACGCCTCGGGCAGAAAATGATCCAGGCCAGCGACGAACGGCAGCCTCGCCGTCGCCGCTAAGTACGCCCCGGAGGATCCCAGGTTGCTGAGCGCTATCAACGCAGCTGCCACAGGAACAATTCCATACCAACCGACCTTGCCTGCGGTCGCGGAGATGGCTTGCATCAACCCTTGCAGGTCATTGACCTGGCTTGCAGGCAGCGCCAACAACACCCCGACTGTTCCGCCTATGTAACATACGGTGACCAGAATACCTGCTGCTAAGAGTGCTCGCGGCATCGTCCGGCGTGGATTTTCGATTTCTCCAGCTATGAATGAGGCGGTTTCGCACCCGCCAAAAGCAAACATTAGTGTGGCCCAAAGCCCCATGTCCTTCCATTGCGTGTGGGGAATCATTGCCGAGGCGGTAAACGAAGTTGCGGAACCGAAACGATGCCATGCGTAGAATCCCATCATAATCACCATGACGGCGGGAATCCACATCCCAAAGGCTCCCATATTGTGCAGCCACTTCCCGACATTCAAGCCAACCAGATTCATCAGCGTGATCAGAGCCAGAGCAATTATGGAGAACCACATGTAAAAGTGAGCGTTGCCCGCGAGATAGGCCCAGCGACCACCTCCGATGAAGAGTGCGTTGCTGGCCGCAAAGTACAGCACGGCGGGGAAATACGGAAGATTACTCGTCCAGTAGGCCCAGCCTGCCATGTAACCGGAGAATCCGCCGAAGGCATGTTTAGTCCAGACGTACAGTCCGCCTTCTTCCGGGTATCGGGAAGCAAGTTCCAATACCGAAAGAGCCAGCGGGGTGTAGAAACAGAACCAGGCGATGATCCAGATTACGACTGAACTCGGCCCCGCAGCGGCTGCTGTCGCAATCCAGCGCAGGCTGATCCCGGTTACTACGTAGAACAGGACGAGATCCGCAAAGCCCATGACGCGAGGCGGTTCGGTGGCGACGGTAGCGCCGGTTCCGTGTTGCTGCGTGGCATCGCTCAATGGGAAGGCCTCATAGTCGCTCACCGGAGAGTACCAACAACCTTCGGGCGGTGCCCGATGCCCAGGCTAGAGCGCCTGGGCCTACGTGATTTTCTTCAATCGTCTGCGTATTCGAATTCCGCTTTGATCGGTTGCCCTTCGGTGAAGCGGCTTGGATGGAATGCGGAAATATTAACTGTCTTGCCCGCGCCATCCAAGAGCAGTTCCGCCATCACCAACCCTATTGCCGGGGAAATCTTGAACCCCATTCCGGAAAATCCCGCGGCAACGTACAAGCCTCGGACGCCGAGAACTTCACCAAGCAGTGGACGCGAATCTGGAGTCATATCGTAGACGCCAGTCACACCACGCATCACTTCTGCATTCTGCAGCTTCGGCATCCGCTGGCAAGTACGCTCAATCACGCTCTCGACGCTTTGTTCCGACGGACGCTGTGGAAAGTTGTCTGGATCGATGCCACGCTTTCCATAGAAATCGCCGACGAGCGTCTTGTCGGACGCGTCGGAACGGAAATATGTGGTTGTGATGGAATCGATACAGGCACATCCACCGCCCTTCATATCCGGAGGATTGCGTAGTACGACTACTTCGTGAAATTCGTTTGCGATGGGTAGATCGACACCAACGTTCTGGAACAGTGATTTGCGCCATGGGCCTATGGCGGCGACTACAGCGCCCGCTTCAATTTCCTCATTCGCCAGTTGAACGCCACGGACTTTCCCGTCAGTTACCAGAAGCCCTGTTGCCGGTGTCTTGCGGAGGTATTCAACGCCCATGTCGCGCGCAGCGGCCATAAAGTCGTTGGCAACACACGAGCCGTCGCCATAGCCGGAGTCTGGCCCGTATGCAGCGGCTGTGACATCCTCGAAATGCCATTCTGGTTCGATCTCTTGAAGTTGCGCCTGATCGACAAGCTCTACGTTCACCCCGAGTTTCTTCTGCATGGCGACGTTTGCGCGCAAAAGATCAAGATCACCATTCGGAACAATGCGCAAGAAACCTGTGCGGTGAAAATCTCCAGTCTCGCCGACAAGTTCCTTCCAGTGATTGAACACCTCTAGGCTCTTGACGGCGAGTTGGACTTCAGGCGGGAAGCTATAGTGCATGCGGACAAGCGCGGGGGACCGCCCGCTATTCCCTTGCCCGATATTGTCTTTTTCCAGAACAACGATGCGGCCAGCTTTGCGCTTCGCTAAGTGGAACGCGATGGATGCGCCCATGACCCCTGCTCCCAGAATCACGATGTCAGCGGTTTTGCGATTGGTGGAGGTCATTTGTTCCCCTAGGAAGCCTTGCGCCGAAGATCGCGCAGCACTTGCCGTGCTGCGTTATGGCCCGGAGCGCCCGTAACGCCGCCGCCTGGGTGCGCGCCTGCTCCGCACAAGTAGAGACCTTCGATGGGTGTGCGATATTGCGCCCAGCCAGGCACAGGCCGCATAAAGAATAATTGTTCTAACGTAAGATCGCCGTGAAAGATGTT
>JAYVEP010000102.1:0-12720 GCA_043749225.1 Acidobacteriaceae bacterium
CCCCAAAGTTCGAGGGGTTCAGATTCGAGCTAATCGTGGTTGTGGTGGGGCACACACCACGGTCTGCAATGAGCGTCGGGAATGGCGTGTTGGCCAGTCCCGTCGTCGTGAAGTTTTGTAGCTCGACGCCGGGCGCAAAGCCAATGAAGTCGGTTCCGACTCTGAACCGGATCTGCACGTTCTGGCCTAGATAGGCTGCGCCCAGGTTGACCGTCACAGGAACAAAGGGCACAGGGTAGTTGGTTGAGCGTCCGCGGTATGCCGGCCGTCCTTCGAGAACGTTGCCTCCGGTGGCCAGCAGCCCGGTGTACGCCGGCACGGCGGAGCCCCCTATGTCTGTCCAGGATGCCCCCCCGTCCGTGCTGATTTCGAGGACCATGCCGTCGAAGAACAGCCCTCCTCCTGCTTCGAAACTGAATCTGTGCTGGAACGAGAACGAGAAATTGCCATTCCCAACCTGCATGACCGGAGAGATCAAGGATTGATCCGTCGTGGAATTAGAATCAATCTCCAACCATCGGTGCTGCAACGGCGTGATTTGAACGCGTTTCCAATTCAGCGTGTCAGGGAGTGATTCCGCGGCACCCGTGACGGTCCAGGCGCTATTATTCGCCTCGAAGTCATCGTTGGCGCTGGAGGCAGGTACTTCGTCATAATTCGCACGGAACGATGCCACCGCCGTAACTGGAGCGGAAATGCCGAGCGAAGGATCAGTGAAGGCTATCGTGAAGTCCGCTTGCTGAATTCCCACGGCGCCGTTGAGCGCAACCGTAAGCGCGCCCGTTGCGTCCGAATTGGGGCCAGCCGACGAGAAGCTCACAGTGTTGCCTCCCGGGAAGCTGATCGCTGGATTTGACGATGTGATCATGGCGGTAATGCTGCTGAGGGTCGTGGAGCTGTCATTATGCAGCGTGATGTTCAGGTGCCCGGTCTCGCCGTTATCCAACGAGCCGTCGTGGTCGCAGGAAGTTACGTCGTCCACGAGCGTGGAGGTAACGTAGGAGAGCGAAGGCAATTCCCAAAAACCACGGCCGTATGTTGCGATGCGCAGGAAGCTGCCGTCTGGTGGCATGTAAATATCACGCACCGAAACACTGGGAAGACCCGTTCCATAAGAAGACCATGTCGTACCTCCGTCCGTCGAGTGGTAGACGCCCGCGTAGGTGGCAGCGAAAAAACTTTGCTTGGTTACATCGCGGTTGTCGACGATGATTCTTTCCACTTGCACGTCGGGAAGTCCGGTAACCGCACTCCAACTCGCGCCGCCATCGATGGACTTCGCTACACGTGTGGCACCTGCGAAGGCCGCAACCGAGGTAGCGAAAATCGTGGAATTGTCCACGTAGGTCACGCTCTGCATGGAGGACTGGAAGCCGGGCACAAGAGCATTCATCTGCAAGTCCGTCCAGCTCGCGCCGCCGTTACTGGTGAGTTCGACGTGGCCGCCGGTTCCTGGAACGCCAACGTGCAGTAAATCAACCGGGCTGACACCGATTCCGCGTGCGCTGGTTCGGATTCCAATCGTGGAAGGGATTCCAGCCGATCCATGATCCCGATGGCAGGGGTGGAAATCGGGCTTGAACCCAGATTGACTTTGAAAATCCTCTGGGACGTAGAAGTGAAGAAAATCTTTCCGGTTGGGTCCAGGCTCGGATTAGGGATTGTTATGGGAGTGAGAAATCCCGTGCCGCCCAGGCTGAAGCGGTACCAACTAGCTATGAGGTCTGGCGTCTGGTTGGTAAAGTTGGCAGCGAAGCTACCGTTTGGCAGCGTAGTCACCGACATGTTTGTGCTGCCCTGATCCCACGTTGCTGCGATTCCGTCACCGCCCAAGCTTTGGTTGTAGGTTGTGGTATTGCCTTTGCGGGAGCGGGTGCCGTTGTCCTGGAAACCGCCAATTACGTTTTCCGGGAATCCAGGCGTCGAACTCAGCGAGTAGATCAGGTGTGTCTGTAGGCCGTTATTCTTGTCACTCGACCACGAAGCGCCGTTGTCCGTGCTCACAAAAATCCCGCCGTCGCTGCCGAACAGGAGAGTTGGTGTGCCAGCCATACTGATTGCGGCTGTGTGGAAGTCAGCGTGAACATAGGGTAAGTTGAAGCCAGGACCGCGAAAAGAAGCGGGCAACCAGTTGGAGAGCAAAGTCCACGTTAAGCCGCCGTCCGTTGTCTCCGCGCTACTTAGATTTCCTCCCAGGTACACCGTGTTGCGCCCCGCATCGCGAGGATCCACCAGAATCATCTGGTTGTACCAGGACTGACCGTGCATCAGGTCCATGTTGCTATTGTCGGTGTTGGGATTGGTCGGAGCTTTGGTCGTGTTGACTCCCAACGCGGTCCAGTTCAAGCCGCCATCGAGCGAGCGGAACAGATCGAGCTGAGCCGAGGAATTGGATTTCTCCGCGAATGCATAAACCACGCTATCCCCTGATGCTCCCACGCCGAGCGTGGTTCGCCCAGCAGCGGCAAAAACGCCTCCGCCATTGGGGATCGCCGTCCACGTTGCACCTTGATCGGTGGAAGTGTACAAGCCGCTGACAACCCCGCAAAAAGTACCGAATGCGCTGCAGGGTTGCGCGTTGAGAAGCACTCCATTGCTGGTCGAAACGATGCTCCAAATCGCTTGCCCATTGAAGAGTTGTCCGCTGCCGCCCAGGATTTGCGCGAAGGTGGCACCGCTGTCCGTCGAACGGTACAGGCCGTTGTCAGTGGCGACCAGCACCACATCTTGCGAGCCGGTGCTATCCACGTAGATGTCCTGGACCGAAAGCGCGGCTCCCAGATGTACCAGGCTGCCCCATGTTTGGCCGCCATCTGTCGATGTCACGACGGATCCGCCAATGTTGATAAGGTCGAAGGGATCGCCCAATCCCAGATAGATAACGTTGGGCGTACTGCCGAAAGCCATCGATCCACCAGCGGTAGTCGGTAGGTTGTCAGTCAGAGGCGTCCATGTGGTGGCGGAGGAGGTGAAGTTGTGCGTGACCCATAGACCGCCGCCGGAGGTCAGTATATAAAGCGTGTCCGGATCGGTCGGATGGGGGAGGAACTTGCGCGCTCGACCGCTGTCTCGTGCAAAAAGCGTTATAGCGCCGTTGGTTTCATAGTCGGCACCTTCCGGACCGATGGGAATCCACGTTGGTGCGGAAACTGAGATCGCGCCAGAACTATTCCGACGCACGGCTTTTTCATTCGCTTGCCGTTTGGCGCGCTCCTGCAGCAACTTGCGTTTGAATTCCGGAGTAGGAACGCCAATTTCCTTGCGCTGCGCGAGCATGCGCGCTGTAGCGTCGTCGCCTTCCGCTTCTGGCCCGCCATTCTTGGCTGCCACTCGTGGAGGATTCGCGGGCTTCAGCGATTTCGTGCTCTCATCCTGTGTGGAGCGCGGCGTAACTTTTTGTGAACGAGCGGAGGTTGTGAACAGCAGCGCAAGTGCGCACGTTACAAAAAGCGAACGGGCAGAAAAAAGCATGGGTCGGGTCTCCGGAAGCGAATGTCAGATTGAGCCCCTGCATCGGGGTAAAAGTTGGAGTGGGGAGCTCCGGACTTTAGGAACGCTCAGCGAGTCTATGACAAAAGCTGTTGAGACCACAAGCGGAAAATCAGGCCCGTCTGAGTACAAAACTCTGCATGGTTCATGGCCAATTTCCTTTGACGCCTCTCCTGATCGATCCTCCATAGCCGGATCGCGCGACCCTAGCTTGCCACGCCACACTGGTAACTGCGCCGCCAGTACTTCACGTTTGCCACGTCGAAGCTGACGTTCCCGGGTGCCTAGACATTTTCTATCCCTCAAATTCCGACGGCAGGAGAGTCGAAAATACGGTCGCGGTCGGGCGCGTGGGTACCTTCCCGAAAGAATCCAGCGCATGGGAGGAAGTCGAGCGCAGGGGCTTGAACCACAATATTAACGAACCGGACTTTCAGACGGGCCGCATCACCTTCGGCGATCTGGCTCGCAGCTACGAAAAGCACGCGCTCCCGAAACTCGCCAGCACGACGCAGCAAACGGTTCGCCACATTCTTGATGATTACCTGATCCCACGGTGGGGTACACAACGCGCCCTCCATATTCGTGCCTTGGACATTGAGAGCTGGCTCGGCTCGCTCCCGCTTGCCAACCCGACAAAAGATAAGCTTCGGCGAACGATGTTTCGCGTTTACTTCAAAGCGCAAAAACACGGATTGATTCCCTGCAAGGAGGAGACGAACCCAGTGAATTGGGTCGAACAATCCAGCAGGAGCAACTATAAAGCCGTAATCGTCACCCCGGAACAGGCCTTCAAGATTCTCATGGCGCTTCCTGAGTCGGAGCGGGTGCTCACATTGGTGATTGCTGCTACGGGCCTACGCATCTCGGAAGCTTTGGGGCTGCAATGGCAGGATGTCGACTACGCGAACCAGAGAATCAATCTTCGCCGTGTTTGGGTGGGCAACAAAATGATAGCGCGCATGAAGACCGAGCAGTCGGAATCGCCCGCCACAATGAGTCCCACGTTGGCAAAAGTTTTGCAGTGTTGGCACAAGGAAACTCCCTACGCGCAACCGAGCGACTGGATCTTTGCCTCCGCAAAGTTGAAGGGGAGGCAGCCGCGGACGGCGAGCATTCTGGCCGCGGATCATCTCCGTCCGGCTGCAGTGGGCGCGGGAGTCGTGCTGAAGCCAGGACAGCGATTCGGGTTTCACAATCTCCGGCACAGCCTGGCCACGTTCCTTGTAAATAAGGAGAGCGACACGAAGACGGTCCAGGGTCTGCTGCGCCACGCCAACGTTTCCACCACGCTCGGTCTGTACGCTCAAAGTGTCAATACGTCGATGGTGGAGGCCCAGGAATCCATGCTGACGGCGATTTTGCGAAACGGTTCAAACGCGGTAAACTAACTTTTACAGGTGACGTTTTACAGGTGAAATCCGTTTTAGACTACCGTCAAAAACCTGCTAAACTATTGAAAATGTTGCATGTAGGCGCGTAGCTCAGTTGGTTAGAGCGCTACCTTGACACGGTAGAGGTCTGGGGTTCGAGTCCCCACGTGCCTACCATATCTTTCAGTGGATTAGCGGCGAACACCCTAAATTCTCCAACCCACAACTCAGCCCACACCGTTACTGCTGCACGGCTTGGACGCTCATCCCTAGCGCCGAGAAAAATTCTCCCTGCGCCGCCCGTGCTTCATCGCCGTCTTCTTGGGTGTAGAGATCAAGCGTCGTCTGAATTCGTGAATGACGCAGTATTCCCAGCACCGTCTTTGGCTCGACTTTCGCTTTGTTCAGATGTGAACCTTGCGCGGGAATAATCACTAGATCCGCGCGGATCATTGAGTAGCCCACCATCATGGAAGCTGTGTCTTCCAGATCGACAATGACGAAGGGTGGTCTGGAGTGCCGACTGCTCTATGGTGTCAAGAATGGAATCTTCGGTTGTGGTAGCGATGACCACGAGTTTCTCGGGTCTGCCGGGACGGTTAGCCCATTGGCTAAGCGGGCGGTTTGGGTCGGCATCGATCATCGTTACTGAAGCGCCGTGGCTTGCAAGTTCAGTAGCGAGCAATACTTCCGCTGTGGATTTGCCGACGCCCCTTGGGACTTGCGAACACAATAGTTGGCATATAAGGTCCCTGCTGTGTACAAAACCTGTGGGCACCTGGATACTGGTTAGCCGTCATGGTTACAGGAGGCTACGAGATAGATTATTGGATTCAGTAAGCTATCGGATCTCTGATCTCAATTGAGCGAAGGGGAGGGGCCGCTGTCCAGCCTCCTTTTACGATCGCGACATTTTTTGTGGTTTTGAAACACAGGGCTAAGCAGGGGCCTCTACCAATCTAAATATTGCCTGGAAGACATCCAGTTTAGATTTCTAGAACTGTTCAAGCCTGTTGGAGAGAAAGAGCCGAGCCTTTTTTCCATTCTTGCAGCATCCGCTCCCCGATTTTGGCAAAAGCAGGGTGTTCTTTGATGTGGGCGGGAACTTCACCTGAGATGCTGGAGATCGCTGATGCTATAAGGTCCAGAATCTGTCTCACCCGCGAAGGCGGGCTGCCCATGCGGGTTTCGCCGAGTCTCTGGAGTTCTTTGGCGCTGGGCCACTTTGTACTTCCGTTTAAGGTCAGGGCCATGCTGTCTTTGGGCAGGTAAACGGCAGTCGTTACCACGTCATAGACGGGGGCAATCCTGGCTTCGCCCAGAACATCGTCGTACACAATCCCGAAATTCTTCAGGTGCGCGTCGCCATTGCGAATGGCACAGTTCAGAGCAATCAGCGTGAAGAGTTTTTCGAGGTCTTCGTTGACGTGTGACGAATTCGCAAACTGCTTGAACCGTTTCATAATCGAGGTCTCGTAGCTGCCGTTGTATTTGTGATCTGTTCTTTTGGCGTTCAGCACGCAGAAGTCCTCGAAGCCACGATACGTGCCATCGGACCGCAGGTCGAAGCGTTCGATCACCAGCGCCATGCCGTCTTCTGCGAGTTTGTAAGAGGGGACTTCAAGTCCGCACTTCTGTGCGACCTTAAGGCAGAAATATTCATTGGCGGCGAGCTGCGGATATTCGTTTGGCTCCCACAGTTTCACGATGTGTGTAGCGCCTCGGAAACTTTGGGGGAGGCGAGGCTTTGCGTCTTCCAGGCTCGCGAACGTCTCTTGGTCGCGCACCAAGATCTTCGGCTGCACACCGCTAATACCGGAGTGTGACGCAAACTTGTCGAGAAGATAACGGAACAGATCGTTGTCACGACGACGCGCAAGAATCTCATCCACGGACTGAAATGGAACGTCCTCCTGGAGCTGTTCTTTCTGTCCCGTGTAGCGTATGCGGCCCACCTGCGTGCGCCCGACGATACCAAGCAGATCGAATTCATCAAATGTGCCCGTGGCTTTGGCGAAGGAAAGTCGGAGCCTCTCGCGCAGTGCGCCCTCAGGAAGGTTCATCTCAAAGATCGGCGGAAGTCCGAAGGCCACGTCCCAAGAGGGAAGGCGCACGGGCATGGTGACTGAGACCGCGCGCGCGGGCAGGGTCTCGGGCAGGTAGAGAAACGTGCTGCCGCGATCCTCACTCCGGTCGAGTAGGCCGGATTCAGCGCTGTCGGTCCAGACCTTGATCATTCCAACCCTCGATCATTTCGATCCTCTCGTATGAGTTCGTCTAGCGTGGGCCGGCGCGAGCTGGCTTCTTGGAGCTTTAGCTCCATGCCGAGCGCACACAGGATTTTGCTAATCTTAGAAAACCCCAGTTCCCCCATGCGGCCGTTCTCCAGGGCTTCAAGCGTAGAGCGGCCCACGGAGGCGCTCTTGGCGAGAGCAGTCTGGCTGAGCCCGAGGGTTTTTCGCTTTGCGGCGATTTGAGAGCCGATGGAGAGCAGGGTCAACATACGACCAATATATTGGTCATTTTGTGAAATTGCAAGGAATTTACCTTGTATATCGTGCATTTCGTTGAAACTAAACCGGGGATCAAGCGGATTTCATGCCCATTTCTCACTTCCTGAAGTAAACGGATTCAAATAGCTCGGAATCGTTCTCAAAGACTCCGCTTCCAAAAGGGTCAGGAAGTTCGTTGCAAACCTAAGCAGGCCCGATTGACACGGTAGAGGTCTGGGGTTCGAGTCCCCACGTGCCTACCATCTTTCTCACAAAGACCTTCCCCGACCGATCGCTTATTTTACTGCCTGCTTCTTCACGGACCCTCGGCCAGCCCTAACCGCCTCCGCCAATTCTCCCAGCAGTTGCTTAGTCTCGTCCCAATCAATGCAGGCGTCCGTGATGCTCTGTCCATAAACCAGCTTCGCTCCTGGAACTAACTTCTGCGCCCCAGCCAACAAATTGCTCTCCAGCATCACCGCGAAGACTCGGTGCTCGCCGGCTGCAATCTGAGCCGAGATGTTGCGACACACAGCACCTTGGTTGCGATGATCCTTGCGGCTGTTGGCATGGCTGCAGTCGATCATGATGCGTTGCGGAAGACCCGCCTTCTCGAGTTGCGCCGACACCTGACTCACGGAATCAGGCTCGTAGTTCACCGTGCCCCTGCCACCGCGCAAAATAAGGTGGCACTCGGGATTGCCCGAGGTAACAAAGATCGCCGACTGTCCATGCTTCGTATGGCCCAAAAATGTATGTGGATGCGCCGCCGAAAGCACGGCCTCAACCGCAACGTCTACATCCCCCGAAGTGGCATTCTTGAATCCGACCGGACAAGAAAGACCGGAGACCAACTGGCGGTGTACCTGGCTCTCCGCCGTACGCGCTCCTATAGCGCCCCAGCTCACCAGACCCGCAACGTATTGCGGGATGATCATGTCCAGAAATTCGGTCCCAGCAGGCACGCCCATCTCCGCCAAGTCCAGCAACAGATGCCGGGTCAATCTCAGACCGTCATTGATTTTGAAAGACTGGTCCAGGTGCGGATCGTTAATCAGCCCCTTCCACCCAATCGTCGTGCGCGGCTTCTCGAAATAGACGCGCATAACGATGCATAGGTCGTCCGAATACTGGTCGATAGCCGTCTTCAGCAGTCCTGCGTATTCGAGGGCCGCCTTGGTGTCATGAATCGAGCACGGGCCGACTACAACCAGCAATCGATCATCTTTGCCAGCCAAGATATCGCGGACTTGATCGCGAGCGTCGTGGACGGTGGACGAAGCCTTTTCGGTAGTAGGCCGCTCTTCCTCCAGAAAAATTGGAGGAAGCACGACCTTAGTCCACTTTATTCGAAGGTCGTCAGTAGGGTAAAACATGTCAAACTCGTTCTCCTGGAAGAGTCATTTTATAACGAATGTGGATGCGGCCGGCTGAAGAGGGTGCCTGTTCGACACAGATCAAGATTCGGCTTTTGCAATGGATTCTTCACAACTGAGGCAACGCGGGCTCAGGCTCTCCCGTCGCCAAAACCTCACTCCACCTTTCCAACGACTCCAGAAATGCGGTCAAGTTGATTTCGCCAAACTCACCCGGGCACCCCGCAAGGTTCTTGCAGGCACGCTCCAACAGTGAGCGCGCTCCGGTAACATTTCCAGTGGAATGGTGATGGAAGGCAACCGCAACCTGGATCAACCCTTGCAGGAATTTCTTTTCCAGACCCTCTGCCGCGCGCCAAACGTCTTCCCAAACCTCGTGCGCGTCGAAAAAAACTCCTCTATTGAAGAGCTCAATCCCACGACGATATTCTTCCAAGTTCACACACACAGCCTATCAGCCGCGCGAACACTCGACTGCATCGGCGACGAATTCAGCGACGACGAGATCCCATCCAGCCTAAGACGCCCCCCGCCAGAACCCCCACGGCAAAGACTACGCCCATAGTTTCGAAGGGTTTCCGTCTGACCGTAAGCTGTGCTTCGTTGATCGCGTCCTCAGCAGCATAACGCCCCTGCTTGATAACTTCGCACGCGGACCGTACTCCATCGTCCGCCACCTCCGTGACGATCGACCGAATCTTTGAAACCGTGCGAGCCGCATCCTCCAGTACTGCCAGCCGTTCACATACTTCTGCTGGCATAAACCCCTCCTGAACTACGACTATTCTTTCCCTGGACCATGCGAGAAGCTGTGACGCACGAATCACATCCGAGTGACCGACAGCACAAAAGCTCTCGCTTGACACCCACCGCCATCTCATAGAGCATTACCCACATGCGATTTCGATGGATGATGGGTCTCGTTCTTTCTCTATGCACTGTTTCTCTCTTCTCGCAGGCTCCCGCAAAACGCCTGCTTGTCCCTGACGATCTTTACCGCATACAGCAAGTGCGCGGCCCGCAGGTTTCGCCCGACGGCAAGTGGGTCGCCTACACCGTCACCACCGTTGGCCGCGAGGCCGACAAGCGCCGCAGCGCCCTCTGGATGGTCAACTGGGAGGGTACGCAAGACCTGCGCGTCACCTATGGACCGGGCTCGGACTCGTCGCCGCGCTTTAGTCCCGATGGAAAGTATCTGGCGTTCTTGTCGGCCCGCCCGACGGACGAAAAGACTGGCGACAAGGAAGACAAAACACAAGTCTGGCTGCTCGACCGCCGCGGGGGAGAGGCTCGCCAGCTCACGAACGTGAAAGGCGACATCGATAGCTATGAGTGGTCGCCAGATGGAAGGCGGCTCGTGCTGGTGATGCAGGAAAATGATGACGCTGCCGATTCGAGCGGGACCAAAGCGAAAGCGCCAAAGCCAATCGTTCTCGACCGCTACAACTTCAAGCGCGACGTTGAAGGCTATATCACGACATCCTCCCTACAGCATCTGTACTTGTTTGACGTTGAGAGCAAGAAACTCGAAGCTCTGACCGGCACGAAGCTGGAAGACAAGAATTTTGATGAAAGCAATCCTGCCTGGTCGCCCGACGGATCGCACATTGCATTTATCAGCAATCACGCCAAAGATCCTGACCGCACCGGGATGAGCGAAATCTACCTCGTTGACGCACATGCTGGAGCCGAGCCACGTAAACTACTCAGCACGTACAGCGCGGGTGGCGAGCGCTTGGTGTGGAGTCCCGACGGCCAGTCGATTGCATTTCTCCAAGGATTTGAGCCGAAATACAACGCCTACAACGTGAACCAATTGGCGGTTGTGCCGGCAGCCGGAGGCACGCCGCGCGTCCTAACCGCGAAGTTGGACCGGGGCGCATCGCAAGTTGAATTCACCTCCGACAGCTCGGCTCTTACATTCCTGGTGGAAGACGATCAGCATCAATATCTAGCCAAGGTTGCCGCTAGCGGCGGGAACGTGGAACACGTCACCAGCAACAGTATCGGCGTGAGCGAACGCGCGACCGCAGGCGGACACACAGCCGTCACAGCGGCGACAGATACGTCCGCCTCTGAAATCTACGCGCTCGAAAACGGAACGCCGCGCAAGCTCACCTCCCACAACAATGCCCTGCTCGCCGAAATTCAACTCGGCGCGGTGGAAGACATGAGCTTCCACAGCAGAGATGGCGCCGAAATTCATGGCATGATGATCAAGCCTCCTTCTTATGAAGCGGGGAAGAAATATCCAACCATCTTGTGGATTCATGGTGGCCCCAACGGCCAGGACGAACACGCTCTGGATTTCGGCCTTTACCCGCTGCATCTAGAACGGCAGCTCTTCGCGACGCACGGCTACGTGGTGTTAGCCATCAACTATCGCGGCAGCAGCGGTCGAGGCGCGGAATTCACGCGCAGCATCTGGGGAGATTGGGGCAATAAAGAAGTCGCCGACCTTCTCGCAGGCGTCGACTACGCTGTACAAAAAGGTGTCGCTGATCCCAACCGCCTGGGTATCGGCGGCTGGAGTTACGGCGGCATTCTCACCGATTACACCATCGCATCCGACCCACGCTTCAAGGCGGCCATCAGCGGCGCGGGCAGTGCGAACCAGATTTCCATGTATGGCAGCGACCAATACATCCTGCAATACGATAACGAACTCGCACCGCCGTGGCGCAACGAAGCACTGTGGGTGAAAGTATCGTATCCGTTCTTCCACGCCGACCGCATCCACACGCCAACATTTTTCCTGGGCGGCGAAAAAGACTTCAACGTGCCCATCATCGGCAGCGAGCAGATGTATCAAGCCCTGCGCACGCAGGGAGTGCCGACACAGCTCGTAGTCTATCCCGACCAATTTCATCTATTCACGCGCCCCAGCTACATTCAAGACCGCATGGAACGGTATCTGGCCTGGTGGGATAAATATCTGAAGGCTCAAGAGTAGAATGTAAATTTTCGCTCCCTCGAGTTGACGGCCACTTAGGGTTCTGCTGCAATGGTTTCCTAGGGTGAACCAGCCCGAACCCAATAGCTATAAGGATGTGCGTATGACGACCATGGAAGTCGGCAAGAAACTCGTGGAATTCTGCCAAAAAGGCGAAAACCTTAAGGCCATCGAAACCCTCTATTCTCCCAATATCGTCAGCGTCGAAGCAATCAGCATGCCCAATATGCCCGCTGAGATGCGCGGCATGGAAGCCATTGTAGGTAAGAACAAATGGTGGCTCGACAATCATGAAGTCCACTCTGCATCTTGCGAAGGCCCCTTCCCGCACGGTGACCGTTTTATCGTTCGCTTCGGCTACGACGTCACAAACAAACCGAGCCAAAAGCGGATGAAAATGGACGAAATGGCTCTGTACACCGTCGAGAACGACAAGGTTGTCCGCGAGGAATTCTTTTACTCCATGGGATAGTGCCGCTGTTCTTCTTTCCCAAAAAGAATGCCCTGACTTTTCAGCCAGGGCATTCCTTTTGCGCTCTTCCGAGTAACGTCTAGAACTTGTTCCACAAAAACTGGTTGTAAACATCGTGGTGGTACTGCACTTCCGGTGCCTTCACAAACGTTCCCAGCAACCGAGGGCAGCGGTCGGCAGAAGCTTGTTTCAAATCCCCGTAGCGAGCTTTCACATCCTCACCCAACAGATCCGTCGTCCAACTCGCTTTGCGGAAGTTCTCCAGCGCCGTATAGATATTGTCCGGCAGATATCGTTCCGCCTGACGCAGGTTCTTGATCTTCGCCGTCTCGCCTTCCAGCCCTGACTTGAAGATCGAGTACATCACCATGTACGGGTTCGCATCCGGAGCCACCGAGCGTACTTCCACGCGCATGCTCTTTTCGTTGCCGATCGGGATACGCACCATCGAACCGCGATCCACCGCCGAAGCCTTAATCTGGTTCGGCGCTTCAAAGTGCGGATCGAGACGACGATACGCATTCACGCTCGCATTGAGCATCAGGCAAATATCGTTCGCATGAGT
>JAYVEP010000103.1:0-12617 GCA_043749225.1 Acidobacteriaceae bacterium
TTTCTAATCCACCAAGGAGATATGAATGAAAGTTGCATTTCTAGGTTTGGGAATTATGGGTCGGGCGATGGCTGGAAACTTGGTCAAGGGAGGGCATGAAGTCACGGTTTGGAATCGCGGCGCGGGCGCTCCGGTCGAGGGCACGCAGCGAGCGGGGAATCCAGAAGACGCGGCGCGCGGCGCGGAAGTTGTCTGGCTCTGTGTTTCCGATACGGCTGCCGTGGAGCATGTGGTATTTGGCTTGCGTGGCGCAGCGGGTGCGTTGGCGCCGGGGGCGGTCATTGCGGATTCCAGCACAATCTCGCCTGCGGCCACGGTGAAGTTTGCCGAACGTGTGCGAGCGCTCGGAGCGGATTGGGTCGACGCTCCTATGACCGGATCGAAGGTCGCCGCTCAGAATGCGACGCTGATTTTTATTCTTGGTGGACACGAAGCGTCGATTGAGAAAATCCAGCCGCTGCTGGCGGCCATGGGCACGCAATTCTTTCGCATGGGAGATACCGGCAAAGGCCAGTCCGCCAAGCTGGTGATGAATCTGCAGATTGCCATGATCTACGAAGGTTTTGCCGAGGCCATTACGTTAGGTGCGAAGCTTGGCGTAAGTCTCGATTCACTGTTGCCGCTGATTCAGGCGTCTATGGTGCGTTCCGGAGTGATCGACTACAAAGCTCCGTTCGTGCAGAAACACGATTTCACGCCGAATTTTCCGTTGAGATTGATGCTGAAAGACCTGAAGCTAATTTTGGCGGCGGCAAAGGAATCACGTGTGAAGTTGCCCGGACTCAAAGCTGTAGAAGAAATCTACGATCTTGCCAGCGAAGAAGGGCACGGCGATCTGGACTATGCGGCAACGCTTCTGCTTCTGGAAAAGTGGGCGGGATTGAAAACAACCACGTAGCCACAGGCGGCTCGCCTGTGCGCTCTTGCCAGAAAATGTTTGAATCGCCAGCCTTTGAATGGCCAGTGGTAGAGCTTTGCCGATTGTGACTTCAAGGTTTGCCGCAAAAACCGCACAGGCGAGGCGCCTGTGGCTACGCGATTTCGGCGAACTAGTGTTTTTTCGATGTTCTGGTTTCCTGCACTAGTTCCTGCAGCGATTCAAACATCTGCCTCGCTGTGGAATCGTTGGCCAGCGCGTCGACGGGGGCGGTTACCGTCAGATGCGGCGACTGCGGCTTTAGGATCACATCTGTAAATTCACTTTGGCGCGCCACAAGCAGCGCGCTGAGCGCTGGATTGTGCTCCGCTTCCCAATTTTCACAGGTCGTTAAGATCATCGGTCCCGAGCGGTGAATCATCCACGGCTGTTCCACGCGAGGAACTTTGCGCGTCAGACGACCACTCCAGCGATGGTTGTGGACTTTCAGGGAAAAGCTCGGTGGGCGGTCCAGGTCAGCCTCAATCGTGACGGTTTCCACCTGTGCATCCCAATGGCGCAGCAGCCATTGCACCGGCAACGCACGCGGGAGTAAACGTACCGTGATGTGGGCGCTGCCAAAAAGATTTGAGGGAAGCCTCATGCCAACATGCAGGCGCGAGGTGCCACTCCACCGGCGGCTAAGAATGCGGCCGCGCCACGCCAGCCGGAGCTGATCCACTACAAGCACGGCGCGCTTCTGGTTGTAACGCGCGAATAGCGCATACCATGCCAGAACGAACCCGGCTGAACTTGCTGCGCTGATGAGGAAAATGGGGAGCACACCGGCCTCGCGTACCAAGAAAGTATACTCGGCTCGGGGCGTATTCGCTCGTGGATTTTCTAACGGTGGCAGTTGGCTCGCGACGGTCGGTCTTCGGACCAAGCAGTTCGTGTCCGGGGTATCGAGCCGATAGCCGAAAGCCGACAGCCCCAGTACAATCATCCCGTGGAATACACTCTTCGCGACGGACGCTCCTCCGACCTCGATGCCCTTTGGCGCATCGACCAGGCCTGCTTTCCGCCGGGCATCTCCTACTCACGGCTGGAGTTGGCGGTTTATATGCGGCGTCCGGGCGCATTCACGCTCATCGCTGAGCAGCCTCGCCCTAAGATGAAATCTTTTGGCGAACAGCCCGGCACCATCCTTGGATTCCTGGTCATGCAAGAGGAATCGCCCAAGGTTGGACACATTGTCACCATTGATGTTGTTGGGAACGTTCGCCGCGCTGGGATTGGGTCGCGGCTGATGATGGCGGCTGAGGCGCGCAGTCGCGTCTCTAAATTTAGTTCTATTTATCTCGAAGCCATGGTCACGAACCTTTCGGCGATTGAATTCTACAAGCGCCATGGATACTCCATCTTACGAACCGAGCCAGCCTATTACTCGGACGGCACTGATGCCCACATATTTTCGAAAGATTTGCTTTCCAGTCCTGTCACCCAGTAACGTGTTCCCATGAAAAGTGTTGCTAGCAAAAGAGTTGCAGCCCCCCGGGTTGCCATTCAGGGTGAACTCGGCGCCTTCAGTCACGAGGCGGCTGAGCGCATGGTCCCTGCAGCCCGCATTGTGCCCTGCACGCGCTCGCTGGAGGTGTTTGACAGGTTGGGCACAGGTGCGGATAAGCGCTCTGTAGACGTGGCTGTGGTGCCCATAGAGAACTCTCTGGCGGGGTCTGTGCTGGAGCACTTCGACCTGCTGCTGACGCGCAACGTGTTTGTGCAGCGTGAGTTCAGTCTGCGGATTGTACACAATTTGATCGCTGTCCCAGGCGTGAAGCTGCCGGATATTCGGCGCGTCTACTCGCATCCCGTTGCGCTGGATCAATGTCGAGAGTTTTTTCGTTTGCATCCTAAAATTGAGCCGGTTTCTTATTACGATACGGCGGGCAGCGTAAAGCACATTTTGGCGGAGGATTTGCGGGACGCAGCCGCCATTGCCAGTCGACGGGCGGCTGGTGTGTATGGCGGGAAGATTCTTCGTGCCGGAATCGAAGACAATAAGCAAAATTTCACTCGCTTTTTCCTAGTGCAAAGCTTGGTGGGAGGTAAGCGTAAGATTCTGCCGGGAGCGAACAAGACTTCCATAGCCTTTGCGCTCAAGAATGTACCGGGGGCGCTCTTCAAAGCGCTGAGCGTATTCGCTTTACGCGATATGAGTTTGACCAAAATCGAATCGCGCCCGGTGAAGGGTCGTCCCTGGGAATACGTTTTTTACGTAGATTTACTGTGCGGTCCCACCCCGGAAGCGGCTAACGCGCTGAGGCATCTAGAGGAAATCACGGAATTTGCCAAGGTTCTAGGGGTCTACCCGGCGGCGTGAGGTCGCGAATGGCGGTACTCGAAGGTGGACGGGTACTTTAGGCAGGTGTAAAAATTGAGAGAAGTGCTTTACAATCCGACACCTAGGGTGCATTCTGGCGCGAGCTTCAGAAGCTCTGAATCCATCGATGTGGCCACCTCATCAAAGCTCGTATAATAAAAGTTGAGTGACATAGACTCAAGGAGATAGGATGCCCCGTTCCGACAAGAGTTCCGAAAAGCCCGCCAGCCCTAGCAATCCGAAGCCTGCGGCAGAGTTGCCTTCAGCGGAGCGCGCGCTGCCGATTTTGCCCGTTCGGGACACGGTGTTGTTTCCACACGCCGTGCTGCCGCTGACAGTAGGGCGCGAGAGTTCGATCCAGCTTATTAATTCGCTCGGTGAAGACAAGACGATCATCGTAGTGGCGCAGCGCGAGGCCCGCGTAGACATTCCGCAGCCGGGCGATTTGTACTCCATGGGCACGCTGGCGACGGTACACAAAGTCGTCAAGATGCCGAACCAAAGCCTGTTTGTGTTTGCGGAAGGCGTGGAACGCGTGCGCATGACGGAATTCTCGCAGGTGGCGCCTTTTATGCGCGCCCGCTATGAATCCGTGGCAGAGGCTACGCTGGCGGTGAGTCCTGAAGTGGAAGCGTTGCAGCGCAATGTGCTGACGCTATTCCAGCAGATTGTTGCCGGTTCGCCGACGCTTTCCGATGAATTGGCGACCGTGGCGATGAACATCGACGAGCCGGGGCGCTTGGTAGATTTCGTGGCTTCTTCGTTGCCGTCTCTGGCGACTCCCGACAAGCAGGATGTGCTGGAAACGACGGACATTCGCGTTCGTCTGGACAAGATCAACCAGCATTTGGCAAAAGAGCTGGAAGTTCAGCAGCTGCGCAACAAGATTCAGTCTGAAGTGCAGGATCGAGTGCAGCAAACGCAGCGTGAATATTACTTGCGCGAGCAGATGAAGGCGATCCAGAAGGAACTGGGCGAGGCTGACGAAGGTCAGCGCGATATTGAAGACCTCCGCAAGAAGATTGAAGACGCGGGCATGCCCGACGATGTTAAGAAAGAGGCGAACAAGGAACTTAGCCGTCTCTCGCACATGTCACCCATGGCGGCCGATTTTGCGATTACGCGCAACTATATTGAGTGGCTGGCTGTTCTGCCCTGGAACAAGACTTCTGGCAGCGAAGTTGACATTGTCAAAGCCAAAGAAATTCTTGATGCGGATCACTACGACCTGCAGAAGGTGAAAGATCGCATTTTGGATTTCCTGTCCGTGCGTCGACTCAAGCCGAATATGAAGGGGCCGATTCTGTGCTTTGTCGGGCCTCCGGGCGTAGGGAAAACGTCGCTGGGCAAATCGATTGCGCGCTCGCTGGGACGCAAGTTCGTGCGTATCTCCCTCGGCGGTATGCATGATGAAGCGGAAATCCGCGGTCATCGCCGCACGTATATTGGCGCGTTGCCTGGACAGATTATGCAGGGCATCCGTCGCGCCGAGACGAAGGATCCCGTCTTCATGCTCGACGAAATCGACAAGGTCGGGCGCGATTTCCGTGGCGACCCCAGTTCGGCTTTGCTGGAAGCGCTAGATCCCGAACAGAACGCCACCTTCCGGGACAACTATCTCGACGTGTCGTTCGATCTTTCCAACGTGCTCTTTATTACGACCGCGAACGTGCTCGATACGATTTCCGAGCCGTTGCGCGACCGCATGGAAATTATTGAATTGCAGGGCTACACGGAAGAGGAAAAAGTTCACATCTCGTTCAAATACCTGATCCCGCGCCAGATTGAAGAAAACGGAATCACGGCGGAACAGATTGAATTTCCGGAGGAAGCCGTGCGCCACGTGATTCGGCACTACACGCGGGAAGCTGGTGTTCGTAACTTAGAACGAACGCTGGGAACGATTTGCCGCAAACAGGCGCGCCGCATTGCGGAAGGGAAGACCGACAAGCTTACTGTCAATAAGGAAATCATTCAGGAATTCCTGGGTGGCATCAAGATTCGCGTGGAAGGCGAAATTGCCGAGCGTACGAAACGTCCCGGCGTGGCGGTTGGCCTGGCTTGGACTCCGGCTGGTGGCGACGTGCTCTTTATTGAAGCCAATAAAATGAAGGGCAAAGGCGGCTTCACCATGACGGGGCAGATTGGCCAGGTGATGCAGGAATCCATGCAGGCGGCTCTGACCTGGGTGCGTTCCAATGGAGCAAATCTTGGCATCAGCGACGATTTTTTCGCGAATAACGATCTTCACATCCACGTGCCTGCGGGAGCCATTCCGAAAGATGGACCTTCGGCTGGCATCACCATGGCGACTGCTCTGGTCTCGTTGTTGACCGAGCGCCCACTACGTCCGCACACTGCGATGACGGGAGAAATCACACTCAGCGGCAACGTGTTGCCTGTCGGTGGAATTAAAGAAAAGGTTCTGGCCGCGAAGCGCGCTGGCGTTCACGACGTGATTCTTTCCAAAGAGAACAAGATGAACGTGGAGGAAGACATCACGCCTGAGCAGCTCGCTGGTGTGACCATGCATTACGTCAACACCATTGATGAAGTGCTGGCCATCGCGCTCTCAACCCCGGCAGCGACTCCGGCAAAACCGGAGTCGACGAAGGCTGCGAAGACGGAAAAAGCTGAACGGACGATGAGCCAGCCCGTAGGATCAGCGAAGTAAGCACCTTGCGATTTTGTAATTCGGAACACTCGGGACAGCTCCATCGAAACGTTTCGGGAATAAGGTAATATATCGAAGACAGCAACCTGGATCGCTGGTTGCTCGACTTGTGGCAAGCTGGTCTTTCCAGGGAAGCGCTGAACAAGTCCCGTACCCCAATACCTCGGTGGCTAAAGCCGAGGAATTTCGCGGTGTTTTTTGCGGCGCTGAAGCGTCGCACTACCTAAAACTAGAATTGTGCAGAGGTTCCCTAGAAGACCCCAATGGACGCGATGACCTACGACGCCCTGCTTGTAGTTTCTTTTGGTGGGCCAGAACAGGCCGCCGATGTGATGCCGTTTCTGGAGAATGTTCTGCGTGGAAAGAATGTTCCGCGCGAGCGCATGCTGGAAGTGGCGGAACACTACTACCACTTTGGGGGAAAGAGCCCCATCAACGATCAAAATCGGAAGTTGATTGCGGCACTCGAAGTCGAATTGGGTGCGAATGGGCCTCACCTGCCAATTTATTGGGGGAATCGCAATTGGAATCCGATGCTGGTCGATACCCTGCGTCAGATGAAGGCGGATGGCGTGCGGCGCGCGTTGGCGTTCGTGACCTCGGCTTACAGTTCTTACTCAAGTTGCCGGCAGTATCGCGAGGATATCGCTCGCGCACAGGAAACTATCGGAGAAGGCGCGCCAATCGTAGACAAGATTCGCGTGTTCCATAATCATCCTGGATTCGTAGAGGCGGTTGTCGATCGCGTGCAGCAGGCGCTGGCCGAGCTTCCGGAAGACCGCCGAAATTCGGCTCACCTGGTGTATACCGCGCACAGCATTCCCATGGGTATGGCCCAGAGCTGCGGTTACGAAGAACAACTCAGAGAAACCGGGCGGCTGGTCGCCGAAGCGCTAGGCCGCGATCATTGGCAACTGGTTTACCAAAGCCGCAGCGGTCCGGCTTCGCAGCCGTGGCTGGAGCCAGACATTCTGGATTGCCTGCGCGAGATCAAGACGCGGGGAGAAAGCTCGAATGTGGTGATTGCGCCGATAGGATTTGTATCCGATCACATGGAAATTCTTTTTGATCTGGACACAGAGGCGCATGAGTTGTGCGAGGAACTCGGTCTCACTATGGTGCGCGCGGGAACCGTAGGCACACATCCCAGGTTCATTCGGATGATTCGCGAGTTGATTGGGGAGAGAATTGACGAAAATGCGCCGAAGCTTGCGCTAGGAGTGCTAGGCACGCGTCCCAATTTCTGTCCGGCAGACTGCTGCCCCAGGCCGCGCCGCCCGGCGTTTAGCGAAGCTGTCGCGGTAAGAACCTAAGCCACTTGGACTGCAAGCGATTTCACAATGGCTTCGGCGACACGACGTCCGGAGAGTAGTGCGCCGTTGATAGAGGCGGTATCGCGATGGGCTCCGCAGATGTAGAGTCCGGGCTGCACGAGCACCTGTTTCGAGGCAATGCCGCCGGAAGCGGGTGTTTGTTCCGGAAGCGCATCGGGGATCCAGTAAGTGCTCAGATGCTGCCAATCCTGGACAATGATGCCAAACCATTCGGTCAATTGATTGATTACCGCAGCCAGCAATTCGTCTGGAGCTTGCGCAGATTGGCCAACGACAGTTACGGAAATCAGGTGCGCGCCGCTCGGTGCGTACGACGGCGCGATCATGCTGGGCACGCAAACATTGTTGACGGGGCCTTGCCCGTCGCCATTCAGGGCTAGCAGTGGCTCCGAGATCGGTGACTCTTGCGCAGCGAAGTAGAAACAATTCGTACCGCGGGAGCCTAAATGCGGCAGACCGGGCAGCAGTTGAGCGGCAGAAAGGTGGTCCGTGGCCACTACAACGGCTGGCGCTTTTAGTTCTTCTCCCGAAGCAAGCGTTACAGAGTACGGTTGAACTTTTGCAACTCTTTGTTCGAAGCGGACGGTTCCCGGTGGGAGTCGATTCAGAAGCTGCTGCGCGATGGCGCCCATTCCAGCTGAGGGAAGGGCTGCGTTTCCCAAAGAAAACATGCGGAAGACGAACTCGAACATTCTGCTGGAAGTCTGCAGGTCACTTTCGAGGAAAATACCGCCGAAGAAGGGACGGAAGAAACGCTCAATGAATGTCGGCGAGAATCCATAGGCGCGTAGAAAATCAATCGTCGATGTCTCTGGCGAGGGGGCTAGTTTTGCGTTGGAGGAGCGAGTTACATCGTGCCGCAGACGCGCAATTTTCAATTTGTCGCGCAGGGTGCCGATAGGAGACACGAGCATACCGAAAGACGCCGTCGGTTGTCGCCAGGGGTCCGCTACGGTGTGGAAACGGCCGTCGAACCGCACGAGAGCACCCGGGGCAAACGACGAGAGATGTAGCGCTGGGTAGTCGAGGAGCCGCTGTGCTTCGGGATACGCGGTGAGCAGGACCTGGAAACCGCGGTCTAGGAGAAAGCCATCCACCGCATCTGTGCGGGCGCGGCCTCCGACTGTGTCGGAAGCTTCTAACACCTGGCACGACAAGCCGCGTGTGGTGAGCTCGCAGGCACAGGCAAGTCCTGCCAGCCCGGCCCCGACGATGATGGTTTCAGGCACAGTTATTCTCCGAACTCGGGAGACCCCTTTCCCAGGGTGAAAATGAAGTGCGACCTTGCTGCTACTGTTGCATCCAAGACCTAGATTGATTATAAATCAAAAATATTTGAGGGTTGGGATAATTTTTCACCCTGCAATAGTACTATAGAAAAGGGGAAACGCTGTGGTCTCTGACACCGTTGTCCAAGGTTTGAAGCCTTATGCGATCGGAGAAAAGCTCCGTGCTCTAAGGCTCAATAAGAAGATGGGACTAGTTGAACTCGGGAAGCACACCGGCCTGTCTGCGGCGCTGCTGTCTAAGCTTGAACGCGGCAAGCTGATTCCTACCGTGCCCACGCTGTTCCGAATTGCCCTGGTATTTAGCGTAGGGTTGGAATATTTTTTCACGGAGGAGAGGAAGCGCCGGGTGGTAGCGACAGTCCGCAAGGCTGAAAGACGCCGTTTTCCAGATCGACCGGGCACCACGGACGTATCCTTCTTCTTCGAGAGTTTGGATTATCAGGCTACGGAACGTAAGTTGAGTGCCTATCTGGCGGATTTCCAGCCAATCGCGAAAGAAAAAGTTAAAACGCACAGTCACTCCGGGGTGGAATTCCTGCACGTGATGGCGGGTACGTTAGTGCTCAAGATCGGCATGGAGGAGTACGAGCTTGACACCGGCGACTCGATTTATTTTGATTCCACCGCGCAGCACAGCTATCGCAAGATTGGGACTGCCGCCTGTAGCGCGATCGTGGTTACAGTACCGTGATTGGCGAAGCGGAGAAGAAGGCAACCGAGTTGAGTTCGAAGCTAGTTGCTAAGAGATCTCGCATGTTCGGGCATCGAACGTCGAGTTACAACTTTCCGCCCGGACTCAAGCACAATCTTGTCTGGTATGCGTGGAGCAAGTTTCGTCCGGCCGATCCTATCGGCTTGTTCCAGTATTTAAATAGAGAATTCGGCGACATCGTCCACTACAAAATTGGGCCGGAAAGCATCATTTTTCTGAATCACGCTGAATATATTCGCGAAGTGCTGGTGGTACAGAACGACAATTTCATCAAAGAGCGCACTGTGCAGCGCACGAAAATGCTGCTGGGTGAAGGCATGATTACGAGCGAGGGCGAGGCGCACCGCGCGCAGCGGCAAGTGGCGCAGCCAGCGTTTCATCGCCAACGAGTCAGCGACTACGCAGAGAAGATGGTTGCGGAAGCGACATTCTTGCGGGAATCATGGAGGCATGGTCAGGAGTTGGATATCGCTCGGGAAATGATGCAGTTGACTCTGCGCACTGTGGCCCGCACGCTTTTCAACACAGAGCTGGGCGGAGAAGTGCGGGAGTTGGCCGACGCCATCAATACGATCATGGGCCTCTACAACTATTTGGTGGCGTTGCCCGCAGTGGAAGTGCTCATTCATATGCGAGTGCCCGGATTGGGGCGATTCGTTGGGGCGAAGCGAAAATTGGATGCCATTGTCTATCGCATGATTGAAGAACATCGGCGTAAAGGGGCGAACGGCGGCGATCTTCTCGACATGATGCTGCAAGCTTCGGGTTCTTGGATGGCGGGCGCGGCCTCCCGTGAGGCCGATGAACAGCTTCGCGATCAAGTCATCACGATTTTCCTGGCAGGTTATGAGACGGTGGCCAGCGCTCTGACGTGGACCTGGTATTTGCTTTCGCAGAACCCTGATGCGGAACAGAGGATGCAAAAAGAAATTGATGATGTCATCGGCAATCGAGCGCCCACCATCGATGATGTTCCGAAGCTTAAGTATGTAGAGATGGTTCTAGCGGAATCGATGCGGCTCTATCCTCCGGCTTGGGCTATGGGCAGGCGTGCCAAGGAAGATTTTGTGCTTGGCCCGTACCGGTTGCCTGCGGGAACGACGGTGCTGATCAGTCAGTTCGTTACGCAGCGCGATCCGCGCAATTTCGTGGAGCCGTTGAAATTTTTTCCTGAGCGTTTTGCTTTGGGCGGTCGAGGAACATTTCCGAAGTTCTCTTATTTCCCCTTTGGAGCGGGTTTTCGGCAGTGCATTGGAGAATCTTTTGCCTGGACGGAAGGCATCCTTTCACTGGCTACGATTGCACAGAAATGGCGACTGAGACTGGCTGACAATGCTCGCGTGGAGCCGCAGGCGTTAATCACTTTACGACCGAAATTTGGGATGCCGATGATGGCACAACAGCGATAAACAGTTTTTTGAAACATCCAGAGGCGGATTGGACAAGTTAACGAAAAAACGTGAATGCTTAGTGTTGCTGGCGCATGGGAGCAAAGACCCGCGGTGGCGCATCCCATTCGAGCAGATTCTGCGCGCCGTACAGGACCAGGTAGGTGCAGATCGTGTGCGCTTGGCGTACATGGAGTTCATCGCACCCACTCTTATGGATGTGGCGCGAACCTGCGCCGAGCACGGGATTCAAAGCGTAAGAGTCTTCCCGCTGTTCCTTGCGATGGGAGCGCATCTCGCGACGGACATACCCCAACAAGCGGAAGAGGTGCGAGCGCAGTTTCCCAAACTCAAAGTGGAAGCGCTGAAGGCTCTTGGCGAGGATCCCCGCTTGACTCGATTGATGGAGCAGATTGTTCTGGAAGTCGTAAATTCCTGAACAGGTCTCGCATTTAACAGCATCTGTCCCAACCTAGAAGGGATTCAGCCCACGCAGGGAACCGTTGCGGGCAGATCTGCGTATTGCGTCTTATGGCGAACGCAAGACGTGGGTGCAACCGGAAATCGCTAAATCGACGCTGACGCTGGCCTACGAGCGCAAAGGGTTGGGGCTATCTTCGCCAGCGACTCAGCGGCACGACGGAGTAAGTTTGGCCGCAGAACTCCACGAGCTGCTTCGGGCGAAGAAGCTCAAGCGTCCCTACATTTTGGTTGGGCACTCATTGGGAGGCACCATCGTCCAAGTATTTGCGAGTCGGTATCCTAAGGAAGTGCAGGCCCGGTGTTGGTCGATCTTGAAGACGGGCGCATCATTGAGATACTTAAGGCGGCTTTGAGCAAAAAGGAGTGGGATGCGAGGTCGCAGGCACTTGCAAAATACGGTCCCATGCCTGCTGCCATCCAGAGAGAGTATGACGATATGGTGCAGAGTGGCAGCGAAGTTGAATCGATTCAGCGACTCGGGAAGATTCCGATTGTGCTCTTGAGTGGGACACAAATCGACCCCAGCTTTCCGGGTAATCCGGTAGAGCAGAAAATCAAGCTGGAACTCCATCGCCAGTTTATGAACAAGAATCCCCCGACCAATCAGGTTCTGGTTCCGGCATACAGACATTACATTCAGGATGACGCTCCGGACAAAGTGATTGAGGCCATTCGCAGAGTGCTTGCGCTTAAAGGGAAGTGAACACATTTATCGAGGGCTTCCTAAGCCAAACAACCCTGAGTGCCGCGGCGGAAGTCCCGGTACGTGGTATCCACCTCCCAGTGTGCAAGCCAATGGGTTGACTTGGAGTGCAGCCGAATCTTGGTGTAGGGTGGATCGTTACACTCTGTGGAGGGAATTGGCGAATGATTGCGAGCTGGACTCATTTTTTGATTTGGCCTTGTTTGTTTCTGATCAATACAATGTTTTCCTTTCAGGCAGGTGCTCAGCCCATGCGAGCTTTGAACTTGATGCCGGTCCCGGCCAGCGTGCAACAAGGAACTGGGAGTTTACGCATTGATCCCGGTTTTTCTGTCGCGCTGAAAGGGTACACGGAGCCAAGGCTTGATCGGGCAGTTGAGCGCTTTCGCTTACAGCTTGCGCGACTGACCGCTATTCCCTTGGTAGTCAACCCGAGTGTTTCCGCTGCGACACTTGTCATCGAAACTGATCACGCGAGTAAGCCAGTTCAGGAAGTTGGCGAAGATGAATCCTATGTTCTGGAAGTGACGGTTTCGGGTGCGAAGCTTACGGCCCTGACTCCACTCGGCACTCTGCATGGTCTGCAAACTTTTCTGCAGTTGGTCAGCGTTTCTCCCGAAGGATTTACCGCTCCCGTTGTTACGATCCACGATAGTCCGCGTTTTCCGTGGCGCGGTTTGATGATTGATAGCGCTCGCCACTTTATGCCGATTGCGGTCATCAAGCGCAATCTGGGCGGCTTGGAAGCCGTGAAGATGAACGTGTTCCACTGGCATCTTTCGGAGAATCAGGGTT
>JAYVEP010000104.1:0-4923 GCA_043749225.1 Acidobacteriaceae bacterium
TTTCACGATTGGCCCACCCAGGCTGCCGCCAAAGAGACGCTGCTTGGTATCCACGCGTTGCGGACACTGTCCGGCAAAAACCTTCTTGTTGTCCTGACACGTAAGCAGACTCGGCGTAATGCTGGATGGCCCGTAGAACTTGTTGAAGGCGTTGAGCCCTTTGTCGTCAAAGAGGATCACGCCGCTGCCGTGCAAGGAATTTGTGCCGTTTTGCGAAACGACTTTCACCTGCGCTCCGGAGTTGCGACTATCCTCTGCGGAGTAGCTGCTGGTAACGATTTTGACCTCGCGCACGGACTCCTGACTGGGAGTTACGACCGCCGCGCCGCCCAGCCCGAGGCTGTTTACACTAACGCCGTCAATCTCGAAGTTGTTACTGGAGACGCGCTGGCCGTTGGCGCTGATTTGGGGCTGATTTTCTGTCTGGAAGATTCCAGTATTGGACGATCCGCCCAAAGCTTCCGTGCCGGGCAGGAATGTGGCTCCATTGCTGGAACCTCCACGCGCGCCGTCTCCCAGAACGCCGGGAGCCAGGCGCAGCAGCTCGTAGGGATCACGCCCAACTTGCGGAAGCCGCTGAATGTCGGCGGCTGAAATGGCTCCTGAAATGTCAGCGTTCTCGGTTTGGAGCGTGATGACGTCGCCGGTCACTGTGACCGTCTCGCTGGATGCGCCAAGCTCCAGATGCACGTTGTGGCCGGTCAGCTCTTCACCCGCCACGAAAACATCGCGCGCTATTTGTTTCTTGAAGCCAGCGGCGCCGACCGTAACCGTGTATTTGCCGGGAACCAGTTGGGAGACGCGATAGAAGCCTCCGGCGCTGGTGAGCGCCGTTTTGGTGACCCCAGTTTCCTGGTTGGTGACCTCGACGGCGGCTCCGACAACAACTGCGTCGGTTTGGTCGGTGACGATTCCCTGCAAGCTGGCGCCGAACTGCGCGACCGCCGAGGTGACAGAAAGACACACTACTAGAAGGGCTACGGCTGGGCTCCATTGGGTTACACGCATTTCAGGGCTCCAAAACGGCGATTAAATTGTGTTATTTCGATGGAAATAATGACTATAGGCTGGCGTTACTACTGTGTCAACGAAACACGGCGACCTCGAAGTCCGAGAAGGGGCGATGCCGATGGCTGGCACAAAGCGTAGGTTGTTTGAGAACTCTGGGTGGCTGATTTTGGAAAAACCGGCGAGCAGGAATGCTCGCCCTACATAGGCGCTTGCTTAAACCGACGTGGTCTTCTCAGCTTTGAGCTGCCGGATCAACACTCGAACCAGCATGCCGTCGTAGCGGGTACCGCTGAATTTTTCCAGCTCTGTAAGCGCTTCCTCCGACGTCTTGGCGGGAGCGAAGGGGCGCTCTCCGGTCATGTTGACGAAAGCGTCGGCGAGGCCAATGATGCGGGCGAGGAGAGGGATCTGTTCTCCGCGCAGACCTGCCGGGTAGCCTGTGCCATCGAAGGCTTCGTGGTGATGTTCTACCGCGTTCTGAATTTGTTCGCTGTCCGGCAAGGTGGCCACGATTTCCGTGCCCATCTGCGGATGTTGCTTCATTAGATAGAATTCGTCTTCCGTGAGCGGACCTGCTTTGTTGAGAATCTTTTCCGGTAGAAACAGTTTTCCGATGTCGTGAACCCGCGCGGCGAATTGGAGGTCGTCGAGCTCGTTGGGAGGTAAGTCCAACGCCCGGCCCAATAGTTCCGAACAACGAACGACGCGTTCCGCCTGGCCTGCCGCATAGGTCTCGCGACTCTCGGAGGCGCGGGCTAAGGCTTCAATCGCTTCGCGCAGAATCCCTGGGTGGCAATTCTCTCCAGCACCGCCGACGCGGATTACAGCCGAAACGACCTCTTCTACATGCTCGGAGCCGGTGTGATCGCGCTGCAAGAACCCTTCGATAAACGAGGACATCATCTGGCGCTTGACGGTCACGCCCTCATCCGAGGCGGAGAGTTCGACCATGGACACACGATTGCCGCCGGCGTGTTTCGAAATGTACATGCCGCTATCGGCGAGTCGAATAATGTCTTCCGCGGCAAAGCCATGCACCGGGAAACTGGCGACGCCGAAGCTGCCCGTGATGTGGTGTTCGCTGAGCATGGGGTCGGTCGCCACCCACAGCCGCAGGCGTTCGGAGAGAATTCGCGCCTGTTCCAGGCCGGTTTCTGGCATCAGAATGATGAACTCGTCTCCGCCGTAGCGGGCAACGATGTTGGACTGGCGGCATTTTTGTTCCAGTAGTCGGCCAACGCGAGCGAGCACCAAATCGCCCTCAAGGTGACCCATGGTGTCGTTCACTTCTTTGAATTTGTCGAGGTCGATCAACACCACGGAGAACGCCCGTCCAGATCGCGAAGCGCGCTTCCACTCGGACTGCATGGCCTCCCAGAAGAAACCACGCGTCTTGATGCCGGTGAGGCCGTCGGTGATCGATTGGCGTTGCAGCTTTTGGAACACAAACGAATTGTGCAGCGCGGTCGCGAGCAAATCGGCCAGCGTCCCAAGGATTAGCTTATCGTCGGGAGTGAATGCACTTTCGCGTTTGCTTTCAATGTTCAAAATCCCCAGCAGAGTTTCGCCGTAGCTTACCGGAATGCAGAGCACGGAGCGGGAATCCTGCAGGATGCCGAGGACGGGACCCTCGCCGGTTGCTTGCACCAATGCGGTTTCGCCTGATCGGGCTACGCGGCCCAGGATGCCGACTCCGAGGGGAATGCGCTTGCCGCGAGTCTGGGCCGTGGAACCGGCTTCGGCGCGAATCTCAATATCTTTTGTCGCGTAATCGAGGATGCCGATTCCAATGTGGTCGAACTGGAAAGTCTTTTGAATTTCCTGCACGATCTCCGCCAGCATCTGTTCGGGATCCTGGCTGGAGATTGCAGTTTTGGAAATATTGTTCAGGAACGCCAGTTGCCGCGAACGGCGCTGCTCCTCCGCAAAGAGGCGGGCATTCTCGATGGCCACGGAGACCTGTGCGGCGGCAGTCTTCATTACTTCCAAGTCTCGCTGCTCGAAAGCAAATTCCTCGGACAGGCTCATGGCGACCATGACTCCGGCAGCCTGGCCAGCGACAAAAATGGGCGCTCCGCAGAAACTGCGCGCAGGATGCGCGGGAACAAATGTAACGCCGAGGCGCTGGCGTGCCTTTTCCAAGTCGGAGCGAATCAGCAGCGGCTGACGCGTACGCAAGATGTATTCCGTGAGTGCATTCGTCGTCTGGCGCGAGCGTTTTGGCAGGACTTTGCCATTCTCCACCTCCAGTTCAAAGCGAACTTCGTGGCCCTCACGGAAGGCTACGTAGAAGCAGCTGGTATCGAAGAGTCGCCCCAATTCTTTGTGGATGACGCGCAAAATTTCTTCCTGATTCAGGCGCGAGCTGACCGCTTGTCCAATTTCAGTAAGTAGTTCGTATTCTTGCGTACGGCGGTGCGCAGCGTGCGTGACGATGTAGTTTTCCAGCGTCATCGCGATTTGCAGTGCCAGTCCAACGGCCATGCGGACTTGCGAGGCGGCAAACAGGTGCCGCATGGAATCTGGGAACATGAGCACACCAAAATTGTGCTCGCGCGTTTGCAAGCTCAAGGCTGTGATATTGCGAATGCCATACCGCATCAGAACGTAGCGCAAATGCTCAAAGCCTTCGCCAGCAACCGCAGGGACAGGTTCGGTAAGATCCGCGAGATTGCGCAGTTCGACACAGCCACCGCGCCGAAAAGCCAGCTGCGACAGGTAGTTGCCGCCACTGCCCGCTTCCAGCTCTTGCAGCATCTCTGGATCGAAACCGCGCTGAACGGAAGGCAAAATATCTCGCCATGGCTCGCCTGCGCAGAGCAAAGCGCGCTTGGCGGGGAGCGAAGCAAGCAGGCGATCCAGGACAGATTCCAGACTCGGGATAAGATGCTCGGCGTCCAGCAATCGCCCGGTATCGACACCAAGGGAGGAGAATGCGAGCGTGTTTTCCTGCACGGCGCGGCGCTCGTTCTCAAACAAAACGACGACCATGGAGATGCCGAGCAGCATTTGCGGAAAGGGGCCGAGCAATTGGCCCAGCGTCGCAGCGACAGGGCCGGAGATGGTGGCGAGCTGGCTGTAACCGAGCAGCACCGCCCAAAAAATTAGCGTAATCGCCAATAGGCCCAAGCCAATCAGCTGGCGGCCATGCGCCTGGCGGTAAAAACGCAGCGAGGCAAAAAGAAATACTGCGGCCAGCCCCACTTCGATTGGAGAGCGCGTTGGTGCGAGCAAGTCGAGCACGCCGCCGCGCGTATGCTGCAACAAAGTCCAGACGGCTAGCGCTATTCCCGCGAGAGCTACGAATCCGTCTTCCCAGCTCCAATGAAAATCTTTGCGGGTGAGGCGCGTGGATACGACGATACAAACTGCCATGGCAACCAGCGACAACTGCGACAGCAAGAAGATTGGCGCGGATGGTGGACGCAGCAGGAGCCACGTATTCAGCATGTAGTGCAGCGAATACGCGGCCCAGCCTAATTGCCAGGCGCGAAAATACGCCACGCGGCTCTGGGAATGGAGGTAGGTAAAAACGAAAAACAGCAGCAGCGCAATAGCGCCTGGGATCGTCGTCATCGCCGCGAGTTCGTTTTCCATAGGGCCGGGTGGAGCGGATTCTGTGCTAAGAATTTAGATGCACGTTTCGCTTCATGTTTTCACACCAGTCGTACCCAATACAACAACTCTCTGGGCTGCGGAGCGCAAATCGCGAAAGAGGCCTGCTTGACGCTGATTTTGCGTGGCACGTAACATCGAGACTCGGTTACCCCCCATGACGGAAGTTACTGGCATTACCCACTCGAACTCTGCTAAGCCCCGCCTGCGTTTTGCTCCTTCTCCTACCGGCTATCTGCATGTTGGAGGGGCGCGAACGGCGCTGTTTAACTGGCTTTACGCGCGCCATTTTGGCGG
>JAYVEP010000105.1:0-4917 GCA_043749225.1 Acidobacteriaceae bacterium
AACGAGTGGGCGGGCCATAAGCCGCGCCTTTTTCTTTGTTACACCCCGAGGTCTTTCGGAACGACAAAACCGTTGAACCTACAGCGTGCTGAAAATCAACGTCACGATGGCATTCGGGCCAATTAGGCCCTTGCCCCAATTTTCGTCGAACTCGGCAGAGGGTTTCGAGGCGACCGTCTCTGGCAGAGTCTTGCCGGAACTCTTGGCGGTGGCGACGCGGTCTCGAATCTTGGCCAGGACATCGTGCGCCGTGGCGAGGTCGGTTTTGGAGGCTAGTGGGCCGTGGCCTGGAATGATCTTGGTAGAATCCTTGGCCGTGGCTAGGACGACCGACATCGCGTCCAGAAAACCGTTAATGTTTCCGCCGGTGGAATAGTCGATCAGGGGATAGCTTCCGTTGAAGAAAATATCTCCGGCGTGGATCACGTCAGCTTGCTTGAAATGGACGAAGAGATCGGTGTCGGTGTGCGCGGGTTTGAGGGATTGCAGGGCAACTTCTTCGCCGCCGTGATAGAGAGTGAATTCGTCGGTCAGCGTGCGGGTGGGCCAGGCAGCAGCTGGTGCGGCCGGGAAATGCAACTTGACCAAGTCCATGAATTGAGGGGTTGAGAGGCGTTCGCGCGTCTTCTGGTGCGCGACAATCGTAGCTCCCGCGGCATGGAACGGCGCGTTGCCTTCTGTGTGGTCGAAGTGCCAGTGCGTGTTCACCAGATATTTCAGCGCCTGGGCATCGATTTGTGAAATCGCTTGCAGCACATTCACCGAGGAGGTTGAGACGCCGCTATCCACCACCAGCTTGCCTTCGGGCCCGGTCAGAATACCGATGTTACCTCCGGCGCCGGAAAGCATGGAGACATTGCCAGAAACCTTGCTGATCTGGATGGGACCGCTGATCTTCTTGCGCAATTCGTCAAGCCGAGTGGCATCATCTTGCGCTTGGGCGAAGAGCGCTTTTGGAAAAACGCTGGTAAGCGCGGCTCCGCCGAAAACCATAGAGGTGGTTCGAAAGAAATCACGGCGGGTAGCGGATAAATCGATAGCGGAACCGATCATATTGGAATCCTCTGCAAGGTTATGGAGTGAAAGCTCAAATATTGATGCTCGAGAAGGGTGAATCGTTCCATGAATTTCAGAGCTTTCGTTGAAACATTGTTGGTGAATCTCGGGTGGTAGAATTCTGGTCACTCGATTTTGGCCGGAATGCGGCGTCCTGTCTCGATTCCAGCCGCTATCACGGACGAATTTTCGGGAGGCTTCATCCATGCTAATCCATCCGCGATTCTCTGCAAGATTGCTTTTGGTTGGATTCATTGCAGCGCTTGGACTCGCGTCTATGCAGGCGCAAAGCGTTGAATCGTCTCCCGCAGTCGCACCCATCCACCAGCGGCTGCCCAAGCGTCTGGTCGCCGACTACACCAATGGGGGTAAGTATCTGAATCCGCCTTATGACGTGGCGCAGATTCCGTTTCACAAGCTGACACACATCAATCACGCAGGTGTGCCTTGGGAGCCGGACGGCAGGTTACAGGTTCCTTATGGCTTTGTGGAGCCTGACTTGATCGCCAAAGCTCATGCCGCCGGAGTGCAAGACTTGCTGGAGGCGATGTACCGGGCGACGATCGGCGGGAAGTAAAAGGCGAACGTTCTCATCTGACCTCGGATGTCAGATGGGTGTGAACTCTATGAACCTTGTGGACAAGCTGTTTCGAAAAAAGACGCCGACCCAGGACGATTTCGCGAACGTGATGGTGCAAGCCTTGTCGCAGGCAGGGGTGCAAACTATTGTCTACGACAAGGCAGCGTTTCTGCTGAAGTACGGCGCGTCGGAAGGTACAATTTTCCTGCAAAACAGTTTTCAGAACTACTGCCAAGCCGACAAGTTGGAACGCAAAGCGATTGTTGCGCGGCTGTCTTCCGCGTCCCGCTCGGTCCCTGAAATCCCCAAGGATTTCAAGTCCGCCGCGCCATGTCTGATGCCTGTCATCCAAGAAGCATCGTATGCCAGCCTGTCTGAACTCGGCTTGCGCGCCAAGAATCTGGATGTCTCGAATCTGGAATGTCCGACGAAGCCGCTGTTTGGTTCGCTGGTCGTCGGCCTGGCGTATGACACGGAACACAGCATCCAGCAAATCAGCCAGGCCGCGTTCGCTCCGTGGGGCGTGAGTTTTGAGGACGCTCTTAGAGTGGCCAGGGACAACTTGCGCGAGCGGACTGATCCCAACGGGATGGTGCAGGTAGCTCCCGATGTCTATCAGAGCCGCTGGGGAGATTCCTACGACAGTGCGCGCATCCTGCTGACGGATTTGATCTACCGGATTTCTTTGACGGGAGATCCGGTTGCACTCGTGCCCAATCGAAATCAACTGTGGATCGCGGGGAGCCGTAATCCGGATGCGCTCGGCACGTTGCTGAAAGTGGCGGAAGTGGCGCACTTTGAACCGTATCCAATTTCGTCCAGTCTTTTCCTGCTGAACGACGGGGCGTGGAGTGTGTATGCCTCGGAAGATCCCGCGTTCCAAAAACTAGCGGCATCGATTGGGAGACGGCGCGAGGCGTCGGACTATCAACAGCAAAAAGAATCTCTGAATGCAATCCACGAGGCGGAGAAGATCGACATATTTGCCGCAAGCTACACCGTCTACCAGCGCAAAGAAGACGGAACGGAATATAGCGCATGCGTATGGTCGCGAGGCGTCGATTCCTTGCTGCCGAAAACCGAACGCATCGTCTTTCTGGTGGACCAGGATGCGAAAGACTTCGTCATCGCGCCCTGGGACGCAGCACTCGCAGTCGTTGGCGGACTTATGCAGGAAGAGCTGGGGGTGCAACCTCCGCGCTACAGGGTTGAATCATTCCCTACGGAGGAGCAGATGGCGCGACTGCGAGAACTCAGAGTAGGGCTCTCCGAATAACGGTAGTTTGATTTCCGTTTCTCGATCCTGAGCTCGCGACCTTAACGACACCCTGAGAATTTCGGAACTAGCATTACACCACGCAGTTCTCTACTGTAACGCCGCTTAGGAGTTTTCCAAGTTTCCGAGAGTTCAAGCACAAACTCAGAAGCCCTCCTGGCATTCACCGGGAGGGCTTTTGAACTTACGCTTTAGACCTTCCGAAGGCAGTGCTAGGCTCGCACTACATTCGAGGCTTGTAACCCTTTCGGTCCTTTCATCAGGTCGTATTCCACGGTCTCGCCCTCATTCAAGGTGCGGTAGCCGTTTTCCTGAATTGCCGAGAAGTGTACGAATACATCTTCTCCGCTGGTGCGCTGGATAAAACCATATCCTTTCGCCCCATTGAACCACTTCACAGTCCCCTTCTCACGATCATCACTCACTGCGATACTCCTTTCACACTGTACGGGGTCAGGTTGCACCGCGACGGGCCGCCCCACGAGAGCGTGGGACGTTCGCGCGGAAAGGCAAACGGTAGAACTTGGCGGACAGGCCCGCGCCGCAAAGCGCAAGGCCCCTGAGTTTGCCGCTGCATAGGTTCACAGCGGCAAGCTCCGGGGCCTTCTCGTTGCCAGCAGGGAAAAATCGAACGGACACGACAACATTCCACCAAGTTAAATCGTTTGACTACCTACGAAAGTAGGTAGCGGCGAATAATAACAAGAAATCGAAGGTTTGCAACAGGAAAAAATTGGTGTATCAGTATCTAAAACACACTATCGAAAGGCGCGGGAAGGATGAGCGGTAATCGGTTCTTTCTTGCGTTTTGCTAGCATGGGACAGTGAGTCCGCGAATATCGCCTCCCGATGCATTTACGCCACAACCCGCCGCTGCAGCGGGCGCAGCGCTCAAAAGAACGGAGGAGCCGCCCGCTCGACGTGGCCGGTACTGTCGTGGCATACGCTGCAATATTTGATGCGGACGGAAGTGCATACTTTTGCATTCTCCGTGGCCGCGAACGTGATCCTGTCTTTCTTTCCCTTCGTTCTGTTGCTGATGACGTTGACGCGCCGCGTCTTTCGGTCGCCAGCGATGTATGACGTCGTGCTGGGGCTGCTGCGCGACTACATCCCGGCGGGGCCAGACTTTGTGGTGCGGAACCTGGATGCAATGGTTGGCGTGCGGCATCGTGTGCAGTTGTTCTCCCTGGTGATCCTGTTGTTTACATCGACTGGCATCTTCGTTCCGCTGGAAGTTGCCCTGAATCAGGTTTGGGGATTCAAAAATAATCGTCCTTACTGGCGCAATCAGGCACTTTCGCTGGTGCTGGCATTTGGCTGCGGAGCATTGGCACTGCTTTCAATTGGACTGACGGCGGGAAATATTCGGGCATTGGAGTTCTTGCTGCACGGGCACGCTGGGTTCTTCGTGCATTGGTTTGGATTCGGAGTGATGAAGGGGTTCGCTATTGCAGCGAGCATTGCGGTGTTCTTCCTGATTTATTGGGCGCTCCCGAATGGGCCGGTGCCGCCGCGCGCGGTGCTACCGGCGGCGGTGATCGTTGGTTTGTGTTCGGAAATCCTGAAGTATCTGTACCTGCTGGCCTTGCCGTGGCTGAACTTCCAGGAAGTCTACGGACCCTTTGCGATTTCAGTGAGCCTTATGTTTTGGGCGTTTCTCAGTGGAATGTTGTTGCTGGCGGGCGCGTACATTTCGGCTGAGGGTCACTTTCGTAGGTAGGTCTTTCGTAGGCAGGTGTTCCGCGTTTTCCACAATCGATTCTGGATCGAGAACGTGAAGAAGATGCTAACCTGAAATTGTATTCCCCCGTCTCCCCTGCACGACTCGACGGCTTGGCTCCGGGCAGAAGAGGTGAACTGTGCCCGCCCAAGACCTCCGCTGGTTCCTACCGTTTGGCTTCGTCCAAGCCGATTTCCTCCGCCGTTTTGTGCTTGCCTTGCTACTGGGGAGCCAGCTCTGTTGGCCGGGGGTTGTTTATAGCCAGCGAACTCGGGCGGCCAG
>JAYVEP010000106.1:0-12544 GCA_043749225.1 Acidobacteriaceae bacterium
GTGCATTCGCTAAAACATGTTACGGCGGAAGGCCAAGCTGAGGTTCGCCTTGAAGGCTCCGGTTGGAAGATGGACCTTGAAGCTCACGAGGCGGCAATCCTGGAGTGGAAGTAGCGGTTCATGAAGGCAGAATGACGGAGAAAATGCTGTGATTGCGGCTGTCGACATCGGCGGGACAAAAATCGGAGTAGGCATGATTGATGATGACGGCCGCGTGCTGGCGCGCCGGGAGACCCCAACCTCCGCCGAGCTCGGCTATGCCAAAGCTCTGGACCGCACATCTGGCCTGCTGCGCGAAGTTGCAAAAACGGTGGGCGCTGAAATTACCGGCATCGGCATCGGGAGCACGGGTCCAATCGATCCTTTCACCGGCGAGATTGGCGACGTAAATTTCCTTCCTGGTTGGCAGGGAAGCAAGATCGTCGAAGATCTCAACCGGCTGTTCCGCGTGACCGTGGCCATGGAGAATGATGCTGATGCGGCGGCCCTCGGAGAAGCCGGGTGGGGGGCAGGCAAAAACAAGGCGCGTCTGCTCTACGTGACGGTCGGGACTGGAATCGGCGGCGGCATCATTATGGAGGGAAAGCTCTATCGCGGCGTAGACGGCGCGCATCCGGAGGTCGGGCACCACGTCATTGATGCTTCTGGGCCAGCATGCCTTTGCGGGTTTCATGGGTGCTGGGAGTCTCTTGCTGCCGGACCCGCTATGGTTTCCTGGGTGCAGGCTATATCCGGTCCCGACTACCCGCACCGCGAGAATTTATCTGCCAAGAATATCTGTGAGCTCGCCCTGGTGGGAGACGATTTGGCCAAGCGGGCTGTTGAAAGGGAAGCCCACTACCTCGGTCTTGGACTCGCGAATTTAGTGGTTCTGTTTACGCCTGACGCGATTGTGTTGGGTGGCAGTGTTATGAAGAGCGCCGATCTCTTTATGGAAGGCATTCGTGGAGTGATTCGGGAAAGTTGCAGATACGTGCCATTCGAAAAAACTCAGATAGCCTTAGCTTCCTTGGGAGAGGACGCGAACTTGATTGGCGCCGCCAGAGTCTGGCATCACCGCTTTAATGGGAGGATGCAGCATGCGTCCTGACCTCAAAGTGATTGAAGGAGCGTACTTGGGCGACATTCTGCATCAACCGCAGGCGCTCGAAGATACGCTCGCGGCGCTCAGCCCCTCCAAAGAGCTAGAGAGCTTGGCGTCGAGGCTAAACAAAGGCAAGTTCCAACGAATTGTGCTTACCGGTATGGGCTCATCCTTTCACGCGCTCCACCCTTTGAACTTGCAGCTCATCCGTGACGGGCACACGGCGATCATGGTGGAAACATCAGAACTCGTCCACTATAAGAACCGTTTTTTTGATCCCACGACCCTGATTGTCGCCGTCTCGCAATCCGGGCAAAGCGCGGAAATGGTGCGGCTGGCGACGGCGAATCGCAAGCGCTCGGCGGTGATCGCCGTGACCAACACGCCTGACAGCGCCCTGGCCAAACATGCAAGCGCCGCTGTGGTGACGCGGGCTGGAAGTGAGTTCTCTGTTTCGTGCAAGACCTATGTCACCGCTCTAATGGCGCTGAAGTGGTTGGGAGATGTTTTGTGCCAACGCGATGGGAAGCGAACGCGCCAGGAGTTGAAGCACGCGGCACCGGCTGTCGCCGCTTACTTGGCCGACTGGAAAGATTACGTAGAATGCCTTGCGGAGAAACTGGAAGGCATTCGTCACCTCTTCCTTGTAGGCCGAGGAGCATCTCTCGCGGCCGTAGGCACGGGCGCGCTTATCGTCAAAGAAGCGGATCTGTTTCATGCGGAAGGCATGAGTAGCGCTGCTTTCCGTCACGGTCCGTTCGAAATGCTCAGTGCGGAGGCATTCGTCGCTGTCTTGTCGGGAGACGCCAAAACCCGCGACCTGAACCGGCGGCTGCTCGCCGACATGCAAGAGCAAGGAGGGTGCGCCGAGCTGATCGGCGAAACAGGCACGCTGGAGTGCTTTCGCCTCGCGGATCACGGCGACAGCGTGCGCTCGATTCTCGAAATTTTGCCGGTCCAGATGATTACGCTGGCTCTGGCCGCGCTTAGTGGCAGGGAACCTGGAAAATTTGAACTTGCAACCAAAGTGACAGTTACCGAGTAACGGACGAACAAGACTCGTATGACACGAAATCGCTACATGGTCGGCCTGGTCTTCCTAGTCTTCTTCGTGATGTCGCTCGTCACCAATATTCTGGGACCGATCATTCCGGATATCATTCGCGATTTCCACGTTAGCCTTACGGCGGCTGCGTTTCTGGGATTCTTCTTCTTTATTGCTTATGGTGTGATGTCGGTTCCCGCTGGTTTGTGGGTCGAAAAGTACTCGGAAAAGCCGGTGATGATCGCGGCATTCCTTGCCGCATCGATTGGCTCGCTCAGCTTTGCGCTCATCCCCTCGTATTCCGTGGCGCTAGGTTCTCTGTTTGTCATGGGAGCAGGCATGGCGACTTTGCAAGTTGCCGTAAACCCGCTTTTGCGCGTCTCGGGTGGAGAAGAGCACTTCGCTTTCAATTCGGCATTCGCTCAGCTGATTTTTGGTTTGGCATCATTTATGAGTCCAAGAATCTATTCGTACCTGGTGGAGAGCCTTGGGAATCGCGCCCAGGCAAACAACTTTGTCGTGCGCGGACTCGGACGCTTGACACCTCCAGAACTTCCGTGGGCGTCCATGTATTGGATCTTCGCCGTCTCTACCGCGCTGATGATGGTCGTTCTGGCCCTCACGCGATTCCCAAGCGTGGAGCGCAAAGAAGACGAGCGAGCAGGCTCGTGGCAGATGTATGGCGAACTGCTCCGTAAGCCGATTGTGTGGTTCTTCTTCTTCAGCGTTTTCGCCTACGTCGGTTCCGAGCAGGGAACGGCGAACTGGATCTCGGAATTTCTGGCAAAGTACCACGGCTTTGATCCCCACACCACAGGCGCGACAGCGGTCTCCTGGTTTTGGGGATTACTGACGGCGGGGTGCTTCATCGGAATGGGGCTACTCAAGATTTTCGACAGCCGCAAGGTGTTAATCGCTTTTGCCGCGCTGGCGTTGCTTTGCCTCAGTGCCGCGCTGTTTGGATCCGCCCAGGTCGCACTCTATGCTTTTCCTGGAGTCGGCCTCTTCGCGTCCATCATGTGGCCCGTGCTGGTTTCTCTGGCGTTGAATTCCGTCTCAGAACATCACGGACCCTTTGCGGGAATTCTAAGCACGGGAATCATGGGAGGGGCTATCGTGCCGGTCATCATTGGACGCATCGGCGACCACTTCGGCCTCCGCACTGGGCTCTGTTTTCTGTACGTAACGTTTGGATGTGTACTAACCGTTGGATTTTGGGCGAGACCGATTATCGCCAACGCAACGATTCTCCGGAACAGGGATTCTGTATAAAAGCGATTTTGGATCGAAAAGAAATCCCCGGAGATGTTATGTCCGGTCGCAGCGGATTGCGCTACGGCCGGTCGCTTCGGAGATGGCTTGTCCCTACTGGCTCGGCCGGGCCAGGGGACGGGCTGCCGTATCACTCACAACCTCAACCACTAACCGCCCGTGCTAGGGGTCGTTTCCTTCAAGGAGGAAATATGCAACGTAACAATATCTCGAATCAATCGGCCAGAGACTCAGCCCCGGCATTGAGGCTTGCTGTGCTTCTCCTGTTTGCCGGAGTTGCCAGCCAGAGTAGTATGGCTCAAACCAACACCCTCGTTCCGTCCTCGTGCGTAAGCACGCTCAGCAACTTTACCGGGTCTTGCTCCAGGATTGGCAACACACCACTGCAAACTGGAACCGGGAACACTGCCAGCAACGAAATCGTGTTGCACGGACAGTACGCCGGTTACCAGGTATTTACCCTGCCCACAAGTGTGAGTCCCAGTTCCGTTACCGGATCCAGGTGAAAGTGAACTACCAGGGGCCCAGCTTCAACCGTCAGGTATGGACCTGGCAACTCTTTAGCTGGTCGACCAATGCCTATGTGACTGTGGGCGACAATTCTGCAATTACCCCGCCCTTGGATTGGCTCCAGTGGACGGTGTTCAATTTTAGCGCAACGGGACCGTTAGCCAATTACGTGCGGGCCAGCGACGGTCAGATGCGCGTGCAAATTTTCTCGAATAATGCGGTCGATGACACCTACCTTGATTACGAAGCCGTCGTCGTCACGAGCACCGCTGGCGTCAACGTATCGGTTGCGCCAACTGCGGCCACGTTAATCGGGGGTGGCACGCAGCAGTTCACGGCAACAGTAACGGGATCCTCGAACACTTCAGTGACTTGGGCGGTGACGGGAGCTGGAACGGCCTCCACTTCAGGTCTGTACACTGCTCCTGCCACGGTTGCCAACACAACGACCGCCACGGTAAAAGCCACGTCTGTCGCAGACACGACCAAGTCCGCATCCGCCACAGTTACGATCAACCCGGTGTCGGTCGCAGTGTCACCGATGTCCGCTTCGTTGGGGGGCGGTGGTACGCAACAATTCGCCGCCACGGTCACCAACGGCGGCGGCACAGGCGTTACGTGGTCACTAACCGGGCTGGGAACACTCTCTTCGTCCGGCTTGTACACGGCACCGGCAACGGTTTCGGCGACGTCAACTGCAACGGTCACAGCTACTTCGACGAAAGACACGACGAAATCGGCCTCGGCAACCGTTACCCTCTCTGCGGTCAGCGGAGTTCCGCTTCCATTGCATGGGGTGACAGTTGCGGATGACAAGGACATTCGTGCAAGCAGTTATCTGAATCAAGTGCTCACATCTCTGGGCAATCTGTCGGTCACTCCGACGGTGCGGATCGTATTTACACAAGGCGCCCCCGCCAGCGGCTATGTCTCAGCAGCCCAGCAGATCAAGACCAATCGATATGTGTTGGGAATGGTTGTCGATTCCAGCAGCATGCCCTGCTATACGGTGGCGCAACATTCCGCTCGCTGGCAGGAGTACATCGCGACGGTGGGCAACTCGGTCGACATTTGGGAGGTCGGGAACGAGATTAACGGGAACTGGCTCTACGGAAATCAGGGGACCGGATGTACCGGAACGACCCAGGCCGATGTCGTTACCAAGATGACGGATGCCTACAACCAAGCCAAGACGACCGGGAAGGCGACGGCTCTGACGTTGTTCTTCAACGTAGACTCTACCTGCGCAGCCAGCGATCCCCAGATGACAACTTGGGCGAGCACCAACGTGCCAACCAGCATGAAGAATGGTCTCGACTACGTGCTCGTTAGTTTCTATCCGCAGTGGTGTACATCCAATCCGTATAGCTACACTCCGGACTGGAACACGGTTTTCTCAAATCTTCGGAGCATCTTCCCCAATGCAAAGCTCGGCATGGGGGAGATTGGGTGGGATAGCAGTAAGGGAAAGCCCAGTAACGCGAATCTGACAACCCTCATTCAAACCGACTCCAGAATCAAACCCACCAGCGTTACAAATTGGGCGGCCGGTGGCTTCTATTGGGAGTTCGGCCTCGACGCGGTGCCCTACAACGGTACTGCGGGTTCCATTTGGAACGTGATTAACACCGAGTTAGCAAACCAGTAACTCGAGGCAGATGCAAGGTGGCGAGAGGCTCAGCCCCCGCCACTTGTTCCAAGGTTGCGAAGCAGTACAGATATTTTATCCGTGCTTCACGACAGGAGTGTTTATGTCCGCTTTGTTTTCAAATCTGCGTCTTATCTGCGGATTTTGGGTGACGATGTTCTTCTTGCTTGCTGCGGCTGCCACAGGGCAAGACACCCAATCCGTGCCGTATCTAAAGCTGTCGCAGCCTCGTCGCATTTTGCCGGATGCTCAGGCCTGGGAAGGCGATCAGTTCCCGCACACCATGAGCGTGCTGGATCTCAAGCGGGATGGATTCCGTTATTGGGGGTGGTATGGACTGAACAACGGTCGCGGTGTTGGTTTGGCGCGAAGCAACGATCTGGTGAAATGGACTAAATACAAAGAGAATCCGCTGTGGCTGAACGCTCGCTGGCCCTCGGCGGTCGCCAAAGCTGATCCGAAGCACAAAAGCACTCTCTATTTCGCGATCACTCGGGAATACGACACCCCCAGCAGTCACATTGTGCTGGCCTCCTCGGAAGACGGCATCCACTTAAAAGAAGAGAAGATCCTCGTCCAGGGCGTTCCAAACCAGCGCAACCAAAATCCTAACTTGTTCCATGATCCGCGATCGGGCCGTTTCTATCTGACGTTCTATCGCGGTAACGATCGCGATCATTTCGAGCTCATCAGTAAGAGCGCGAAGACCGTCCAGGAACTGGACAGCGCGCCAGAAAAAATCCTGACTCAAACCGCCGACACCATTGCCGCTCCAACACTGCTCTATGTGAAGCACGCGAAGAATGCGACGGGCAAGAAAACCGGAATCTATTATCTGGCGACGGAAGTGTATCCGCACCGTTACACCACGGACTCCGAGGGCGAGTGGCAGGTTAAAGTGTTTGCCGCAGATTCGCCAGATGGAGATTTTCAGGAAGTTAGAGGTAACCCGATTATGAAGGGGCAAAGAGCGTGCCTCTTTCAGCACATTTTCAATGGCCGGTTCTATGGATACGACTGCCATCTAGAGGCAACCTACAAGTGGGTGCTGGAAGAAGTAGAGGCCTCTTTGCCATAACAAGTCACGGCATAGAGCTGCATTCGATCACCGCAAGTTAGGGAGCGCGAAAATGCCGCATAACGCGGACAGGGAAGCATTCTTTTGCCAAAACGAGGAGAAACGTACATGTTGAGAACAAATAGATTCACGTTGATGTATCTGTTCTTTATTGTTGTTGTGCTCACGCTGGTGCCTTCGGCCAATGCTCAGAGCGCGAACGATGGTTCCGTGCTTGGTATTGTGACCGACGCTACGGGGGCCGCAATTCCTAGTGCCAACTTATCGCTCCACAATACGCAGACAGGCAACACTCTAGCCGCAACTACCGATGCGGCGGGCGCGTACGTTTTTTTGGTCGTTCCGCCCGGCGAGTATGAGTTAACCGCCTCCAAAGACGGATTCAAACAAAACATACGGTCTGCTTTTGCCGTACATGCCGCCGAGCACGTGCGAGCGGATGCGGCGCTGGCAGTGGGTGCCATCAGCGAGATCATCACCGTCTCAACTACGCCGCCGGTGGTGAACACGACGACTGCCAACGAAGGTAATACCGTGACCGGAGAGCAAGTGAACACTCTGCCGCTGACCAACCGCGTTTTCACGCAATTGGTGAGTCTGGAGCCGGGTGTGTCGGCTCCGATCTATCAAAATCCAGGGTTCGGTTCCAACTCCAATGTGAGTTTTGCCGTCAACGGGGTTCGTCCGGATGAGAACAATCTCCTGGTCGATGGCGTGCGCAACGTTGACACCTACGGCGGCAACGCCTTTGTCTCGCCGAATTTGTATGCAATTTCTGAATTCCGCGTGGAGAGCAACGACTACTCAGCAACCTCGGGTCGCTCAGCCGGTGCTGCCGTGAACCTTATCACACGCTCGGGCACCAATCGTCTCCACGGCGACGTGTTTGAATTCTTCCGTAATGACAAACTCAACGCACCATTCCGCGAGTCCGGCGGCGTGAAACCTGAAAACCGTTACAACGATTTTGGCTATGACATTGGCGGGCCGATCAAGAAAGACCGCATCTTTTTCTTCTGGTCGCAGGAGTGGAGACGCATCATTCAAAGTGGTGGAACACATCCCCTCACCACACCAACTGCGGCGGAACGGGGTGGCGATTTCAGTGCTCGCCCCGATCCGGTCATTGACCCATCCACGGGGCTGCCCTTCCCAGGCAACATCATTCCTACAAATCGAATCGACAACAATGCCACGCTATTGCTGCAGACATATTTTCCTATACCCAATGTTGTCGGCAACCCAAACTTTAACTTCATCTCACAAGATCCCGACTACACTCGGTTTCGTGAGGAACAGGTACGCGTCGACGCGAAGCTTACAGACAAATTCAATCTTTTCGGAAGATTTACTCAAGATAGCGTCCTCCTGTACAACCCGTACGGGCTGTTTGGAGAGAATCCATATCCCAAGGTTGGCGGGTCGACGCAAAATTTTCCGATTTACAACTGGGCCGTGCATCTTTCCTATGCTCCAACTCCCACGTTCTTCACAGAGTTTTCGATGGGGATGTATTTCGGGAATGATAAGTCTCTGGCGAACGGTCCACTGTCCAGCCGCAGCCGCGCTCCCGGTCTCACCCTGCAGGAGGCGTTTCCTCTCAACGAAGGCAACCGCATCCCCACGATTTTCTTCGGCAGCATCTATTCGGGAATCGTCGAGCAATGGTTTTTCCACAATGATGCTTTCAGTATTCCGTTTCAAAGCTCCAATACCTGGATTAAAGGCCGCCACACGATCCGCTTTGGCGTGGATTTCACCCCGGAAGGCAAGAGCGAACTGGCCAACCCTTCCAACAACAACACCAACGGCAGCTTCACCTTCAACGGCGATCATACGGGCAACGCTCTAGCCGACATGCTTCTCGGAGTGTCCACCAACTATTCGGAGACCGCCCTCGATCCGTTTGGCAAGTACCGCTGGTTCAACCTGGAGCCGTATGTCGAAGATCAGGTAAAGCTCGGCAACGTGACGCTAACTGCGGCGCTACGCTACGAGTACTACCAGCCGGAATACGAACAACACAACAATTTTGGCGCGTTTGTGCCGTCGCTTTGGAAAGCAGCGAACGCGCCTACCGTCAACCCGGACGGCACCATCGTCCCCGGTTCCGGAGACTTGCTCAACGGCGTAGTTGTGGCGGGCAAAACCTCTCCCTATGGCCGTGCTCTTTTCCCAACTCACAGAAATGCGTTCGCGCCTCGCTTGGGCATTGCATGGGATCCATTTGGCAACGGCAAGACCTCCATTCGAGCGGGTTATGGAATTTTCTACGACCGCTGGGGTTCCTACAGCCAGTTTGGTCTGGCGAGCCCGCCTTTTAACAGTTCTGTGAGCATCTCCGGTGCGTCGCTGGATAACCCAGCGGGCACCAGCGGAGCACTTTTCCCTTCAGGGTTGAACGCTCCGTTGGCGCCATGGAAATATCCGACGGTCCAAAAATGGTCGCTCAGCGTGCAACGCGAAGTGTTGCCGGATACTGCGGCCACGATCGGCTACGTCGGTACGCGCGGGACCCATCTTCTGGGCAACCTGGATATCAATCAGGGCGCGCCGAACGCTTCCGTAGCGAATGGGTCCATTGCTACAGATTCTGTTCGACCGTTCCGAGGATTTTCTGCCATCCAGGGCTATGCTGACATCTTCAATTCAAACTACAACGCCCTGCAGGCATCCCTCGTACACCGCCTGAAGCACGGCGTTTCGTTCCAGGCGTCCTACACATACTCCAAGGTACTGACCGATAACTCCGGTCCGAACGCTTATCCGAGCTTTCCTCAAAACTCTTATGACATCCACGGAGAGTACGGGCCAGCGGATTTTGACCTGACTCACATTCTCACCATTAACTATTCCTGGGACCTTCCTTTCTTTAAGTCCACGCATGGTTTTGCCAAGGCTGCTTTGGATGGCTGGCAACTCTCCGGCATTACGAGTTTCCAGTCAGGCCAGCCACTTTCGGTGATCTTCTTTGGGGACCCGGCGGGAGTGGGCCTTTTCGGAAAAGAACGCCCAAATCAAATCGCCAATCCCTTTGTTGCGGGGCCGGTGCTATCGAATCCTGATTCTCGATGCGCGACGACTATCTCCCAGGGCGGCACAGCCGCGGACCGCGTCCACACGCGGGACACCCGGTTCAATCCTTGCGCTTTCGCGTTTCAAACTCCGGGAACCTTTGGCAATGCTCACCGAGGCTCGCTGCGCGGACCTCACACGCAAAACTGGGATCTTGGCTTGATGAAGAACTTTGTCCTGCGTGAATCGACGAGTCTTCAGTTTCGCGCCGAAGCGTTCAATCTCTTCAACCATCCCAACCTGGGAGGACCGGATCTAGCGGTCGACGACAATCAGAGTCCGGCCCCAGGTGTGGCGCCACCATTTGGCAAGATATTCGGTTCGCAGCAACCAAGAATCCTGCAAATGAGTCTGGCTCTGAAGTTCTGACCGAGAGGTGAACATTGTTGTCATTTCAATCGATTAGCCTCGGAATCTTGCTGGTGCTAGCCGGTGACGTCCTTTCTGCAGCCCAGACACCCTGTGCTCAGCCTTCATTGAATGGGTCGTTTCTGCAGCCGTTTCTAGGAGACTCCTGGACGCCGGAGCAATGGAGAGAAGAGTTCAGGTTGATGGGGAGAGCATGTATCCACCAAATGGTCCTGCAATGGACCGTGGACAGCAAGAGTAGGACCACGGTCTACCCGTCTCGCCGGTGAGCCTTCGCAATCAGCTTAGATGCTTAACGAATCCACGTCCGCTGCCGCGCATTGTTCTCGAAACCCGTGGTCAGCAACTAGTCGCTATCGAGGTGAAAGGGTAGCCGCCACGCGGAGTCCAACCGAGTTGCCTCTGCAAAACCGTGGATTGACGGCGATTCGCGGAGCCATGTCTTTGATCGCCATATTGCTCATCGTGCAGATCTGGTTGCTAAGCGCAGCCTTGGAGTCTTTCCTCTCCGGAAATCGTAAGACCGCACTCCCAGCCGTAGTCTTCTCCGGTTTGATGTTTCTGGTCTGCTTGGGTCTCTACGCTTTCGTTGCTCGAGTAGATTCGGGGGACCACGGCCCGGGTGAGTGTTGACTCATTTTCATAACGTATCTTGATTCCGCCACAAATCTTCCTGAAAGCACCTCCATGCGAGTCGAAGACTTTTCTTTTTGCTCGTTTCCTGCGATTATATGGGAGACCATATGTTTTCAGGGCCCGTACCCACCACAAAGTATCCGGTATCTTCGCCATCCGAACCAGCCAGCCAGTCGATCCTGGACTCGATCCGCCGCATTGTTCGAGGGTTGAGAGTTTCATCCAAGAATGCTGAAAGTAGTTTGGGAATTAGTGGAGCTCAGCTTTTTGTTCTTCAAAAACTTGCTGGATCCGCTCGTCTTTCTATGAATGAACTGGCCAGGCGCACCCTGACCCATCAAAGCTCGGTTTCAGTCGTGGTCAGCCGGCTTGTCGAACGTGGTCTCGTCCTTCGGACACCCTCGAAGGCAGATGCAAGAAGATTGGACCTCGGTTTGAGCGCTAAAGGCCAACAATTCCTGAAGAAAGCTCCGCCGACAACCCAAGAGCGGTTGATTTTAGCCATCGACAAACTACCCCAGAGACAGCGAGTGAGACTCGACGCTCTCCTCAAACTCGTTGTCATGAACGCAGGTCTTTCCGAAGAATCGCCTGAGCTCTTCTTTGAGAGCGAGAAAGAAGAAATCCGAAAATGAAAGTCCGCGGAGATTTTGCCGCTAACCAAAGACTGGTCCTGATTGCAACCATCTCGGTATTTATTGGCGCGGTATGCGCATTCGTAGCCGTCTTGTTGCTTGCGATGATCCGCTTTTTCACGAAGCTCTTCTATTTTCACCAACTGTCGTTAATACCTCGATCACCTTCGGGCAGCCCATTAGGACTTCTCATGATCCTTGTACCTGTCCTGGGAGGGATCATCATTGGATTGATGGCGCGGTACGGCTCCGAAAGAATTCGCGGCCATGGAATTCCGGAGGCTCTGGAAGCAATTCTTTTCGGGAAAAGCATCATGTCGCCGAAAGTGGCCATCCTCAAGCCGCTGTCTTCGGCAATTTCCATTGGTTCGGGTGGTCCGTTCGGAGCCGAAGGCCCCATTATCATGACGGGCGGCGCGATTGGATCGATCATCGCGCAGGGATTTCACTTGACCGCGGCGGAAAGAAAGACGCTGCTGGTGGCCGGTGCTGCAGCGGTATGTCAGCTACTTTTGCCTCTCCGATTGCAGCCGTGTTGCTCGCGGTTGAGCTTCTGCTTTTTGAATGGAAGCCGCGCAGTTTGGTGCCCGTAGCGCTTGCCAGCGCTGTGGCTGCGGCTCTTCGTTCTCACTTACTCGGAGCAGGGCCACTTTTTCCAATTCCAGCCCATGCTGCCGTTGAGTGGCCCAGTCTCATCGCGGCTGCTATTGTCGGCTTGGCAGCGGGCGCGTTCTCGTGGTTGCTGAGCACCTCGCTCTACAAACTCGAAGATCTGTTCGAGCACATACCCGTTCACTGGATGTGGCGGCCTGCCATCGGGGGATTAGTTGTCGGAATTGGAGGATACTTTCAGCCACGCGCACTGGGTGTTGGCTACGACGTGATCGGCGATCTTCTACAGGGACATCTCGTCGCGTCCTTCGTGTTGGGCTTGGTCGCGGTGAAATGCGTTATCTGGATGGTCTCGCTTGCCTCGGGAACCTCGGGTGGGGTCTTGGCCCCTCTATTAATTATGGGATGTTCGTTGGGGGCGCTGGAATCGCACCTTCTGCCCGCTGGCAGCCATTCGCTTTGGCCACTCGTAAGCATGGCAGCGGTTTTAGGCGGAATGATGCGCGCGCCTCTCACCGCCGTGATATTTGCGCTGGAACTCACGCGTGATATTGATGCGCTACCCCCGCTTCTGATCGCC
>JAYVEP010000107.1:0-4906 GCA_043749225.1 Acidobacteriaceae bacterium
CGGCTGCTATGCTGGTAAAAATCTATCGCGAAAGGAAACAACCCCTCGACCCCTTCTCCCTACTTCCCTCAGGCTCATCTGTGGATTGGAAAAGACTGAGGCGAGTAGTTCAAACCTAAGAACTGTCCAAAACTTGTTCAATGTCGTTCGCGAGGCCATTCATATTGTTTTTCGAAATGGTCGCTCGAATCCCCACTTTATGTGCCGCTTGGGAAAGTTGTTGGGTGAGGTAGAGGGTCAATAGCACAATTGGAACCTTGGGAAAGTCCTTTAAGATTGCGGCAGCGGATTCCAGCCCGCTCATGCGAGGCATGGAAAAGTCCATCAGAACGAGGTCGGGCACCAGTGAACGGTGTTTTTCCACCCCCTCGGCGCCATCGACGGCCTCTCCGCAGATTTCCCAATCGCGATTGGATTCGAGCATTGGCCGCAGGCATTGGCGGAAAACGTCACTGTCATCAACAACTAAAATTCTCAAAGGCATCCCCACCGCCACGAAATCGATTGACTGGTACGCTCATCCCTTTACCAACTATTACAGAGGTATTTAAAGATAAAGCTTCGAACCGTGCTCCCAGTCTCGCACAAGGAAATTAGGCAGGCAATACAGCTTTAACCCCAGATTCAGTTGATAACTACGGCAGCATATCCGGTTCTTGTTCATCGGCCGCGGCGTCGATCCAGGCGAAAAACGCGCAGACCCAAAACTCCGAGACTTATGTAGCACACAATTCTCCTGGCTGCGCGAATGCGTTTCTAATGAGCCGAGGGGTGTTGTGATCACGAGGTAGCCGAATTTGGGATGCGGGTTTGAGCAGACGGTATACGTGCCACCCCTAAATGGCCATTTCTACGCCGTGGATGACTTGCGGTCGGTGCCAAAACTCATAGTACAACTTGCATGGACTTGCTAAAACTCGCCAAAAAACTCGTGCACAGGGCCGCACCCGTGCTCTGACTCATCTTGTACCCGGGGTGCTCGCGACTTAGGAAACTTTCTCTTGGCTCTTCATCCAATGCCACGCCGTCTCCACCACCTCGCGGAGTCCTCGGGTGGCCTTCCACTGCAGGATTGTCCGCGCTTGGGTGGGGTCCGCCACCAACGCAGGAGGATCCCCAACTCTGCGGGGGCACATTTTGTGCGGCACACGCTTGCCTGTCACGTCTTCGACAGCGGAAATCACTTCCCGCACGGAGGCCCCGGTTCCGGTGCCAACGTTAAGCGAGAAGCTGTTCTGTCCTGACGCCAGACGCTCGACCGCCTTCACGTGTGCACTGGCCAAGTCGTTCACATGAATGTAGTCGCGAATGCAAGTCCCGTCCGGAGTCGGATAGTCGAATCCGAAAACCTGTAGTTCCGGACCAAGCCCTGCCGCCGCGCGCAACGCCAGCGGGATTAAGTGTGTTTCGGGGTCGTGCAATTCACCGATCTCGCCGCTTTCATCCGCGCCGGCTGCGTTGAAATAGCGCAGGCACGCGAAGCGGAAACCATACGCCAGGTCGTAGGCTCCGAGGGCCTGTTCAAAAAACAGTTTCGACACTCCATAGGGGTTCACGGGCTGGCGCGGCGTTGTTTCCACGATTGGAATTTTTGCCGGTTCGCCGTATACGGCGCAGGTCGAGGAAAAGACAATCTTCTTAACACCAGCTGCCAGCGCCGCGTTCAGCAGACAGAGACCTCCCTCAACGTTGTTGCGAAAATATTTCTTGGGATTCGTAACTGACTCGCCTACGTAGGCGTGGGCGGCGAAGTGCAGGATGACCTCGGACCGCGGTAGCACCCGCGCCAGCGCTTCCGCGTCCAGCAGGTCGCCCTTGACCAACTCAAAACCCTGAGCCAGGAATTCGTGGCCAGTGCTGAGATTGTCGAAAACGATCACTTCATGGCCAGCGCTTTTCAGTGCTCGAGCCGTATGACTTCCGATGTATCCAGCACCACCAATGACTAAAACAACCAAGCTATTTCCCTCCAAATTTCACAGTCACCAGGAACTACCGCGCAGCCGGAAAGTACGTCCGCGATCACATTGAGCGAGCAAGCTACGCGCCAATAGCTCGCTGCAAGGACGGAATCCACAGCGGCAACTGCATCGTCCCATATCGAGGATCGTACGCTGGCAACCGCCTCCTGCGAAAGGGATTCGAAGTCCGGCGCAGTCCGGTTGTGAACGGCATCGACGACGGGCGCAGTGTAGCATGCTCGCAACATCCTGAAAAACTCCGGCACCGCAACTCCACATGCACGAAACACCTGACAGCGCTCTCGTCGCTTGATCCATGAGCTGCTGACTACAAACTTTCTGTCCTTGAAACTCGACGACAGCACCAAACCGAGAGTTCGTCTCGGGGGGTTCAGGTTGAGTCAGATCGCGGCTAGCCGCGATCTGACTTACCCGTAAGACGAATCAGCTCACGGCCACGTGTTTGTCGCGCATGTGATAGCAAACCTTGCAACCGTATGTGCTCAATTGGCTTGTGAGGTATCCACACTGCTGGCACACGTAATAATTGGTTTTCAGTGACTTCTGCAATGTTCCTAGATGTTCCGAGGCATATCCCAGGTAGTCGATGAACGCGGCCTCGGTGCGGCTCGCATCGCTCATACTGCGGAGCGCGGCTCTAAAATGTTCGCGCTGCAAGCCCGCAGTGAACGCGGGGAACGCAACCTCCTGATAGCTCGTGTGCAAAGCGATCTCTGCACGCAGGTTTTCAGCCGTGGAGCGTACCGCAAAAGTTTCCGGAACGACTCCTGGTTGGCGACCGACCTTCTTCAAGGCCAGCGCCAAATTCCTCGCATGCACTTGCTGGCTCTGGGCAATCGATCGGAAAAGGCTAGCCACCGATCCGTATCCTTCCTGGTCTGCCTTTTCAGCAAACTCTCGTGAGCGCAGCATAGCGTGGTTTTCCAAGTTCCAGGCATCACTCAACACCCTCACGCTCTTCAATGCTTCGTTCGAAGCACCCTTGACCTCGGCAAGACCCTGGGAAGCCAATGCTCCCACCAAAAGCGCTGTCAACATCAGCATGTTTCTCGAAGCCGGATTGTTCATAAAAAATCTCCTTTTAAACGGATTGGGTTTCAAGCTGACGAGGCGCCTTTACTCTTGCATGCAATCCACGTGCCATTGGTCCCGCGCCTGAAAAGGCTGCTGAAGCTGCTCCGAAGGGAAAGCTTCCCTAGTTTTTGATGGACACACCCGGGTCGGATGGCTACAGCGACGGACCCGGAAGTAAACAGTTGGCAAGGCTGGCGGAACAACACTGCGTAGAAATCAGGGAGATCTTGGAGCGTGTTTCATAAACGTTTCCAGTTTCAGGAGGGGTCTAGCGGCACGACTGAAGTCGTGCCCTTCCCAAAAGTATTTATGAAACACGCTCTAGAAAGATGGAGCGCAGTTGGCGGCAAGGCACTCGATGCACCGTGCGGATTGGTTCATTCGCACGTCAATTCCTCTCCGGCTCGCGACTTTCGTCTACGGACTCACCCAGCTCTGAGTCGGGCCGCTCACCGAGTTCGTTTTCAAAAGCTCGGTCGGATTGCGCTGCATGCTCTCTTAAAAATTCGGCCTGGGCGATTTCGTCGGGCGCTTCAACGCCAGGACGGATTTCTCCGGTCGGTACGGGCTCTTCTGGCGGAGTGCCCATTCCTACGCGAGTGGAGAATCCGGGTCGGACCAATACGGAACGACCAGCAGCGACGGACGATCCCACTTCCACCAGTCCATCGAACACATCGATCTCGCTGACTCCACGCTTGTTGACTTCAACGTCGAAGCGGGTACCTCTCACCGCGATCACAGCGCTCGGCGTACCCATTTGGAAAGGCGGCGCTCCACCGGTCCGCTTGCGTATGTAGGCTCGAACTCGACCCAGCAGGATTTCCACGGCGTTCCAGTTGCCGGGCTTCGGTTCACTTATTACCAGGCGAGTGTGGGGCTGAACCAGAATTTCGCTCTCATCCGTGCGCAGCACCAGAACAAGTCGACCCTCTTTCGTTTCGAGTATTGTGCCTGCGGGGAGAACCTGCCCCCGTCTTGGGCCTGACGGTTTTGCCGCTGGCAACTGCACGTGGACTTCGCCTTTCCATTCGGAGATGGAGGCGCCAGCAAACGGTGCGGGCGTGAGTCCTGCGCTTGTGTTCTGGGTCTGGGCGCACAACAGCAGCGTCCCCCACAGGGGAAACGCCAGCAGGGCGAAGCAAGAGCGGAAAGCTCTCATCCCCTGCAAACAGGAGACTCGCAGGTCCCTCGGGGAAGAGGGCCTGCGAGTTCCCGGCACCGCATTGTTCGAAGCGAACAACACGTGAACTTCCAAGTTAACCTCCGATGATGATCGCGATGACCTTGCCAGTCAGCGCATTCACCTTCACTTCGTACTCTTTGCCATTGGTGGCCTTCACATCCACAGACCAGTTTACCGGGTTGTCGGTAGTGTCGAGTACCGCCAGAAGAACCTTACCGCCGCCAACTGCCTTGAGCGCAATTTTTTCCGCCTGCAGCTTGGAAATATAGGCTTGGGCTGCGGCCGGGGGGTCGATGAACTTGACGACTCTCAAAATCGCCCCGTTGCGAGCATTTACGAATACATCGTACTCAAAACCGGGCTGAGTGATAGCGATATCCCAAATCTGGAAACCCTTCCATTGATCACGCTGAGATTGAACAACCGTGCCGCCGCCAACTGCTTTCAAAGCGGCCGCGTCTGCCTGCTGTTGAGTGATGAAACCGGCTTGCGGTCCCAGGGGTTGGGTGAGGATCTGAAGGATCGCGCCCGTGTGGGCATCGACCCAAACTTCGTATTCATGGGTTGAGCCGGTAACGTCCACCGACCAGATAATCTTGCCGAGTTCTTTTTCCTGCAGGATGAGAGTGACGGTACCGCCACCCACTGCGTTGAGAGCATCGTG
>JAYVEP010000108.1:0-12442 GCA_043749225.1 Acidobacteriaceae bacterium
CGGCTGGCTGGCGGACGCAATGAAAAAGGTGTGACTCTTCTCGACGATGTCACCATCTCGCACTCGATTCTGGAGGATGCGTTACGTTCCAATTCTGAATTTCTTCTTACCGACAACAGTCAGGCGATTGAATTTGAGGAACGTCAGAGCATTGTCGCCTATGACTTGCGCACCATCATCTGCATCCCTTTGAGGAAACGGCCGGTGCAAGTGTCGCGTGGCACCGCCGCGCCAGCGGAACCCAGCAAGGGAGAGGTTTTAGGCGCGCTCTATCTTGACTCGAAGTCCACCCGAAAGGTCTCTGCCGTCAGCCACGAAATATTGTCTGCTATCGCGACCGAAGCGGCTTCTGTAGTAGAAAGCGCCCGCCTTGTACAGGCTGAAGAAGCGGCCCGTGGCTATCAAAAAGAACTGAGCATCGCCGCCTCCATCCAGCAAGGCTTGATGGCGGTAAGCATTCCGCATGTGCCATTCGCTAGAGTCGATGCTCGCAACCTATCGTGCCGCGAAACCGGAGGCGACTTTTACGACGCGGTGAGCACCGAAGATAAACTCGCTGTGGTCATCGCGGATGTCTGCGGTAAAGGCGTTTCGGCGGCACTTATGGCGACCACGCTGCAAGGCATGATCTACACCCATCTTGCGGCTGGTATGCCTCTGGCTGACACAGTCACCGCGGTGAATAATTTCCTGACGCAGAAGCGCGTGAACGAAAAATACGCAACATTGTTTATCGCAAGGGTGAACTCGCACGGAGATGTGGAATACGTAAACTGCGGCCACGTTCTGCCGTTGATCATTTCCGGTGCGGGCACGGCGCAGGCCCAAGTATCGCGTCCCGATGTGAGCAACCTGCCGGTGGGACTTATAGCTGGAGCAGTCTACCAGAGTGGGAGTCTTCGCCTGACTCCCGGCGACCGCATGCTGCTTGTAACCGACGGCGTTACGGAAGCGGAGAATTGCACAGGGGAATTCTTCGACAATCACCGCCTGGATGCGATCGCGGCACGGAGCACAAGCATGGAAGATATTTTTGGGGCCATTGCAGAATTTTGCGGTGCCACTGCGTTGAGTGACGACTGTACCGTGGTCGACCTCCTTTATACCGGCCCGGATGGCAATCCTACTAAGGGTAATCCCGCACGATAACTCTGGTGCGCGTTGACGCTTGGAAAACACTCGGACCATTGATACATTGCTGATAGGGCCGGTTGAATTGCTCTTCGGTTACATTTTTGTTGACTCCATTTCCGCTTCAGTGCAGTTTTGTTTCGCTCCCAGGAGAATTCAAACATGTCTTTGGTAGTTAAGTTGGAAGACCAGCAGGGCGAACGTGGCGAGTGGGCTATGCTGCACGGTGTGGTCCCCGCCCACGCTGAAAGAGATTTCCCTGTACTGCGCGGCATTGATCCCTACGGAAATACCGTCTTTAATCACCTGCAGATTGCTTCGTTTCTCGAAGAGTGGGAACGTGTACACAGCCGCGCGACCGATGAGAATCAGAAGGAAGCTTGGCAGAAAGTGAAAGAAATGGCGGAAGCCTGCCTCGGAGACCGCGACTTGTCGCTCAAGTTTGTAGGAAACTAGAGTCTAAGGTGGGTGGGCTTTACTTCGACAGCGAACTTAGCACATCTCGGAATAGTACATCGAACGTTTCAGGCTTGCCGTTGTTGACGATTCCCGCAAGCGTTTTCTCCACCTCAGCCTGCTTGTAACCCAGGTTCATCAAGGCAGAGATCACATCTTCGCGCACCGGCGTCGAAGAAGCTCTCGGCAATTCTTCGGTACCAACGGGGGCAAGTTTGTCGCGTAACTCCAGCACCATGCGCTCTGCCGTCTTCTTGCCAATGCCCGGAATCCGCGTGAGCCGGGCTAAATCCCCCCCGCGAATCGCTCCTACCAACTGACTCGTCTCCGGCATCCCACTCAGTATTGTGATCGCCAACTTCGGGCCAATTCCACTTACGCTCAGCAGTTTTTCGAATAGCACTTTGTCCGCAGTTTGAAGAAATCCATACAGCGCCAACATGTCTTCTCGGACATGGGTGTGGATGAACAGCGCAACTTCACTTCCCAACGCCGGCAGCGCTGAAAACGTGGGGATGCTGATTGTAACGTCGTAGCCCACGCCAGCGGCTTCCACAATCGCCTGATTGGGATGCTTCGCCAACAACTTACCTCGCAGATGCGCAATCATATTCGAATCTTAAGCCCCACAGGAGAACGTACCCTAGAACAAACTGCTCTGCCTTCGATTGGGCGTGATTCCAAGATGATCGTACGCCAGTTGAGTAGCCACCCGTCCACGCGGCGTACGATTCAGAAACCCGATCTGAATCAAGAACGGCTCGTAGATATCTTCAATCGCATCTGTATCCTCGGCCAACGCCGCTGCCAGAGTTTCCAGTCCAACCGGGCCGCCTTGATGCCGTTCAATAATAGCCAGCAGCAGCTTGCGGTCCATGTCATCCAAGCCATAGCTGTCTACTTCCAGCATATTGAGGGCCGCTTGGGCTGTGGGCTTGTCAATCTTTCCGGTCCCGCGAACCTGCGCATAATCTCGCACGCGACGCAGCAGCCGGTTAGCAATTCTCGGCGTACCTCGCGAACGACCAGCAACTTCGACGGCCCCGGCGGTATCAATCGCTACGTTCATGATTTCCGCCGAGCGTTGCACAATCACGCGCAGGTCTTCCGGAGTGTAAAACTCCAAACGCAGAACAATTCCAAAGCGTGAACGCAGCGGTGCGGAAAGCAATCCCGCTCGCGTAGTAGCGCCAATAAACGTAAAGGGTTGAACCTCTAGCGTGTGTGTGCGAGCCGAAGGCCCCTGCCCAATAATGATGTCAAGTTTGTAATCCTCGAGCGCAGAATAGAGAATTTCTTCCAGCACTGGCTGCATGCGGTGAATTTCATCTATGAACAGCACTTGCCGGTTCTGGAGATTCGTCAGGACCGCTGTGAGATCGCCCTTAATCTGCAAAGCAGGAGCGGCTGTCGACTGAAATGCCGCCGCCATTTCATTGGCGATAATATTCGCCAGCGTCGTCTTTCCCAAACCGGGCGGCCCGTACAGCAAGACATGATCCAGCGCCTCGCCCCGCGATCGCGCCGCTTCAATGGCAATCGACAGATTCTCTTTTACTTTATTTTGCCCGATAAACTCAGCCAACCGCTGCGGGCGCAGCTTCAGCTCAAACGAAGAATCGTCCTCAACGGCAACGGCCGAAACCAGCCGTTCTTTCATCTCCGAGCTTTTTATTTCGAGAGGCACGCTAGGGCGATACTAAAGCGAAAACCTGCTTCGCGCAATCGGAGGATCACTGCGGGAACCGAACTACCTACGGCGCTGTGATCACGCCGACCCGCGCCCCGTGCAGCTCTTCAGGGTCAAACCACGCCACTTGGAACCCGAACCATTTGCTCGGGGCCAGCTTTGCTTTTGCCGAAGCCTTCCCGAAATCAGGTCCACCGAGCAAGAAAGCCACCGGGCTCTCCCCCACTTCCTTCACCCGCTTTGCCAGCCAGGAATCCGCACCAAGCGGTGCAGCTAAAATAACGGGAGTTCCCTGGAAATAAGCCATCTTCGCACCAAATTCCGGATGTTCTTCCCGCATTGGGGTGGACCAACCGTACGCCTTGTGGAACGTTTGAATAGCTGCCTCCAGATCGGGGACACCCAAAACCACTGCCTGAATTCCCGTCAGCCCCATCTGTTTCGCACTCGCCGAAGGCTGCACACGCCACTCCCTTGGCGTGCGGTCTTGAATCATAAAAGGCAGAAGCGCCCCAGCTTGCTCGCTTCCTAGGGCAGCCGTTTTCCATTCCAGCACTTTGCCATCGGGCTTCTTGCGACCGCCTGGGAATGGCCCGTCTACTGGGAACCCGGCCTTTTTGAGCGCATCAACATCTTTCTGGATGTCACTGCTCCCGACCGCCCACGCGCATGCCCCGGCATTTGCTAGCATCAACTTCGACCATCCGGAATCCGTCGCCGCGCCCGCCTTTACCGGAGCTACCAACTCTACATACGAACCATCTTCCAAGCCAAGAACAGCCATATGTGTCCCGCCTTTGGCATGCGGTCCGCCATAGTCCACCGTAAGTCCGAGATCCGCGAATGCCTCTTGCAGCTTCGCGAGATCAGACCCGCAAATTGTGACGTGGTCCACCCTGAGCGAATGTCCGCTGGCGGCCGCCGCACACATTCCAAAACCAAGAACCGTCATCCCACCATTAAGGTTTGTATCCAACTGATCATCAAGGAACTAATCCTCCTCTTCCTTCACATCTCCGCGCGCCGCCCGTGCCTTCTCTACAATTTTTTCCTGCAACTGCGCCGGAACAACATCGTAGTGGTTCATTTCCATGGTGAAGCTGCCGCGACCTTGCGTCATCGACGTCAGTTCCACACCGTAAGTCAGCATCTCAGCCATGGGCACCTCGGCCCGAATGATGGTGCTGCCGCCCTTGTTGTCCATGCCCTGAATGCGGCCCCGGCGGCTGTTCAGGTCACCCATGATCGTCCCCGCAAACTCGTCGGGCACAGTGATTGCCGCCGCCATGATCGGCTCCAGCAAAGTCGGTTTAGCGACTTCCATGGCTTTGCGGAACGCAATTCTCCCCGCCACCTGGAACGACAGATCGTTCGAATCTACATCGTGATACGACCCATCGTAAAGCGTTACTCGGAAATCCACCATAGGAAAGCCTGCGAGATATCCCCTTGCTGCCGTATCGCGAATTCCCTTCTCCACCGCAGGAATGTAATTCTTCGGAATCGCTCCGCCAAAAATTGCATTCACAAACTCAAACTGACCACCGCGCGGCAGCGGCTCCATCTTGATCTTGCAATCGCCGTATTGTCCATGTCCGCCAGACTGTTTCTTGTGACGGCCCTGCACATCCGCCTTGCCGCGAATCGTTTCTCGATACGGAACCTTAGGCGCCTTCAGAATTACTTCCGCGTGATAACGCTTCTTAAGTCGCGCCACCGCCACTTCAATATGCTGCTGCCCGGTCCCGGCAATCAGGAACTCGTTGGTTTGAGGATCTCGGAAAAAACGCAGCATGGCATCCTCTTCCATCAACTTGTGCAGGCCGCTGCTGAGCTTGTCTTCGTCCGCGCGGCTCTTGGGCTCAACGGCAAACGTGATGGCTGGCTCGGGTAGCTGAATATGCGGATAATTGAAGGGTGAGGACTTATCCCCTAGACTATCGCCCGTCAGAGTCTCGCGCAATTTCGCAACCGCACCAATGTCACCTGCATGCAACTCGGTCACGGGCACCGCTGTTTTCCCTTGCATCACGGAAAGATGCGCGAACTTTTCCGGCGAACTGCGCGCAAAGTTTTGCACCGTCGCGTCGTTCTTCAACACGCCAGAAAACACGCGAAAATGCGACACCCTCCCCGAAAATGGATCCGACACCGTCTTGAATACGTAAAGCGATGCAGGGTCGGAATCCGTGACCCCATGCACGGGAGGCTGCCCGTCATCGCTGGTGGCCGCGCCCTTCACCACTTCGCGCTCCACCGGGCAAGGAACGTAATCCACAATAAAATCCATCACTTCATCGGTGCCCACATTCCCCGAGCCCGACGCGAACAGCACTGGGAAGAGCCGATCTTCACGAATCGCAACGTGTAATGCTGGAATCAGATCCTCCTCCGGAATGGTTCCCTTTTCAAAAAATTCCTCCATCAACTCATCTTTGCCTTCGGCCACCAGCTCTACAATTCGTTCGTGCGCTTCCTGCGCCACTTCCTTCAAATCGTCTGGAATTTCGACTTCCTTCCCTTTTCCATTCCCGCCGAGCTCATACAAAAACGCCTTCATACGCACCAAATCGACGACGCCCTTAAAATTCTTCTCTTTACCAATCGTCAACTGCAGCGGAGTGACAGCACGACCGAACGCCTTGATCAAAGTCTCCACCACATGGTCAGGATCGGCGCGCTCACGATCCATGCGGCTCGCAACAATCACGCGCGGCAAGTTGATTTCCTCGCAGTAACCCCAGACCCGCTCCGTCACAACTTCTACGCCGGCCACACCGTCCACCACGACCAGCGCCGCTTCCACGACGGGCAAAACCATCTTCGCTTCATGCACAAACATGCTGAAGCCCGGAGTATCCAGCAAATTAATCTTCGTCTTGCCCCACTCGGTAAACGCGACGCCGCACGAAAGCGACATCTTGCGCGCAATCTCTTCTTCATCGTGATCGGTCGGCGCGGTGCCATCATCCACGCGCCCGAAGCGCGGAGTCGCTCCGGCGGTATGCAACATGGCGGACACAAGAGAAGTTTTTCCAGCGTGTCCATGGCCGACTACGGCCAGGTTCCGAAGATTGGCACTTTCGTAAACTTTCAAGGGGCTCTCCTTACTGGTTCAATAACCGCTGGTTTGGCAACCAAACAGCATAGAACACAAACCGCGACAGAGCGAGGCCCGACGAATACCGAAGGCCTGCAAAGCCCCAGATGCTAGCACATGGATCGGGAAACGCTCAACGGGAGCCGCGATCTGGCAGATTAGTTGTAACCTGTCGATCAAACTGTCATCATGGCTGGGTAGCGCCACCATCGGTTTCGAAATGACCCGTTTTACCGCCAAAGCGCTGCTGCTTGTGCTCATGTGGGCATTTTTCGCCCCGCTCGCAGCCGCTTTCACGCCCGTTCCGCCTCACGCCTGTTGCCTACGTAAGACTGCCCATTGCCATGGCCACTCCCAAATTGGCGGCATGCGGATGGGCTCCTCTGCGATGGGGCAGATGGACATGGGCGGTTCCACGGGCGCTTCCACGGGCGCTTCATCGGAAAGCGCGCCCACTGCCAGCTTCCGTGCTCCCAATTGCTGCCAGCAGGGGGGATGCTGCTGCGGACTCTCTCCCGGTGCCTTCGCACTGAACGTCGGCTCTCCGTCGCAAAACGCGCGCATCGTCACTTTTTTGGTTTCGCCGCAACAAGACTCGCCTCGAACCCTAGCCTCCGCAACTTTGCACGAAGTCCGCGGCCCTCCCGCTCGCTAGTCCCTATCTCGGAATTTCGAAACTAGCCACGAGCAATGCAGGCACGAGCGTCCCCGCCGTGCTTCACACCGGACTGCTGAACGCTGGAGGCTTCCTAAATGTTTATGTTTCTCGCACGGCCAATTTGCCGCATTGTTCTGATTTTTGCGCTGCTCTCCGGCGTCGCCCACGCCACTATTTTCGGCGCGGTGCAAGGCGTCATCCACGACCCGCAGCACCGGCCAGTCCAAGGGGCGGAGATTCTTCTCCACGCCAAGAACTCGGACTGGAATAAGATTGCCGCATCCGACGACTCCGGCGCCTTCCGCTTTGATGCCGTTCCCGCTGGCGAATACATGGTAACCGTCACCACGGCGGGCTTTGGCAATTCCATGCTGCATGTCGAAGTAACATCAGACGCCAAACCCGTTCTACATTTCCAACTCGTCGTTGCCGATGCTCATGAAACCGTCAATGTCAGCGATCAATCCGAAACTGTACCTACCGATTCTTCCACCAACACAACCCTCATCAGCCGCATCGACGTGGCACAAACTCCCGGCGCGGACCGCACTAACAGTCTCGCCATCATCACCGACTATGTTCCCGGCTCCTATGTTGTTCACGACCAGCTACACACTAGCGGCGGTCACCAGGTAAGTTGGCTGGTCGATGGAGTGCCTGTTCCAAATACCAGCATAGCCAGCAATGTGGGCCCGCAGTTCGATCCCAAAGACATTGATTACCTGGAAGCCCAGCGTGGCAGCTACGATGCGGGTTACGGCGACCGCACCTACGGCGTCTTCAATGTGGTTCCTCGCACCGGCTTCGAACGCGACCGGCAAGGCGAACTTACTTTGAGCTTCGGCAATTTCTATCAAACCAATAGCCAGATCAACTTTGGAGGGCACACCCGGAGTTTTGCCTACTACGCCAGCCTGAACGGAAATCGCAGCAATCTAGGACTGCAAATTCCCGGTTCCAGAATTATTCACGATGCCGAAAATGGCTACGGCGGATTCGGATCATTCATCTTCAACGTAAACCCATCGAATCAGCTGCGCTTGGTAACGTCGCTGCGGCGCGACTACTACCAGATTCCCGGGACCCCGCCTCTTCCCGCGAACGACGGTCAACATGAAGCCGATGCGTTGCTCAATTTCTCCTGGGTGCGCACCTTCCATCACGGGGCGCTGCTCACTGTATCTCCGTTCTACCATCACAACTCAGCGGACTATGACGGCTCAAACACCCAAGACAACCGCAGTTCCGACTACTTCGGGGGGCAAGCCACTTTAGACGCGTCGTGTTTCAAGAACGACGTCCAAGTTGGATACACTGGGTTCGGCCAGCGCGATACGGAACTCTTCGCTGTGCTCCCCAATCTTTCACCGCACCGCGAGCAGCCCGATGGCAGCGTGCAAGCCGTCTTCTTACAAGATAAGATCAAGCTCACTTCCTGGCTCATGTTGAGCGGCGGCGTGCGTCAGACGCACTACTCCGGCGCGGCAGGGTTTACTACGCCGAAGCGTGTCGTCAATCCCAGCGTCGTCGAGAACACCACCAGTCCGCGCGCTGGCGCGTCTGTCCGAATCCCACGCTTCAACTGGGTCTTTCGCGGGTTTTACGGCCAGTTCTATCAGCCGCCGCCGCTGGTAACTGCCTCGGGACCGCTGCTCCAATTCGTGAACGACAACAATCTTGGCTTCCTCGCCCTCCATGGCGAGCGCGATGAAGAGCGCCAATTCGGCGTTACCATGCCGTTCCGTGACTGGATCATCGACGCTGACAATTTCCACACCAAGGTCAGAAATTTCTTTGATCACAGCAGCGTTGGCGAATCCAATATTTTCTTCCCGCTTACGATTGATGGCGCCCGCATTCAGGGTTGGGAGCTGACCCTGCGCTCCCCAAAGCTTTGGAACCGCGGACACATTCACCTCGCCTACTCCAACCAAATCGCCAAGGCGGTAGGAGCGGTCAGCGGCGGCCTCACCGACTTCTCTCCACCCTCGGGCTTCTTCATCCTCGATCACGACCAGCGAAACACTTTGAACGTAGGCGGAACCGTTACTTTGCCCAAGCGCGCTTTCGCAGCCACCAACGTGTACTACGGTTCTGGCTTTGCGAATGGCAACGACACCATCCCGCACCTCTACCTTCCCGGCCATACCACCTTCGACCTGACTTTGGGCAAGGAAATCGGCGAGGACATCTCACTCTCGATCTCCGCGCTCAACTTAGCCAACCGCCACCTACTGCTGGACAACAGCACAACTTTCGGCCGTAACCACTTCAACAATCCGAGAGAAATCTACGTCCAACTGAAATATAGGTTCCGGTTATGAGCGCCCACGTAGCGACAGGCGCCTCGCCTGTCCAGCCTTTCAACGCGACACTACCTATCCGTAACCGCCGGTAACCGCTAAAATCACCCGCAAGGCGGCGCGCGGGGTCCGTTCTTTCTATAGAGCGGAATCAACCCCAACCGCCGACGCTGAAAAAGGGACTCACAAACATATGACAACCATGTGCAAACAGCTTTGCCAGCTACTGATGTGCGCCACCGTGCTCTGCGCCGCTTGCGCCGTCCACGCCCAGGAAGCACAAAAAATCACCGTCCAAAGCTCCGAACCTGCCCTCACCATCTACAACCAGAATTTTTTCGTTGCCCGCGAGAAGCTTTCGCTCGACCTGCATTCCGGCGTGAACCACGTCGAGTTTGCGGGCATGACCTCGCACCTTGAACCTGATTCCGTCATTCTGCGCGACCTCACCGGTCGCCCACTGCAGATTTTGGAACAGAGCTATCGCAACGATCCCATTTCCCAGGAACTCCTGCTTTCTTTCTACGAAGGCAAAACCATCGATTTCCTGCTCCAGCGCCAGGATCGATCCGAAACAATCCACGGCAAGGTCATTCGCAGCGGATACAACCCCGGCGCTGGAAGCGGCCAACCTCTCATCGAAGTTGATGGCGTTCTACGTTTCGGCCTTCCCGGTCAGCCGCTGTTCCCCGCCCTCACCGGCGACTCAATCCTGAAGCCCACGCTGAGCTGGCAACTGGAAACAAATTCCTCCGGCAAATCCGACGCTGAAATTTCCTACGTCAGCGGCGGCATGAGCTGGCAAGCCGACTACAACCTCGTCGTCTCCGACGGCCCGAAAAAAGGCCAGTTTGATCTCCTCGACATGGTCGGCTGGATCACCATGCACAACCAAAGCGGCAAGACTTTTGAAAACGCTCGCATCAAGCTACTCGCTGGCGACGTCAACAAGATCGAACAAGGTACAGTGAACGGTCGCATGTACGCCGCCAAAGCTATGGCGATGGAAAACGATGCTATGGCACCGGTCGTTCGTGAAAAATCCTTCGACGAATTCCATCTCTACACCCTGGAGCGCCCCGCTACCCTGCGCGATCAGGAAACGAAGCAGGTCGAGTTCGTACGTTCCACCAGCGTCCAGTCGCAACGTCTCTATGTCTACGACGGCGCGCAAACCGCCCAATACGGCTACTATTCCATGGAACAGGCGCGCGAAGACCAGAACTACGGTACACAGTCCAATCCAAAGATCTGGGTCATGCAGGAGTTCAAGAACTCGGAGAACAACCATCTCGGCATCGCCCTACCCAAAGGCCGCCTGCGCTTCTACCGCCGCGACACCGACGGCCACCTGGAATTCATCGGCGAAAATAGCATTGATCACACGCCGAAAGATGAAACCATCCGCGTTTTCACCGGCAACTCTTTCGATCTTCGCGGCGAACGCAAACGCACCAACATTCACGTCGATTCCGCCCATCACTGGATCGACGAATCCTTCGAAATTAAGATTCGCAATCACAAAAAAGAACCCGTGAACGTACGCGTTGTGGAACATCTCTACCGCTGGACCAACTGGAAGCTCACCGAACAGTCTCACGAATCAAAGAAAAAAGATTCACAGACTGTCGAGTTCCCTGTGACAGTAGCGCCAGACGGCGAGCAGGTCATCACTTACACCGTGCACTATTCGTGGTGAACGTCGCTCGTGGATAAGAGAGTGAGGGGCGGACGTTCTTGTCCGCCTCTCACCTTCAAATAAACCCTCGAGAATTTGTCATTCCGAACAGCCCTATCGTGAGGAATCTGCTGTTAGCTGGTGGGCTGAGATGCTCGGTGCATGCAGCGCATGAAACACCGCAAACAGGATTCCGATAACAGCAAACACGAGCAGACTTCCTTCCGGCCCCACACTACCGCCCGTCAGCCGCACAGGACCATGAAACGAGGGATTCAGCAGATGTCCATTGGTCGAAGTTCCGCTATCAGGGACACCATAAAGATAACTCTCAGCCCAATCCCATGATGCATGGAATCCCACGGCGAACCACAGTGTCCCGGTCCGGCGTACTGTAAAGCAAAAGAATAGCCCGATTGCCGCGGCAGCCAATGCTCCAACCCAGCTCTCGCCCTTGTTTCCCAAGTGCACACCACCAAATACCAGGGAAAGCGCCACAGCTGCCGGCCAAAACGTCACCCCACGGCTCAACGTAAACAACGTGTATCCCCGAAACAAAAATTCCTCAAAGAATCCGACTAGCAGAAAAAACACCGCCCAGAACGCCGCAAACTTTAGCGCGCGCGAACCATGCAATCCAGCTCCACCAAAATAAAAAACGTGAGCGCCGCGCATCGCCAACAGCAACAGGCTCAACCCGGCAAATCCCCAAATCACGCCATACCAAAACTTTTTTCCAAACGCACCTTGTGACGGCAATCCATACACGCCAAACGGTCGCCTCTCCAGCCACCCCACAAGCACTGCAGGCAGCACCGCGCAGAGCGTTACCACAACACGTCCAACCATGTCCGGCCATAGCGTTCCATTAAGCTTATGCATGAACGGCGCCAGCGCTTTTTGCGAAAAGACAACCAACCCAACCACGAGCGCCAGATACAAAGCAAAACCCCAACCCGACCGCAACCCGTCGGAGCCGAAAAGAAAATTGAAAGGCAACGCCGATTGCGCCGACAACAACTCGACTGCGGTAGAACTTGTTTCAGATGTAGAATTACCAGGTGTCGAAGTATCCGGCGGGGATTGCTCGTCTGTCATGAGGGCTCCAGGAAAACATACAAGGCTACAACAGAATCTTGCTCCAAAAGAACCCCGAACAAAAAAGATGGCTGCCGCCAAAAGAAAAAAGCGGCTCGAAAGCCGCTCCTTCTTCTCGAATGTCTTGGTCTGCCTACAGAACCTTGACGTTCTCCGCCTGCCAGCCCTTCGGACCCTTCACCACGTCAAACTGCACGGCTTGACCCTCTTGCAAGCTGCGGAATCCGTTAGACTGGATTGCCGAAAAATGCACGAAAACATCTTCCCCGTTTTGACGGCTGATGAAGCCGTATCCTTTTGCGTCGTTAAACCACTTTACTGTTCCTTG
>JAYVEP010000109.1:0-12412 GCA_043749225.1 Acidobacteriaceae bacterium
GTCCACGGAGAACTGCGCGAGGGTGCAAGTCTGGCCGATGTATTCATTCCCGATCCAGATGGTATTGCCGTCCACGGCAGCGGCGCCGTAGTCGCCCCAGCGGGCGCGACCACCGTATTCGGTAAAGCCATCTTGCGGGCCCACACCGGCCGCTGCGACATGGATGTCGCCAGCTCCCACCTTAGCGTCTACAGCGACGTAGCCGGCGCTGGGATAGTAATCATCGCCGACCAGGGTGAAGCCGATGACGCCGCGTCCACTGGACGTGACGCCTAGGCCAGGACGTGTAAGGTTGTTGTTCGCCATACCCACATAGCCTTGCTGGACAACCTTGCCGCCGCCGCTATTGGGGTTGATGACGAAATACGCCAGCCCAGCCACGTTGCGGCTGTTGATTAAGAGCCCGGTATCGAGCGCGCCCCACAGCTTGCCGTTGGCAAGGGAGACTTGTTGCATGCGCGAGTCGTTCCGTCCGATGGCGCCTTCGGGAAGCCCCTGCAGTTGTCCTAGCGGAAAGTTGCCCGCCTTTTGGTTGGAGTTGTTGGGTACGGCGTAGGCGATGGTATTGACGACGCTGGACGAGAGACTCGGGCTTGGCGAAGCCGTATTCAGCGATTGGGTATTGGTGATCGACCACACGCGGATGCGATTGTCAACTCCGGTGTTGCTGAACACCGCCACCGAGCTCATCAAGAATTCGGTCCCGCCATTGGCGGTGGCAAAGGAGCCCGGGTCGGGAGACTGTGCTGGCCATACGGTGAAACCGGGAGCGCCGTCAAGTAGGAACGCCGCGTCCGACGTGTTGAACAATACCGCGCTCGACGCAGTTCCATTGACCAGGGCCTGCTTCGAGATGGCATAAACCTGGGAGCCAAAGAATCCAGAGCCAAAGAGCGCGAATTCGTTGGTAGTGAGGTAAATGCCGTTGGCGTCCGCGCCGATATGCGGGTAGTCGCCCAGACAGAAACCGCCGCGGCAGCCGTGGTTGGGTGTGCCCTGGGTGCCGTTGTTTTGCACCGGCAGTTGAAAGATCGTCCAAGTCCCCAGCGGGCTGGACGTGTCGCTAACGGCGATGTCGAGGTGATTGTTGCCATTGAGGCTGGGCGAGGTGCCGATGTGGTCGAGCGTGAGCACCACCTGGAACCAGCGTTGCGTCTGGACATCGAAGTAGCAGACAGGATCGGTGACGGTCGGTCCACGTAGGAAGGGAGAGGGCGTCCCGCGGTTGATGGCAGCAATATAGCCATAGAACGAGTTGAGGTCGGTCACGCCGGTCACCGCATTGCCGTTGGTGTCATAGACACGCAGCACGTCATTCAGGGACTCGAGGGCGAAACCGTTTCCAGCACACAGACCCTGGTCGGGAGGTTCGACCGAGAATTGGTTGCCGCCATTGGCAAACCTCTGATTGAAGAAGTTCAGTCCATCAACGCTGAAATTGAGCTGGGGGTTGGATTTTGCTTTCTTGCCGTTGCTGGTGGTGGGCGCGCCCAGCCCGGGGGCTTGCGCGACGCTGCGGTTGAGGAATGGATTGACCGAGCCGCTGGCGTCGGCTTGATCGGCGATGGCGTCGTCGAATTCCGACACGCCCTGGTTGCTGATGCCGCCGGTGGGAAGCGACTGGAAGGATCCAGTTCCTGCTTTCTGGATTTGGATCACGGTTTGGCTGTGCAGCGGGATCGCGCTGGTGGCCAACACCAGAACGAACGCTGCAACAATTGTGAGGCTCGAAGCCCCAAAGCGAGGGCCGGGGGACTGGCTGGTTGCTGTGATGTTCATCATTCGTGACTTCTCCTTAGGATCAGTGGATCAGTTTAGTGAATCAGTTCAGCAAGTTGTTCGAGAGAGCAAATTTTACTGAGGAATATCGATTCGGAATTGCCGCTGATTTTCAAACAGCGGCAATGGTACACCCCGTCCCGCCTGCCCGCAACGCTGTTTGGGGGAAAGCAAAAAAAATAAGAGACATGGTTGGCGCGAACTGACCGTATGGTCGGTTTGTTCCATATCTTGGTTTGACCTTTGTTTGATCTTTGTTTCAGTTCAATGAAAAGCAGCACGGAGTCGAGAGTTCCGCGGTGAAACAGTGTGGCGCGACACTCCTGTCCGCGAGCGGTTGCGTAGGAGTTTGTTGAAAAACTCTACAGTTGTCATTCCGCACGGCGTTATCGTGAGGAATCTGCTATTTTCCGCTGGTCCAGCAGATCGAGGCGGGTGGCCCATTCAAGCCCGGGTTTGGCTAGAGTGGGGCAGTTCGACAGATGGACAGAGTGTTCCCGCCGCTCGGTTGCATTTTCATGTCGTCCTGTTTCGACTCGATTTCGCCCCTTCCTCGCAGCCGGATGCTAGTTCTAGGCCAGCCTTGAACATCCCCACTCTAAATTTCGCAAAGAACGCGAAATTCAGAATGGGCCACCCTCCGGGGAACGTCCCGTCTGGAACATGTGAAGAAATCAGGTTCCAGAAGGTGCACTAGTTTTGGTCCGAAAAACTAATCGTTTAAATGCCCTACAAACGACGTTTGCGATATTCGGATACATTTTGGACCCCCCGAAAAATCGGCCGAAATCGAAAATTGAATTTCTTCACATGTTCCTGTCCCCGGATTATTCCCCCTCAGAGAAGTACGAAGGGCTTCGAGGACCGATAAACATCGAGCCAAGGAGTACCGCTTTTTCTTGGTTATGTTACAGAGATCAAAACCTCGGCCACCCGCCTTCTGGATTACCCTGAGATATTGTTTATGAAACACGCTCTAGGTCTTCTGAAACTTTGCATAGGGACAGTTAGCCCAGGGTAGAGGTGCGCCTTCGATGGTTTCGCCCAGGAGGCGACCGTGGCAAACACGACAGTGGTTCAGTTTTCCTAACTTTTCGCCAAGCGGCAAGGCCACGACAAAGTCTTCCCAAAAGCAAAGATCGTAGCCTGCGGTTTTGCATTGGTGCAGGGGTAACAATTTGCTACTCTGCGAAGTTTCTTGCAGCAAACGCGAGTAGATTTTCGACTTGAGAGTAGAAGGCGCAGTGGCCTTCGAGACGTTCGCACGCACGAGTTCTTCGAAAAAGGAATCGTCCATCGGTTTGTTTTTACTCATGATTCCACCTCCCCGCAAACTCGTTCCTTGCGCGGGCCAAGACCCGCTCCATCGCTTTCACCGTTTTTCCCGCCAGCTTCGCCATATCCGCCAAAGACCGCTCATCCCAGTAGCGCCAAAGCAGAACGGCCCGGTACGATTCTGGCATGAGGCACAAGATGCCGTCTATCTTATGCGCTGCGCGTTCCCGGTCTATCTCTTCTTCCAGATTGAGATTCCCGACCAGGGCTTCTGGCAGATCGCCTTCGTCATCACAGGAAGGAATCAGTTCGTGAACCCGCTCGCGGTAATAATCGGCGACTTTGTTTCGCGCAATGGCACACAGCCAAGTCCCCAGCGCCGAGTCCCGCCGAAACTGACTGAGATTCCTCCACCCAGCGAGGAATACCTCTTGCACAAGATCATCGACAACTTCGGCTCGGTCCAGGCGCTGCACAAGGAAACGATAGACCACATCGGAGTATCGCTCCACCATGTCGCCGATGGCTTTGCGGTTCCCGGCCAGGACTCCCTCCACCAGCGCGAATTCTTCGGCACGGAGCTGGCCGTCAGCCTGTAACGCAGTCTCTGCGTGTTCTTCGGCGAATTCAGGGGAATTCATCGCGCTGACGGTCCTTAAGGAAATCATAACTGGGCGCCACCCAGCCATCGGGTTTGTAAGACAAGGTGTGGGCGCTCTTTTGGCTAACAGCTTTCATCTTTACCTAGGAACTTCCCAAGACCAGCGAATCCCCCGCGCCAGGGCAGGGCGATTCGCCGTCTGGGACAAAAGTTCAATCGAGTGCCTCTCCAACCGAGTTGAACTGAGTTGAACTAATTGCAACGGGGGTGCGATCCCCCGCTCGTTTTAAGTTGCGACACTAGCGGTTGTCGTTGTCCCGAGGTACCGATGCCAATACTGCGGGATTCACGAGCGTTAAGAAGCCGCTCATTACGTAGCCGCGCTGGCTGGGAGCAAAACGGGGTGCCAGTAGGCCATCATCGATCTCGCGGGTAATAGCGAATCGATCAAACGATGTCGCTGGCAGATACAAACGTGTATTGGGCAGCCCATCCGAGGTTCCATTGATGTCGGCTTCCACAAACGACAGGACGCCGTCACCGTTCTGGTCGGCGAGTGATACTTCATACGCATACGCATCCAACAACCTTTGCCCTACGTCGGAAACGTTCGGCTCAAATGACTTCACGCGGCTGAAGACATCTTGAATAACTTCATCGGTGAGGCCACTCGGTATGAACCGGTTACGGACCTCAAGATGTGCGGGGTTCGGCGGCGTTGGACGGTCTGGATCTTTTACATTGCTGACTTCCCCCCGATCCGCATCGCGAGGATTGTCTGGATTGTCTCCATAAACAAGCTTGTCGTTGGAAATTCCAGAAGGTCCGGATCCAGGAATTACGGACTGCAGGTTGTACTGCAGGCCCGCAGCGAAAGTTCCAGGGACGCCGCCCGTGAAGGGCAATTCATAGTGAGGGAATACCCAGTTCGTTCCCGGGTTGAATTCCCAATAAGCGTGGATGTCGCTCTGCTGCTGCGCATTGAAAGCACCAATGCTGACCGGAAAGGGAACGATATTCGGCTGCCGCGCGGGATCCGGGTAAACGTCATCCAGACTGCCGAAACGCGGTGCATTCCCGTCCCCAGTAAACAAGTTGCCTGGAACGTTGTTGTGCCCCCCGATGGCTGCGATCGCTGCCGCGTCTTCGGCGGTGATTGTGCCGTATTGGGCTCTACCACTGGGCCTGGGTGAAGCAACCGGAGGCACCTTCAAATCGTGGATCATCCATCCTTCGTACCACCCGGATTCATTGTTGATGACGAACAGTCCGGACACATCCGTGAATACATCAATCACGGCGCGAACGTCGTTCGGGTCCCTGGGCTTGTCGGGTTTGGGTTCCAGAACCACTCGAACTGCGCCAATTGTAGAGCGTTGGCGGTTGGCTCCAGTTGCTGTCGGTCTGGTGCCATCATTGAGGCCCGGAATGATGTCGGTAAAGACATTGGGTTGAAAATGCTTTGTATCCAGCAAGTAATATTGGAATAGTTGGCTCGGTGTGTCGGCTTCACTGAAGACTATGTTCGGAACAGAGGTGGTGGGCCGGTTTGCGAGCTCTACGATGCGCGCTTTGAGTGGCGCCGGAAGGTTTTTGATGTCCCCGCGCCGGGCGATTTTTTCACCAGGGGTTGGTTTACTTTGGCTCTGCGCGGAGGCTGCGCTCACCAATGTTGCGGCCCCTACGCAGATCATCGAGCAGGCCAATAGTTTACTTAGAGTTACATTGCTTCTCATGATTCTAGCTCCTTTTATATCTTGTAAAGTGTTCTTCATTGTTTGTTGATGGTTATGTGGGTGGATGGTCTGAGGTCAATTTCCGCACCACGCAGAATCGTGGCCTCGATGGTTTTGTCGCACAGCTCTGCAGAATCCCCCGTCACTGGTGCGTCGGTGCGACTCAGCAACAAAAGCAACAACCTGGACAGTCGTTAAGCGCATGTAAATCTTGAAAACTGCTTTCGTTTGGATAGTCGCGCTGGGGGAAGAAATCCCCCTCGTCGAGGACAATCCGGGGACCTGTCCCCGTATTAGTCTGCCGTTCGGCTTGGGTTGTTGAGGCGCACGCCGGAGCGCATTCGATTAATCCCACTCGTCGGTACGATTTTGGTATCCTAGTCCATCATGCGGATGATGTGGTGGTTCCTCATCCTCGGGACGAGCGGAGTGATCGCGACCGGAGCCGCAGTGGCGATTTTCGTGCGTGTCCGAGGCCATTTTGCTTCAAAAGCGGCACCGCACGAAGCGGGCGAGGAATTGGACTCCGCGAGCGGACCTGAAGGCTCTTAAAGGGCTAAGCTGGGCCGGGATTTCATGTAAGAGATTGAAGACTATGGCAAAAACGGCAGTTGCAAGCCTCGATAGTATTGCAAGCAAACCTCTTAGCTGGGCAGCCGAGATTGCGTTGGTGGTGGGTGCCAGTCTTTTCGTAGCCGCCTGTGCGCGAATTTCGTTTCCACTTCCCTTCACGCCGGTGCCACTGACGTTGCAGAATTTTGGCGTGCTGCTGGTTGGATTGGCGTTGGGAAGTCGGCGGGGATTTCTGGCCTTGGCTTTGTATCTGATGGAAGGCGCGGCTGGGATGCCTGTTTTCAATCCCTTAGGGCCGGGTGGGGTGGCCCAGTTGCTCGGTCCTACTGGCGGTTTTCTGCTGGCCTATCCTCTTGTAGCATTCGTCGCTGGATGGATCTACGAGCGCGGACAGGGGACGTTCCTCCGTGCCTTGTTTGCGGGCGTCGCGGCTGAGACACTGCTGTTCGCTGGCGGGTTGAGCTGGCTGTTTGTTCTGACGCATTCGATCACGACGGCTTTGAAGTTTGGGTTGTATTGGTTCGTGTTTGCAGAAGTGATTAAGATCATGTTTGCGGCGGCTCTGGGCAGTAGAACTCGGTTCCTCAGGGGCTAAAGCCCAGTATTTTTTGGGCTTAGCGGCACGACTGAAGTCGTGCCCTTCCCGGTCGAAATTTTAGAAACACGTTTTACTACTCTAAAAATTACTACTCTAGAAACCAGCACTACTACCGGCCCCTCGAAACTGGCCTTACGATAAGGAAGTCATGTCTACTGGCACGTCTGTTGATGTACGCGAAATAACGGTTGCACACAGTCCGGATTCGGACGACGCATTCATGTTTTATGGCTTGGCGACGAACAAAGTTCGTACGCCTGGACTGCGCTTCACGCATACGCTTTGCGATATTGAGAGCCTGAATCGCGCGGCGATGGATGGCGAAGGACTCTACGATGTCTCCGCAATTTCGTTCCACGCTTATCCGTACATTCAGGATAAGTACGTTCTGCTGCAAAGCGGCGGCAGCGTAGGAGACGGCTACGGCCCGATGATCGTCTCGCCGCGTCCATTTAATGTGGACGAGATCAAGACGAAACTGATCGCCGTTCCGGGAACGCTTACGACTGCTTACTTGGCGCTGAAGCTTTTTGCTCCCGGGATTGAGACCGCAGTTGTGCCGTTTGATCAGATCATTCCGCAAGTTTTGGAAGGCAAGTACGAAGCGGGATTGATCATTCACGAGGGCCAGCTGACGTATTCAAAATCCGGGTTGCAGCGCGTGGTGGACCTCGGCAAGTGGTGGCAGCAGATGACAGGACTGCCGTTGCCGCTGGGTGGGAATGCGATTCGACGCTCGCTTGGGCCGGAGCTGATGGCGCAAGTGGGACTGGCGCTGCGGGAAAGCATTCAGTACGCGCTGGATCATCGCGAGGAAGCGCTGGCGTACGCCATGCAGTTCGCCCGGGATCTCGATACGCAGGCGGCGGATAAATTTGTTGGGATGTACGTCAACGAACGGACGCTGGACTACGGTCCTGATGGGCGCGAGGCTGTGCGACGGTTGTTGGATATGGGGTACAAGGCTGGCATTATTCCACGTGAGGTTAGGGTGGAGTTTGTGGGGGAGTAGGGCGCTGTCGGTAGAATACGAGCAGCAACTCTGACAGCGTCCGAGAGGTGTTTTATGGACTGGTCCAAATGTCCGATCGTTGAGATCAATCCGCAAATACAGCGTGCTCGCCCTGTATTGCGCGGAACCCGTATGCCTGTACATGACATCTTGAACAACTATGAGGCTGGCGTAGTGCCGGAGGAAATAGCCCAACTTTTCGAGTTGCCTCTGGCACAGGTCCAGCAAGTACTCGCCTACGCAGCGAAAGCACACGATGCGACTTCTGTTCGATAAGAACATTCCCGTCGCGCTGGGACGCTCGCTGACTCATCATGAAGTTCGCACCGCCGCCCAAGAAGGCTGGGGCACGCTCGGAAACGGCGAACTGATCGCACAGGCTGCCGCCCGGTCTGAGTCACCCTAGCCTGTCACAGCCCCTAATCGAGATAAGTCTGCCCTTGACCCCAAAACACATGCAGTTCATTTCATATCGCATCTATCCGCTCTAAATGGACGTAAAGCAAACGACGGTTGATGATGCAAACCGTCTGCGTTGCCTCAACTGCACTGAAGAGTTCGTTTCATGGAAAGGCGAGGTACGGAGGTACTGAGTTGATCCCGGTCAAGAGCCCGCAGATACATGGGAGAAAACTCCTGGAGGAAGAGTGGCACTGGCCGAGCAGGAAAAACGCCGGAAGTGGCAGGCCGAAGATGAAGAATCAAAAAACGACGACCCGAAGCCGAATTAAGGTCGAAAAGGGTTCGGGGAACGTGTTTGCCGATCTGGGGCTTAACGACTCCGATCAGCTCATGGCGCGGGGGCAGATTGGGTTTTATGTCTTCAAGATTCTCGAAGATCGGAAAATGAAACAGCGTGAAATGGCTTAAAGTTTTGCGGATTGCGCAGCCTGAAGTTTCTCACTTGATGAATGGGCATTCCAGCCGGTTTACGACGGACAAGATGCTGGATTTTTTGAAGCGGCTCGATCAGAAGAGACGATTCAGGTTAGTCGTCGGCACAAGGGGAGGCGTATCAGCAAGTCACGTTTGCACCGTGATGCTCTTGAGGGATCGCGGATGCCTCAGGGGCTCAAGCCCCAGAATTTAGTGGCTTTGTGGCAAGGCTGAAGCCGCGCTCTTCCCGAGTGCGGGTGATGGTCGGATATCTGGCTAGGCAAGAGAAGAGCAGATTCCTCACTACGTTTCGGAATGACAAACTTAGAGGGTGTTTGTAAAACCTTGGTTCTTTTGGTTCTTTGCGGCGGTCAGATGATCTGTTATCGAACCGCTGGGTTCATGTTGCCCGCCGCTTCTTTTGAGACTACCGAGCGACCGAACCATCGGCGATTTTGTAGTCCTTGTAATCGATGGTCAGGGTGGCTTGGCCGCCTAGGCGGATGGTGGAGACGGACTTATTTTGCTGCGGCAGCCAGAAGCCTTCTACTTTTGTGTAAACGTGGCGGATCTCGCTTTTCTTGGTCCAGAACGATGGGCTCTTGGCTGGCTCGACTTCGATTCTGCTCACGGCGAAGTCTTTGGAATCTATCCAAACCTTGCCGCGGTAGAGAAACTTGCTGGGAACTTTAGGTTCCACTTGGAGAATGTAATTGGAAGTCGGTCCGGTCGACTCGTATCCCGCTAGCGCGAAGTTGTAGTTTTCAGAATTGAGGGCTGTGTGGGAGCGATTCTCGGCCTTCATCGCTTCCTGCTCGCCTTCCAGCAGCTTTGTAAACACCCTGTCGAGAATGATTTTCGATCCTGTCTTTGAAACGACGGTGAACTGCTTGGAATCTGGCGCGCGATAGACGACGTTGACGGTCATCTCCGCCTCGCGGCTGCTGGGAAAGCCGCGATACCGCAATCGGTAGACGCGAGTACTCTGAAATCCTAAGAGAGCATCGGCCCGTTCCATATTCTTGCGCACCATCTGGCGGACGACTTCGTCGACGGTAAGCTGCGGCTGGGCGCCAAACCGATCCGAATTTCTCGAAACCTGTGTATTGGGGGCTTGTAAAGTTGCGTTTGAAGTTTCTTGCGCGGCGACGCTCGCCAGGCAGGAGAACAAGAAGATCACAGCAAGGATTTGAACCCGTTTCCTACTATTCTTATTGGCGCTCGCGGTCATCCGCATGGCCCTCTTCGGCAAGATTCTCGATTGGGCCCAAGAACAGTTCAACGGCGGTCAAGCGAATCGTCGGGGATGAATACAAGACTCATGTTCGCACAGGTTCACAACCCGCGATTAGCCTCTAGTACACGCTTAAAATCAGGTTGAGGCAAGTCCAGTGTCGCGGCTTGCCTACTTCGCGATGGCTGCGCCAAGCTAGCCTTGCAGTTGGAAGGAATGCCTGCCGCGTTATATGCTCGGCAAGTGCAACCTGCGCTGCTTCGACACCAGTCGCCCACCGCCGGACTGCTTCTGGGCCTGATCCTCACGCTGGCCGCCGTCGTGGCTTATTCCTACTACATCACTACGCAGATTAGGGGCTTGCGCCGCTTGCAAAGCGAGTTGGCGGATCGCAATCGCAAAGATTCTCTACAGCTTCTGCGCATTCAGAATGACTTGAACTCGGTGGCGCTCGCGATGCGGGATATGCTGGATCGCGATGAACCCTATCCCCTGGCAGCGTGGTCGGCACAGTTTCAGCGATTGCACGGCGATCTTAATGACGCACTGCGTCGCGAGGAGCAGTTAGCGGTCGCGCAGAGTTCTCCGGAACAGCGCGAATATTTACGCAGCTCGCTGACGCAGTTTTGGGACGCAACCGAGCGTACATTTGCGCTGGCTCGCAGCGGCAAGGAAGCGGAAGCGCGTGCGGAGATTCGACTGTCGTTGCAAGCGCGTCTCGCCGCTTTGAATACTGCGGTCTCTAGGTTGCTGGTGCAAAATAACGAGAGTGAAGAGCAGGCCGCTGCGCATGTCGGCGAAATTTATGGGCGGGTGCAACGCCAGGTTTACGTTTTTCTCACCGCCACGCTGGCGGCGATCTTGCTGACGAGTCTCTACGTGATCCACTCCAACCGGCAAATTTTTGCGCAACTGGCGGCGCTTTCCGAACAACGCAGCGAACTGGCGCAAAAACTAATCGCGATGCAAGAGTCTGTGTTGCTGCACGTCTCGCGCGAACTGCATGACGAATTCGGGCAGATTCTTACGGCGATGGGTGCCATGCTCAGCCGAGCCGGGAATCATGCGCCGGAGGGCTCGACTCTACGCGCAGATTTGCGTGAGGTCACAGAAATTGCGCAGTCCACACTCAACAATGTCCGTAGTCTTTCACAGGCTCTGCACCCCGTGATGCTCGACGAAGCAGGGCTAGTACGTACAATTGAGTGGTACCTGCCGACGGTCGAGCGGCAAGCGGGGATCAAACTTTCTTACGAGAAATCGGGTACGCCGTTTCCTGTCGGAAACGACGCGGCAGTACACATCTACCGGATTCTGCAGGAGGCTTTGAACAATGTAGTTCGCCATGCGGGAGTGCGGGAAGCCCGGGTGCGGCTACAATTCCTGCCGGAGGCATTGCAATTGGAAGTGGAGGACCACGGCAAGGGATTCCAGCCAACGCCGGGGAAACAGGGGATCGGATTGGTCGCCATGCGCGAGAGGGCCGAATTGGTTGGCGGTAGTATTCTGTTCCAGAAGCCTGTCGAAGGCGGAGCCCGGGTGCGATTGGTGGTTCCGCGAAATGTTTTTCTGGGCAACACTGTTTCTGAACAATAGCTGGAGCCTCATGTCTGACAAGATTTCCGTTTTATTGGTCGACGATCACAGCCTGGTTCGCCGCGGGTTTCGGCGAATTTTGGAAGATACTCCGGATATTGAAGTCATCGGCGAGGCCAGCGACGGCACCGAAGCCGTGCGGATGGCGAAGGACCTCGCGCCTCAGTTGATCGTTATGGACTGCGCGCTTCCCGGGATGAATGGATTGGCGGCGACGCGAGAGATTTTGGCGGCCAATCCGGAAATTGCCGTTCTGATGCTGAGCATGCATTCGGAAAAAACGTGGGTCAGCCAGGCTTTGGAGGCGGGTGCGCGCGGCTACATTCTGAAGAGCGCTCTCGATTTGGAACTGGTAACGGCCATCCGCCGGGTCATAGAGGGAGAGATTGTTCTCGACCCGAAAGTTGATCGGCCCGACGCCTTGAAGGGTGAACGCGGCAACAGCCTCACGCCTCGCGAATTGCAAGTCCTGCAGCTGATTGTCGATGGAAAATCCAACAAAGAGGTTGCGGCACATCTCGACCTCAGTGCGAATACTGTGGCCGTGCATCGCGCTAACATTATGGCTGCGCTGAATATTCACAAGACGGCGGAGTTGGTTGTGTATGCGATACGGAACGGGTTGGTGAATGTTCCGTGAAGCACAGGGTGTATCGATTTCTGAGTAACCTGTGGCAAAGCCAAGAGGCCGGGTGGAGAAATCAGTATACTGACGCTTGGCTGTATTGAAGAGGTGCCCTATCAACGTACATGGTTGCAAATGCTGTACTTTCGGATTACTGGTTCTGCTTATTTCGACCTGCCATACCATCTCACAGGCCCAAACAAAACCAATATCCCAAACCCAAATTGTTCTGCTGGGTACAGGAACTCCACTTCCAGATCCGGAACGAGCGGGGCCCTGTACTGCAATCGTTGTAAACGGGGTTCCGTATCTCGTCGATTTCGGAACGGGACTCGTCCGGCGGGCGGCGGCGGCCCGCGACAAAGGCGTGGCTGGCCTGGATCCGGTAAACCTCAAGATTGGTTTCATCACCCACCTACACTCTGATCACACCCTCGGTTTTCCCGACATCATTCTCACACCCTGGATCATGGGCAGAAAAGAACCTCTCGAGGTCTATGGCCCGGC
>JAYVEP010000110.1:0-12388 GCA_043749225.1 Acidobacteriaceae bacterium
CGGGCGCGGGATCCCCGCCTGGAGCGTAGTGTCGCCATCAAGATTTTGCCGACATCGTTCTCCGCGGACGCGGGCCGGTTGCAGCGCTTCGAACGCGAAGCGCGTTCGGCCTCTGCCCTCAATCACCCCAACATCGTTACCATTTACGAAATCAAGTCGGGCGAGCTCGACGATGCCACAGTGCGTTATATTGCCATGGAGTTCATCGCCGGCGACACTCTGGAACACGTTATCGGCACAAAGGGACTCCGCATTCGTGAAGCTCTTAAGTATGCCGCGCAAATAGCCGACGGACTCTCCGCCGCACACGCCGCGGGCATCATCCACCGCGACCTAAAGCCGTCCAACATCATGGTCACGCCGCAGGGCTTAGTCAAGATTCTGGATTTTGGCCTCGCCAAGCTTAGCGAGACGGCAGAACCGGACGCCTTCGCTGACACGCTGCACGGGGAAGGCTCGCCTCTTACGGAAGATGGCACGCTTCTGGGAACCGTGGCCTACATGTCGCCTGAGCAGGCAGAGGGTAAGGAACTGGATGCGCGCTCAGACATCTTTTCCTTCGGTTCCGTGCTTTACGAAATGATTACCGGGCGCCGCGCCTTCTCCGGTGCTTCCAAGATTGCTACCCTTTCAGCGATTCTTTCGAAGGAACCGTCTCCTATTTCCGAATCGATTCCCGATGTACCTCCGGAACTGGAGCGCATCCTTTCTCGTTGCCTTCGGAAGGAGCCCGAGCGCCGCTGGCAGACCATGGCAGACGTCAAGGTCGAATTGGAAGAGTTGCGCCAGGAAATCGAATCGAGGTCCACCTCTGCTGTTGCCCGCAACACCGTGCGCAGGATTGTTTCTCTGAAGGCATCGCGCTGGCTCCCTGTTGCTCTCTCCGTGGGGCTTCTTGCCGGGTTGCTTCCCGGTGCCTACTTCGCAAGCAAGTGGTTTCCGCAGGATCCGCCATCTTTCCAGCGCTTAACTTTTCGTCGAGGCGACGTCACTTCAGCACGTTTCGCTCCTGGAAGTGCAATCGCTTATAGTGCCCGCTGGGAAGGTGCCCCGGGCCAACTCTTTTCCACTTTGCCAGGAAATCGTGAATCACGATCGTTAGGTACCATGAACGGGAAGTTGCTGGCCGTTTCCGCCGCTGGAGAAATGGCTGTGCTTTTGGACGGACCCACCGCGACGCTGACTCGCGTTCCCATTGGGGGCGGCGCCCCTCGCGAAGTCTTGGAAAACGTGAGTGACGCCGACTGGGCTCCCGATGCCGAATCTATGGCTGTCGTCCGCAATGTTGGCGGACATCATCGCCTTGAATATCCAGTTGGAACAGTTCTGTACCAGACCGATGTACGCCCGCCTCAATTTATCCGCATCTCGCCGGACGGCAAGGTAGTTGCTTTTTTTGAAATGAACGAAATCGGGGATTTCTCAGCGTTCATTGTTGGACGTGATCATCCCAAACAGCTCTTATCGGGAGGGTGGCGGAACATAGGAGGCCTGGCTTGGTCCGCCAATGGGGACGAAGTGTGGTTTTCCGCCAGTCAGGCTAGCTCTGACCCCGCCCTCTATGCCGTCAACCTAGGCGGGAAACAACGAGTACTTTTTCAAGTAGCCGGATGGATCGTGCTACAAGACGTGGCTCGTGACGGACGCGTGCTCCTCAATAACGTGAACTCGCGGTTGGGGATTCTTTTTATGCCATCCGATGGCGCTACGGGTCGCAACCTTGCCTGGCTTGACGGTTCTTTCGTGTACGAACTTTCGGAAGACGCCAGCAAACTTCTGTTTGTGGAACTTGCTAACGGAGAAGGTCGCAATGCTGCAATTTACCTTCGCAATACCGACGGCTCTCCCGCTGTCCGCTTAGGCTATGGAAACCGTCCTGCTCTTTCGCGCGACGGCAAATGGGTGTTGTGCATCCGACGCGATTCCTCAGGCTCATCCCTCTTGATTCTCCCTACCGGACCTGGAGATTCTCAAGTTCTAAATTTTGGAGATATGCATTACGAATCCGTCGAGTGGTTTCCTAACGGCAAGAGCATTCTCTTTACCGCCAGCGACGCGGGGCACCCAATGCGGTCGTGGACCTATTCGTTGGACAAGCCAGGTGAAAACAGGAAGCCGACTCCAATTACCCAAGAGAATGTTCGAGCAACCGCTGTTTCACTCGACCAACATCACTTGGTGTTGGTCGAAGGACGCCATCTTTCCTTGGCCGCTCCTGACGGGACCGGTGCCTCACCTCTCACCGATCTTGAACCCGGAGAAAATGTTGTGCGCTGGAGCGCCGACGGCCGTTACCTTTTCTTCCGTAAGCTGGGAGGTTCCACGATTACCGTCACCCGTTACGAGCCATCCACGCACCGCCGTGAACTTTGGCACATACTAAAGACGCCCGAACAAGGCGCGGAATTCTTTGGGCCGTTAGCGATCTCAGCGGATGGCAAAGGACAAGCCTCTTCCTTCCAGCAAGATCTCGCGAACTTGTACCTGGTTAAACGCCTGAAGTAGGCTCGGACGAACGAGTAGGTTCCTTCGATAGCGGTCGAACAAGCTAGCAACCCCCGCCGGCGAGGACTTAACATTTTCGACTACCGCTTCCTCTGTGCCGCCTCTTAAACGCACTTCGCACAATGCGGCAACCAGGTCTGCCGCCCATTGGAAAGGGTTCCTTTCGCGCACGACCTTTCGCAAACGGCGCATGCGGGGCTGCTTCTCTTCCAGGCTCCTTGCGATTGCCGCGCGGATAGCCTCCGCCGTTTGCTCAATGTTGTAAGGATTCACGATCAAAGCGTCGCGCAATTCGCTGGCAGCGCCTGCGAAGCGACTCAATACCAGTACTCCATCTTCGTCGTGGCGTGCGGCGACAAATCGATTAGCCACCAGATTCATTCCGTCCTGTAAAGACGTGACGAGACAAAGATCGGAAGGCGCGGTAATAGCGCTCAACCTCTTCATGAGAGTGCTGCCGCTTCAAGAACACAATCGGTTTCCACTTGCCTTTTTGGAACCGCCAGTTAATTCGTCCCGTTTCCAGTTCAACTTCGGCGATCAGATCGTGGTAGCGCTTAATGTGGGTGCGGCTTGGCGCGCCGATCTGAACGAAGGTAAAACGCTCCTGATAAAGCGGATATTTCTCCAGAAAACGTTCTACCGCCAGCAGTCGCTCGGGAATTCCTTTGGTGTAATCAATCCGGCCGACGCCAGCTGGCTTCGCAAACCACCGCTATGCCGCCGGTTACCTTCCCGCTTTGCTGATGCGGTAACGCATATATGTAGATCAACTTGCATCAATCCGATCACCGGGACCATCGTCCCTAAAAACCACATCCAACCCGTTGCGATGTATGGATGCTCCCTTCTTGTCTGCCCCGCAAGAAGCGAGATTGCGGCCAACACAATGAACGCCAACGCGGCGCTCCCAAGGGGCAGATCATTTCCAGGATAGGGGTATGGAATCGCCAAGTCCAAGGACCAGACTGTCTTTCTCAGTGCAGTCCAGCCTGCACATTACGTTTGAGCGAGACATATCCTGCTCACAGTTACGGTCTATTCGCAGGTGTTCCATTTCTCATTCACAACCTTCGACGATCCTGGGCACGCAGGCCTCCAACGACAGACGGAGGGAAACCCAAGCCAAACTGCTGCTTTGGGAGATTGGGGAGCGGAGCAAGACTCGGCGTAGCAGTTTTCTTACAGGCGTTGGAACGCACTCTCTATTCCACCCGCTTCCGTTGCTTTGATGCGTGGAGGAGACTGTGCCCTTCCACCAGATGAAACAACTCTTCCGCCAGATTTTTAGCATGATCGCCAGCCCGCTCAAAAGCCTGGGCCATCAGCACGATGCTCGTGCTGTCCGCACTCACGCGTGTCGATGTACTTTCCAGATGGCGCTTGAACACCGCACGGCAAGCCGTATCCACCTCAGCATCCGCTTGCAACACGGCTCGTGCCAAATCGACATCGTGATTGAGAAATCCTTCATGAACCTTGTTTAACATCCTTTCCAGAACTTCCGTCATTTCAACCAGATCTCGCGCATCTTCCTTAGGCAGGGGGGGCACTCAGTTGTTCCAGGCGATGTGCCACTGTCCAGGTAAGATCCCCGATGCGTTCCAGATCGATCGTGAAGCGAAAACAGGCCAGCAACTGCCGCGCCTCCGGCTCGCTTACCTCGGTGATCGCCTTGGGCAGTTCGTCGTCAATCTGACGCTCGATGCGGTCCAGTTCTTTCTCGCAATCGCGGACCGCCAGCAGCGCCATCTTGGACGAGCTCTGAATGAAATCGCGCACATTGAACGTGGCATCCTTCGCGACCAGACAGGCACGCAGAGCAATATCCGTGACGTGTTTGGTGGAATCTGGCTGAGCTGCAGGTTTGCGCTTGGCGGCGGACGGCATTGTATTTTCTATCCTTTGACGATAACGATTAACGATAACGATGGGCTTTGAGTTTAGGTGTTGTTTTCAACGCAACTCAACCCCCTGTGCCCGTAGTTCTGGCATGTCGGCAAGTTTCGTTACGCTGAATACAACAATCGTGTTCGTGCGCTCTGCGGGGCTCCGCTACGCGTCGTGGAAAACTCCCAAACCAGTTCCCTACCAAGTCCGGTAGCGGGTACCGTCCAACCCTACACCATCCGCCTTCGAATAAACGTCCCACACATTCGTTTCATCAAACGAGTCTGAATCTGGGTCGTCTTCCATGGAATGCATTCCCCATTCCGCCTTCCCTGTAATCGGGTCAACCGGAATCTCGCGCAGGAACCGCAGCGTCTTCCCGCCACGCATTTCCACGCCCTTCGTCAAGCTCTCCAGATTCTTGGGATAGCCGTAGGAATCTGCTTTCTGGATAAATCCACGATCCGCCGCGTCCTTATAGGCATCAATAGCGTCCCGCAGTATCTGTAGATCGACACGGAGCCCCTGCTCTTTATGCCGACGAATCGACGCGCGCGCCATCGGCAGCAACAGCCCGGTCAGGACGGTCATAATCGTGATCACAATCATCAGTTCGATGAGCGTAAACCCGGCGATCCGGCGTCGTGAAAATGCCATACCTGATTTTATCCTGCTGCAACGATCCGTCAAAGCACCGAGGTGACGGACTTTACATTCCCCGCCAACCCGGAATTCGGCGGCGCCAAGTCTCCCCTTTTCCCGCCACAAACTTTTCCCGTTACAATCGGTGCGGTACTCTCATGGACAATAAGGCGATTGCCACGCTGCTCTACGAAACCGCCGACCTTTTGGAGATCGACGGCCAAGATTCGTTTCGTGTCCGCTCCTACAGGAACGCCGCGGAGGCGATCGATAACCTGCCGCAGCAGGTGCGCGACCTCATTCACGATCCCAAGAGGGTCCTTGCGATTCCTGGCATTGGCAAAGGCATGCTGGCTAACCTGCAAGAGCTCTTCGAGAAGGGCCAGATCACCGCTCGCTCGGAGATGCTGGCAAAGTACAAGCCCTCCATGCTGGAACTGCTGAAGATTCAAGGCCTCGGCCCCAAGACAATTGCTCTGATCTGGAGCGCTCATCAAGTCGCCGATATCGATGGCGTGGAGAAGCTGGCCAAAGAAGGCAAGATTCGTTTGCTGCCGCGCATGGGCGAAAAGCATGAGACCAAACTGCTCAAGGCCATTGAGGACTACCGTCGAATCTCCGGACGTTTCCTCATCGATGTCGCCGACGAGATGGCCGAGAAGCTGGCGGAACATCTCAAGAAACTCTCAGGCATCGAAAAGATCACCCCGGCAGGATCGCTGCGCCGCGGACGCGAGACGGTCGGAGACCTCGATGTCCTGGTTACTGGCAAGGCGTGCGTGACCGAAGAATCGCGCCGGAAAGTGATGGACCACATCCTGCAATTCCCTGACCTGACGGATGTCATTGCCCGCGGCGACAACAAAATCAGCTTCCACACTCGTAACGGGATGCAGGTGGACGTACGATTGCTGGCCCCGGAATCTTTTGGTGCCGCGCTGCAATACTTCACCGGATCGAAGTCGCACAATATCGCGTTACGTCAACGCGCTCTGAAAATGGGCTTCACTCTCAACGAATACGGCTTGGCTCGCCTCGAAGACGAGAAGCGCGTAGCCAGCAAAACGGAAGAAGACATTTACGCCAAGTTGAAGCTGGACTATATTCCTCCCGAGCTGCGTGAAAGCTTGGGTGAAATTGAAGCCGCTGAAAAACACACGCTGCCGAATCTGATCACCGAAGAAGACATTCAGGGCGACGTACACATGCACACCGTCGAAACCGACGGCAAGAACACCATCGAAGAAATGGCCGAGGCCGCCCAAGCGCGGGGATACAAGTACATCGCGATTACGGATCATTCGAAAAATCTCGCTTTCGCAAATGGTCTTGACGACAAGCGGGCCGTCGAACATATCGCCAGGATTCGGGCAGTGGATAAGAAGCTGGCCGGAAAGATTCGGGTCTTTGCCGGGATCGAAGTCGATATCCTCGCCGACGGGTCACTGGACCTCTCCGACTCTGTTCTCGAACAAATGGATGTGGTCATTGCCAGTGTACATTCGCACTTCAGCCAGGAATCTTCGGAGATGACGGACCGACTGCTAAAAGCTCTGGAGAATAAGAACACCGCAATTCTCGGCCATCCCACGGGCCGGCTACTGCTTCGTCGCGATGCCTACGCGCTGAACATCGAAGCGGTGCTGGACGCAGCCGCGAAGTTCAAAGTTGCGATGGAGTTGAATTCCTATCCCGACCGCCTCGACTTGAACGATCGCCACCTCCGCATGGCGAAAGAACGCGGCATTAAGATTGTGATCAACACCGATTCCCACCACACTTCGCACATGGAAAAGATTAAGTACGGTGTACTGCAGGCTCGGCGAGCTTGGCTTACGAGGAGCGACGTGTTGAATACGTTGCCGGGAGCGGGATTCCTTAAAGGGCTGAGGTAGGTCAAAGGCAGCGGACAAGAGCGTCCGCTCCGCATAGCTAGTGCTTCTGCAAAAACTTCACCCGCCGATGCAGGTTGTGGCCATCCGGAACATCTTCGTATTTCAAAAAGCTGATGTTCCCGTCGATTTCCAGCACTGCCAGCGCCACATCGGTGATCGCTGCGATGCCGTGCTCGCGCATGCCTTCCTGTAAATCATCCAGTCCAACGTGCTCGCGGTCCATCGAACTCTTCATCAATCGGCCATTGTGGACCAAAACCGCTGGCTCCCCGCGAAGCACTTTTCGAATTTTGCGATTGTGCGCGGCGAGCTCCGCCACAATGTAGTTCACCGAAAGCAGCGTGACTGCAGCCGTAGCCCCGCCGATGACCGAGGTGTCCGGCCCCGTCATCGCATTTTGCACGGCGTTGGAAAGCAGGAGGAGCAACGTCAAGTCGAAAGGCGTCATTTGCCCGACTTCCCGCTTGCCACTCAAGCGCACGCCGACGAGTACGATGGTGTACACCGCTAGCGTGCGAAGAGCGATTTGCAGCAGGACCGCCGCGCCTGGAAATATGACTGGATTCATCGCGTCCAGTCTACTGCGGGGCAGAAGCGGTGACCGGCACGGGCGCGCCCTTTGGCGTGCTCAGATAGCCAGTGACCTTATTCTTGTCGACCGTCCAGACAACCAGCTCGTACAGCAAGTGATCGCGACCGTTATAGAACTGGATGGGTTCGTTCATGTTGCGATCTTTCTTCTCAATGTTGCGGTCGTCTGCCGTCACGTTCATGGTGAATTTGCCCCGCTTCGGGTCGGTCTTCTTCAACTGCAACGCCACCGTGGAGATCGGCGACGGCTGCGCGCCCTTCATCAACGTGAACTCGTAATAGTTGCGGTCGCCTTTGTGCTTAAGAGAGTCCAAGTCGTCGCGAGTATGCGCTATCAGGCCACTCTGCACGCCAAGATCGCCAATGGCGTGTTCCAGTTTCGCCTTGGTTGCTTCCAAGTCAGTCTTGGTTGACGCTACGTCGGTCTTAACCCCGCCAACATCGCCCTTCACATTGCTGACTTCCCCGCTAACCTTGGAGACTTCCTCTTTGGTTTGGGCAATGTGAGCTTCCGCTGCCCGCGTTTGGGCCTGCAAGGCCGAAGATTTCTGCTCCAATTCCCTCTTGGTCATACCCAGTTGCGAGGCCAGGGTTTCGTTTTGAGCCTCCGCCTGCGAAAGTCGTTTGCCGAGCTCCACAAGCTGGGTCGAGGCCGCTTTCTGGCCTGCTTCGAGCTTGGCAGTTCGATCACTTGCGTCGTGCTGGAAGTAACTGGAACCAAACACGAAAATCGCGAGTAAAGCGCCAACAATCCACTTCCAAAGACCTCCATCGGAAGCAGGAGCAGTTTCGTCAGACATGCATTTCCTCCAAGAAATTTGAAATATAGCTAAGGCGAGAATTGTTTAGCAGATCAGCCCGGGTGTCAATGGCTTTGCGGGTCACCGTCTTGCGATATCTGGTCCTGTAGAATGAACTTGTGAAGCGCTGGGACGTGGTCATCATTGGCGGCGGGGTGATTGGGCTTTCGCTCGCTTGGGAGTTACGTAGGCGCGGGGGAACGGTCCTGGTGCTGGAAAAGGGTGCCTTAGGCCGTGAAGCATCCTGGGCAGCCGGCGGCATGCTGGCCTGGTGCGATCCCCACCTACCCACAGCAACGCGGGGTTTGGCGCTACTCAGCCAGAGTCTGTATGGAGACTTTGTCCAAGGGATTGAGGCGGCGTCCGGCTGCGGCGTTGATCTAAGACGATCAGGCGCGATTCTCCTCGACGAGGCCCCTCCGGGCGATTTTGCGGAGAGCTGCCGAACAGTTACCCTTTCCGAGCTGGCGCAACTGGAGCCAAAACTCCTGCCATCCTCCAATGGCCATCCGCCGAGCATCCAGTTCTGGCCGGAGTGGAGCGTCGATCCCCGCGGGCTCACGAACGCGCTGATTTCAGCCTGCAAGGCGCGCGACGTAGATGTCGTGACCGGAACCGCTGTTCTACGCATTGTCGCGGCATACGGACAAGCCAAAGGTGTCGAAACCGCGAACGAACAATTTGCCGGAAACGCAGTCGTCAACTGCGCAGGTGCGTGGGCTGAGAAAATCGCATCCGGGCTGAAAGTTTCGCCAGCCCCGACCCGTCCCGTGAAAGGACACATGCTTTCTCTAAAGCCTGAAGGCGAAGTCTTGTACCACGTGGTCCGCGCTCCAGACGTGTACTTGATCCCCCGCAGCGATGGCCGCATCGTCGTAGGCGCGACCGTCGAGGAAGCCGGATTCGATACCGAAGTTCATCCCCAAGCGATTGAGCGCCTTCGAGTATCTGCCGTAAATGTTGTTCCAGAACTAGCCTCGGCCAGCATCCACGAAGCTTGGGCTGGCCTGCGCCCAGGCTCTCCAGATGGACTCCCGATTCTCGGCGAGACCGCACTGCCCGGATATTTCGTCGCCAGCGGACATTTTCGGGACGGAATTTTGCTCGCACCGGGCACGGCGCGGGTCTTGGCTGGGATGATAGTTGGAGATTCGGCGGATTTAGACTGTGCTGCGTTGTCACCGAAGCGGTTTGGCTAAGCAGAAACGCCCTGACCGCGGAAAATCCGCTTACAAGAATGTTCGCCCTACACGACCTTCTTCCTCGCCCCTCGCCACCCCAACTGCCGCGAAATCCGCCGCGTCGCCTCTTTTAGCTGCTCACTGAGTTCAGGAAGAGTCTCGGAGTTCACCTGTTGCACCGTCCCACTCAATCCCAAGCTAGCTTCGATTTCATCCGACTGGTTGAAGATGGGAGCCGCAAAGCACCTTGCTCCTACGCTGTTCTCCTCGTTATCCAGCGCATAGCCCATCTCCCACACCCGTTCCAATTCCTTAAAATACTTCGCCGGAGTCGTGATGCTGTGCGGCGTCCGCTTTTCCATTCCAGCAGTTTCCAAAATCTTCTGCACTTTCGCATGCGGCAAATATGCCGCCAAAGCCTTGCCCACACTGGTGGTGTGGACAAGCATGCGACGGCCCACCCAGGTATCCACTTTCAGAAATCCCGGAGCTTCCACTTTCTCGACGTAGACCGCCGACGAACCGTCCAGAATCGCCAGATGGCAAGTCAGCCGCGTGTTGTCGACAATTTCCCGCATGATCGGAATGGCAACATCGCGTACATCCAGCCCTGAAAGCGCACTTCGACTTAGACTGAGAACCTTAACGCCAACGCGATAGTGAGCGGTTTCCCCGTCCCGCCGCAGATACCCATTGTTCTCCAGCGTTCGCAGGATATAACTGGCTGAGCTTTTGGGAATATTCAGCTTACGACTGATTTCTGCGTTGGTCAGGCCGTCGGCACGATTGGCCACAGCCTCCAGAATGGCGAGGGCGCGCTCAACAGCTACGGAAGGAGATTCCTTGCTTTCGGCCATGCATTGCACATGCTATCAGAGCGCCGTCCTGTCTAACAAAACTACGCTCCCAGCGGCTCGCCTCAGCAATTTCTCACGCTCTGAGAGCAATGCAAGTGCGCTAGAGGGCGCTACAATGTTGTTCGAGGACTTCCTATGTCGACAACGCACAATGCACATCCCAAGGCGGCCACCGAGATGCCCTCAGTCCCCCTAACCCTGGAAGGGTATGCGGTGTTGCACCAGATGATGCGCTTCCGCCGCGCCGAATGGCGCAAGCTTTCCGCCGCCGATCAGCTCGCCATTACGAGCGAGGCCGAGGAGCTCTTCGCCAGGCGCGAGAAAAGTGAGGACGGCCAGTCCGCCATCTTCACCCTGCTGGGGCATAAAGGCGACTTCATGTTTGTGCATTTCCGCCAATCCTTTACCGACCTGAATCAAGCGCAGCTTGAGGTCGCCGGTCTTCGCTTGTCCGACTATCTGGAGCCGACGACTTCCTATGTTTCCGTAATCGAGTTAGGTCTCTACGAATCGACAACCAAGGTTTACAAGACGCTTCTGGAACGCGGCATTGAACCTCACTCTCCTGAATGGGATGCTGGCATCGAGGAAAATATGGACCGCCAGCGCGAAGCCATGAAAACGCGGATTTACCCTGCTATTCCACCGAACCGCTACATTTGCTTTTATCCCATGGACCGTCGCCGCGGCGAAGAGCAAAACTGGTACACCGTTCCTATCGAAGAGCGTGCACGTCAGATGGGTGAGCACGGCATGGTCGGGCGCCGCTATGCCGGCAAGGTCAAGCAGATCATCACAGGCTCCATCGGTTTCGACGACTGGGAGTGGGGCGTTACTCTATGGGCGGACGATCCCGTCTCTTTCAAGAAACTGATTTACGAGATGCGCTTTGACCAAGTCAGCGCAGTCTATGCCCTGTTTGGGCAGTTCTACGTAGGGCTGCGTTGCCCTGCGGCGCAGTTCGGCAAATTGCTGGCAGGTACGGTACCGCAAATTTAAGAGGGCAAACACGCCCCATCAGGAGAGGTCCATGGCAATCTTTGGCTTAATCGAATACGAGCAGGCAAGCCCCGAAGTCCGCGCTGTTTATGACGACATCATGGCCACGCGCAAAGTAGAGTGGGTCGGCAATTTCTGGAAGGCCATTGCACACGACCCGGCAACGCTGAAGCGCACGTGGGAGAGCATCAAGCAAGTCATGGCTCCCGGCGCGATTGATGCGGTCACCAAAGAAATGATCTATGTCGCCGTCAGCGTAGCCAACCAATGCGAATACTGCATTGCCTCGCACACCGCCTCCGCCCGCAACAAAGGACTCACCGATACGCAACTGAAAGAATTGATGGCCATCATTGGAATGGCCAGCGAAACCAACAAGCTGGTCAAGGGCTATCAAGTCGAACTGGATGAACGATTCAAAACTCCGTAGCGCTGCCGAGCTTTGGGCTCCAGAAATTTGACTCGCCAGCCGCGTATACGGGATAGTTGTTAACGAGGTTCCCTGCCAATGCCTGATATGCAAAAGCCAAGTGCCGTTCTGACTGGGGTCGTAGAAAAAGTTATTAAGCCTGTGCTGGAGGGCGAAGCCGAAAAAGCGCAGATTGCGGTTGAGGGCGCCGACCACCTCTACCGGGAGCTTCGCATCGAAAACAACATGGTCAATGACAAGGGCGAAACTGTGGGCCTGAAGCAAGGGGCCCAGGTCGACGTGATTATCGAGGTCGATCCGAAAGACACAATTAAGAAACCGGGGTAACCCTCCAGAACGACCGAAAGCCTCGGTTACATCCCCTGAGCCAGGGTTGTAGCATGGAGGGCGCAGCACAGGAAGCGAATTGCTATCGCTTCTTATCCCTGGTCAATTTTCCGATTGCAGAGGTGATGTGACAGTGTCTCAAGGCGCTTTGATTGGCCAAAACGCGGCGGAAACCGAAGGTTGGCCGGAAACTCGGCGAAACCGCGAAGAACAATTTCATGCCCTTGCGGATTTGCTGCCGGAACTGTGCTGGATGGCCCGGGCCGATGGG
>JAYVEP010000111.1:0-12314 GCA_043749225.1 Acidobacteriaceae bacterium
ATAGACTGAGTTCCGTGGGCGTGCCGCTGTACAGCTACAACACGTCGAACGAGCTGACGTCGAATTCGACGGGCAGCTACACGTACGACAACAACGGGAGCACGCTGACCGACCCCAGCGGGAAGAGCTATACGTGGGACTTTGAGAATCGTCTGACGCAGGTGGTGGTGCCGGGAACGGGGACCGTGACGTTTAAGTACGACCCGTTTGGACGGAGGATTCAAAAGAGTTCTCCTAGCGGAACGACGAATTACCTCTATGACGGCGCGAATGTTGTTCAAGAGCTGGATAATAGCGGTAATCTAGTCGCCAGATACACCCAAGTGCCAGACTTGGATCAGCCACTTTCGGAATCCCGCTCGGGCATTATGAGCTACTATCAAGCTGACGCGCTCGGCACGATAACGTCGTTGAGCAATTCCACTGGTGCTCTGGCCAATACTTACACCTACAATGCGTTTGGAAGGCTAGTTGCCTCGACGGGTACATTAACAAACCCCTTCCAGTACACCGGGCGTGACTACGACTCCGAGTCCGGTCTTCGCTACTACCGGGCCAGATACTATGATCCGGCGGGTGGCCCAGGCTTTGGACCTCTCTGATACCACCTAGGACAAAGGGTGCCCCATCCTTCGTTTTTTGAAGGGTGGGAGTAAATACAGCAGAAGCCATAAGGTTCGTCACGCGGCCCGATCCCGAAACGAAATCTTTTCCCAACCTTGGTTCACACCAACGGTCCCAAGTTCCTCCAGGGAATAAAAACGGCAACTGCTCCAACGCCAGTCCTCGGGTGAGATGACCAGACCTCGCTTCACCGGATTCCCGTGCATGTAGTTGAGCTTCTCCACGCGTTTTTTCGCGGTCCAGACGTTGAAATCGTAAAAACGCGTTTGCCAGAACGGCGCGCGCACCAGAACCTCTCCAAAAAGATTGCTCTGGCGTGGATCGCTGGCACGGCGTTTTGGCAGCAGGGCGCGAGACGTGCGCTGTTTCAAAACCTGCATGACCTTGGAAGAAGTCCCAATTCCCGGCTCACTCAGCAGCAGGTGAATGTGTTCTGGCATCACGACGTATCCAACGACGACGAACCCGTAGCGCAGGCGTGTCTGTTCCAGGATGGTAAGGAAACGGTCGCGGCTTTTTGCCGTGCGCAGTCCCTGCTTTCTCCGGTAACAGGAACACGTGATAAAGTGCAAATTGTTCGCGCCGTAGAAGCGGTGGAGGTTGCGCGGCATGATTCAGAGTATAGCCTCGAGGGTGTTGACTCCCACCCTTCAAAAAACGAAGGTGGGGCACCCTTTGTCCTGTTATGTCGGAGAGGTCAAAGGCTGGGCCCCCCCGCTCAGCCCCGGGTTTTTCGTGCCTGTCTTGAATTCCTAAAGACGGTGCCCAAAAGATAACAGAACGATCGTTCTGTTATCTTTTTCGCCGGCTTCAAAACACTGCAAAACGACAAATTGCCTACCACGGGTCGGGCGGCCCAGCCAGCTGCTCAGCGCGATGCCTTTCCCTCCCACACTGCGCAAACCTTTGCGCAGTAACCAATGCAGTAACATCTCGCAACCCACTGAAAGCACAGGGACCTACCTTTGGCTCCGCACTTGCCCTAGTAAGTGCACACCAAGCGATCACGCCACTTACCCGGTCCCCCAATTCCAGGTAGGGAGCAAATTCAAACCTCGCGGGTGTCGCGTAAAAGGGGGAAATGCCATGAAAAATCAAAAAGGGTTCTCGCTGATCGAACTGCTGATCGTCGTAGCGATCATTTTGATCATCGCCGCCATCGCCATCCCGAATCTTTTGCAGGCGCGCGCTGCCGCCAATGAATCGGCCGCTGTAGGCGCCGTTCGCACTCTTGATATCGCTGAAGTTGCTTACCAGTCCACCTACCCTTACATCGGTTACGCCGTCCAACTGGCGGACCTTGGCACCGCCGGCACAGCACCGTGCATCCCAGCGCCCACCAGTGCCTGCCTGATCGACAATGCCTTGGAAACTGGTCTCAAAGGCGGATACAACTTCGTCGCCATCGGCTCGGGAGCCGCACCCAACACGCAGTTCATTGCTGCGGGCACCCCGACCGGAACATCCGGGAATCGTAGTTTCTGCGCTACGGAAGATGACGTGGTCCGCGTAGATCCAGTCGGCGCGGCCATACCAGACAACGCCGCCTGCAGCGCCCTCAGCCAGCTCTAACAACTGAACCGCGTGAACACAGCCCGGCCACAGAAGCAGTGGCCGGGCACCCCCCTCCGACACGATCTCCGATTCACGCCAGCGCTCCTGAACCGAACCTTCCCGCCATTTGTCGCGCACCCGCGCTTCCCGCTACACTTGAGACTTCAAGGGGAACCCCATGTTGGTCGTAATGCAAGCCCACGCCACCGAGGAACAGGTGAGCGCCGTCTGCAAAAAGATTGAGTCACTCGGCTACCGCGCCCATTCCATGCCTGGCGAACAGCGCACCGCCATCGGGATCACGGGCAACGCCGGAGTGGTCGAACCGGGCACGCTGGATGAAATGCCAGGCGTCGCGGAACTCATCCGCGTTTCCAAGCCCTATAAACTCGTCAGCCGGGACGTGAAGCCCGACAACACCGTCATCACCTTCCCCGGCAGCGACGCCACCATTGGCGGCAAGACCCTCGCAGTCATGGCAGGGCCTTGTGGTGTGGAAAGCCGCGAGCAGGCATTTGCGGCCGCCGAGCGTGTACACCGCTCCGGCGCACAGTTCTTTCGTGGAGGCGCTTACAAACCGCGTACTTCCCCCTATGCATTCCAAGGTTTAGCCGAAGAAGGCTTGAAGATTCTGTCGGATATCCGCGCCCAGTTTGGCCTTCGAATCATTACCGAAGCCATCGACAACGAAACGCTCGAACTGGTTGAAGCCTATGCCGACATCATTCAGATCGGCGCGCGCAACATGCAGAATTTCTCGCTACTAAAACGCGCGGGACGCGCCAAGAAGCCCGTAATGCTCAAACGCGGACTCTCGGCAACCCTCGATGAATTTCTAATGGCCGCCGAATACATCATGAGCGAGGGCAATTACAACGTCATCCTGTGCGAGCGCGGAATTCGCACCTTCACCGACCACACGCGCAATACGCTTGACCTCAGTATTGTTCCAGCTGTGCAAAAGCGCAGCCACCTGCCCATCATCGTCGACCCGAGCCATGGCACCGGCAAGCGCCACAAAGTGATTCCGCTGTCACGGGCCGCAATTGCGGTCGGCGCCGACGGTCTGATGGTCGAAGTACATTGTGATCCCGATCACGCTTTGTCGGACGGCGCGCAATCGCTCTATCCGGATCAGCTGGATGAATTGATGGCGCAAGTGCGGCAGATCGCGCCAGTGGTGGGACGGTCTTTGGTCGAAGCGCCAACGCCAATCAGCGCAACGACTCGATGAGTCACTTCCAGTGAGCTCAACCCACCCTTGAAAAAGCTTCTCCTAATTCTCGTTTTGCTCGGCGCGTCTGCGCTGGCCTACTGGTACTTCCGCCCCACGGAATTACCCGACCGTGGCCCGCTCTACCACGAGTACGCCTACGTCACCAACGGACGCAGCAACACAGTTAGCGTGATTGACCTGCGTAAGTTCCGCCTTGAGAAGACAATCCTAGTCGGCTTAAACCCGACCGGCGTGACCGCCAACCCCAAGAGGAACGAAATCTACGTTGTCAACACCGATTCGCACAACATCAGCGTGATTGACGCGGAGAAGAATCAGGTCATCGCCACCATCGGAGTCCACGGGAGACCTTATTTCATCGATGTTTCCCCCGATGGCAAACGCGGTTACGTCGCGAACTCAGCCTCGAACAACGTTTCCGTACTCGATCTGGAAAAACATATTGTCATTTCCACTGTGCGGGTAGGAACCGGTCCCACCAAAGCAATTGTCTCGCCCGATGGCATGAGCGTTCTCGTCAGTAATCGCGGCGACAACACAGTTTCGCTGCTGAGAAACGGTATGGGCGCTGGCCCTGCGGCGGGCATCGTTCTGCCACCAGCGGTTACGGCTACCCTCCCCGTCTGCCAGGGCCCCGAAGACATCGCGATCACGCCCGATTCCGCCCGCGCGTTCGTCTCCTGCTCGGGCTCGAATCAAGTTGCGTCGATTGATCTGAAACAAAGCCGAGTCATGGCCCTTTTGGACGTTGGCAAAACTCCCGTGCATCTCGCGCTGAAGCCCGACGGCGGCGAACTCATGGTCAGCAACTTCGGAGCCGACAGCATTTCCACAATAGCAACGGGAGCCAATGAAGTTGAAGGCAGCTTTCTAATCGGCAGCAAGCCCGCCCGCGCTCTGGTCAGTGCGGACAATGCTCGACTCTACGTGAGCAATTTCGGTTCCAACAGTGTGGCCATTTATGACATCGACCTCGGCCGCGTCATCAGCTCGATTACGGTGGGCAATCAGCCGGACGGCATGGCCTTGACACCCGACGACAATCACCTGCTCGTGCTCGATTCCGGCTCCGGCGACGTTAGCGTGATTGAAAAACGCATCCCCAAGAAGTTTGAAAAGGGGGAGCACCGACTGCTCACCATGATTCCTGTTGGTTTGAGTCCCAATGGAATTGCGGTAAAAGCTTTTCTGTTAAAACCCCAACAATCCCGGTAACATTTCATTTTTGGGCCATCGTCTTATAATCATTGCGAAGAAAGTACTCGTTCGCAAACAGCTCTTCAACGTCTATGAACTGGACCCGTCGAATCTGTTGGACCTTGGCCCTCTGCCTCTGCACCATCGCTCCACTGCTCAGCGCCTTTGCGGCGGACGGCCCAAACTTCGGCCAGCTACAAATCCCGCGCGTGGCCGCAGCCCCTAAGCTGGAAGACTTCCTCGAAATGAAGCCGAACACGACCTGGGACGGCAAGCTATTGCAGATAGAGGGCCTGAAGCAGCGCATCCCCAGCGACGGCGCGCCCGTCTCCCAGCGCACCGTTGTTTATCTCGGCTACGACGACAAGAATCTCTACACCGTATTTGTTTGCTTCGACAAGGAACCCGAAAAAATTCGCGCTCGCCTCGGCCGCCGCGAAGACATCTTCGACGATGACTCCGTCGAAATTATGCTCGACACTTTCCACGACCATCGCCACGCCTATTCTTTCCTGGTCAATCCTCTCGGCGTGCAGGCCGATGCGCTGTGGACTGAAGGCCAGGAACAAGGCTTCGACTTTTCTTTCGATACCGTCTGGGATTCCGCTGGCAAGCGAACGCCGCAAGGGTACGTGGTTTGGATGGCGATTCCCTTCCGCAGCCTGCGTTTCACTTCCGCAAATCCGCAAACCTGGGGCATTATTCTGAATCGCGGAATTCCGCGCAACAATGAAGACACATTCTGGCCGGAATACACAACTCGGATTCAGGGCCGCCTCAATCAGGAAGGTGCTCTCAACGGCTTGGAGCACATTTCTCCCGGACGCAACCTGCAACTGATTCCCTACGGCATCTTCGAATCGTTTCGCGATCTTGATTTGCGCGACCCCAACCATCCCACTTACTCGCGCCGCACCGCGCAAGGCCGCATCGGACTTGACGCGAAATATGTTCTCAAAGACAAATTCGTTTTCGACGCCACCGTGAATCCCGACTTCAGCCAGGTGGAATCCGATGAGCCGCAGGTTACCGCGAGCCAGCGTTTTGAAGTTTTCTTTCCCGAGAAGCGCCCGTTCTTCCTGGAAAACTCCAACTACTTTCTAACACCAATCAACTTGGCGTTCACGCGCCGCATCGCGAACCCGGATTTTGGCGCACGCCTCACTGGAAAAGATGGCCCCTATACCCTTGGCTTCCTTGTCGCCGACGACAAATCCCCCGGTCGAGAAGTCCCGCCCCACGACCCTTTAGCGAACAAGCGCGCGTACTTCGCCATCGGCCGCATCAGCCGCGATATCGGTTCGCAGTCCACAGTGGGCGTCATGTACACCGACCGCGAATTTCGGAACAGCTTCAACCGTGTCGGCGGAATCGATACTCGCATTCGCTTGAACACCAACTGGACGACCTCCGGCCAAGCGGTTGTCAGTTCCACTCGCCAACTGGACGGCTCCTACCTCGCTGGACCGGCTTTCCATTTCGATGTCCGCCGCCAAGGCCGCAGTCTGAACTACATATTCAACTACGAGGGACGCGCCAACGGTTTCCACACCGACAGCGGATTCGATCCACAACCCGGAATTCACAGCCTTGATACCGTTCTCCAGTATCAATTTCACCCTGAAGGCAAGCACTTAATTACTTGGGGTCCTGCAATCGAAGCCGTAAGAATCTACGACCACGACGGTAATCGGCTGAACTGGGGCTACTTTCCGGAGCTGGACTTTGAGTTTCCGCGGCAAACATTTCTCGCGCTGTCTTACGCGCTGGAGGCCGAGCTCCTTCGCCCGAAGGACTTCTCCGTCCTCACCCGCAACAAGGACTTTCAAAGAGCGAGCCGTCAGGTGGTTTTCAAATCAAACTACTTTCGCCAAGTTGGCCTGTTTGCCGACTTCCGCTGGGGCAACCGCATCAACTTTGCTCCTGCGGTTGGTCAGGAACCGTTTCTTGCCTGGCGCACCAGCCTCGCCATGACCGCCACCGTGCGCCCCACCAACAAATTGAAAATCGACAACACCTATTTGCTGTTCCGCCAGCGCGACCGCAAGACGGGTCAAGCGGTTTTCAACGACCACATCATTCGTACCAAGTGGAACTACCAGTTCACCCGCGCCCTTTCACTGCGGCTCATCGGACAGTACAGCGCGCTGCTGGGGAATCCAAAGTTCACTTCTCTGCCCAGCGACAAGAATCTCAACTGGGATTTTCTGGCAACGTATCTCGTCCACCCAAGCACGGCCATCTACGTGGGATACAACAGCAATCTGCAAAATCTCGATCCGGCGTTAGCGCTCGAACCGGACGGCTCCATCCGCCGCCGCCCAAACCAGTTCATCAACGACGGAAGACACTTCTTCGTGAAGGCATCGTATCTGTTCCGTTTTTGACCGTGTGGCGCGGAGACTCTGGTCCGCGAAAAGCTTAAGGCGGCAAAACTCCAACCAGATTAAGGCGGCCCGCTTGGAGATACCTAAAGCCGCGCGGGCAAGATTACCCGCGCCACACCGCCGCCGAGACGGCAGCGAGACTCAGAGCGCAATTCGAGACGGCAGCGTTAGTTCGCAACCGCCTTCGCGCACAACTTATCAAACGTAGCCGTCAGTTCCGCCGCAATCGTCAACGCATCGCGCGACTCAATCTGATGACGTGGCATCATGTACACCAACTGACCATCGCGCAAAATCCCAATCGACGGTGAAGTTGGCGGATGACCCGTGAAATAACTCCGCGCCCGGTCCGTCGCTTCGCGATCCTGCCCGGCGAACACGCTGAAAACCTTATCCGGCTTCACGCCATGCTGCAGCGCCTGACGCACCGCGGGACGCATCTTCCCCGCCGCACATCCGCAAACGGAGTTCACGATCAACATCACGGTCCCCGACTGATTCTTAACCGCCGCGTCAACCTCTTCCGGCGTACGCAGCTCGGCAACTCCCGCGCGCGTCAGCTCTTCGCGCATCGGCATCAACATAATTTCTGGATACATCGGCATAGTAGTTTTTAACCTCGTCCTACATTGATTCTAAAGCACCGGCGCTCGATTCAGGCAAATGGTAGAAACACGGGGCCAGAGTAGTCACGTAGCCAAAGGCGCCTCGCCCGCGCGTACCCTGGGCATCCGGACGTTGCAAAGCATGTCGGAAGGCCACTTTCGTTACCCAAACCCGCGCCCCAGCCTGTGTATATTGAAACTTCGGGTATCCATGCCGATGCTTCTGCAGGAAAACATTTCGTTAGCGCCTCTCACCACCCTGCAAGTGGGTGGCGCGGCACGCTATTTTGTCGAGGCAGCGAACGAGGCCGATGTCCGCGAGGCCGTTATCTGGGCCAAATCGCGCAATCTGGATGTCTTTATCCTGGGAGGCGGCAGCAATCTAGTCGTCTCCGACAACGGCTGGCTGGGCTTGGTTCTTAAAATCGCAGTCCCCGGAGTCGAGCAACCTGGGGAAACTGACGGCCGCGCACTTTTTGACGTAGGAGCCGGCGAATCCTGGGATCGATTCGTCTCCCACGCCGTTTCGCACAACTGCGCGGGCATCGAGTGCATGAGCGGCATTCCGGGCAGCGTGGGCGGGACTCCTGTGCAGAACGTAGGTGCCTATGGCCAGGAAGCCTCCGAAACCATCGTCAGCGTCCTCGCCCTCGACCTCACCAACCTGCAAACCCGCACGCTCGCGGCCGCCGAGTGCGGGTTCTCCTACCGCAAGAGTATTTTCAACACCACTGAGCCCGGCAGATACGTCCTTTTGCGCGTGACCTACGCGCTCACTCCCGGCGGTGCGCCCAGCATCAAATACGCCGACCTGAAAAAACATTTCTCCGGATGGACCGGCCAACCCACGCTAGCCCAAACCCGCGACGCCGTAAAAACCATTCGCGCCAGCAAGGCCATGCTCATCACTCCGGGCGACGAAGACTGCCGCAGCGCCGGGTCGTTCTTCAAGAACCCCATCTTGAGTCAGGCCGAATACGACAACGTAGAGCGAATTGCCGCCGAAAGGAATCTTACTGTCCCCAGCTATCCCATGCCCTCCTCGGAACGAAAAGTCTCGGCAGCGTGGTTGGTGGAGCATTCCGGTTTTGCCAAGGGCTACATTTCCGGCCCCGTTGGAATTTCCCGCAAGCACGCCCTGGCCCTCGTCAATCGCGGCGGAGCCACCGCCCAGGATATTTTCGATCTGAAACACAACATCGAGCAACGCGTCCGCGAGCAGTGGGGTATCTACCTCGAAGCGGAACCGGTCTTCGTCGGGGTCTAGGAGCTGAATGTGGCGCGGACACTCTTGTCCGCGAAAACTTTCGGACGGAGACAAACTGACCATGGAAAGAAGCATCGTGCGGATGGACAGACCGCACGGGCAAGAGTGCCCGCGCCACACAGTCAACGAATCAACGGCGCGGATCTTACGCAGGTCCAGTTCTGCTTTGCCGTTTATGAAGCACTGGCCCCACATTCCGCGCCGCACTCTCTCTATCGGCCAAAAATCGCGTAGCCACAGGCGCCTCGCCTGTGCGTGCTCTGGGCAGCAAACTCGATCCGGCGGCTCTTCTACTTGACGACTCATCCAGCCAATCGCGCCGCCTCCTGAAACACCCCCAAGAACATCTTCCGCGTCAGCTTCCCTGTCTGCGTGTTCTGGTTCGACGGATGGTATGATGCCAGCAAAATCTTCCCATCCGGCATTTCGTACTTCACTCCATGACCAAACGCATACTCCTTCTTGCTCTTGATCTGCCCCTGCCTCTGCGCAAAATTCAGATACGCCTCAAACCCAATTCGCCCCAACGCGACGACAATCTTCAAGTTCTTTAGCGCCGCAATCTCGCGATCCAGATACGGCGCGCACTTCACAATCTCCTCCGGCAGCGGCTTGTTCTGCGGAGGCGCACACCGAATCGCCGACGTAATATACAAATCCTTCAACGTCAAACCATCCTCAACGTGTAACGCCGTCGGTTGCGACGCAAACCCTACTTCATGCAGCACGGGATACATAAAGACTCCCGACGCATCCCCTGTAAACGGACGCCCCGTCCGGTTCGATCCATGCGCCCCTGGAGCCAATCCCAAAATCAGAACACGCGCCTCCGGATCGCCAAATCCCGGCACCGGTTTCCCCCAATATTCCCAACTGAGATACGCGCGCCGCTTCTCCCGCGCAATCTTTTCGCGATACACCACCAGCCGCGGACACAACCGACACTCCACAATCGCGCGATTGAGCACCGTCAAAGCTTTCGACATAAGACCTTCAGGGTATCGGACTTTGAGTCGCGCGAGCCAACATGCCAGAACTTGTCATTCCGAGTGCAACGAGGATTCCCTTTACCCCCCGCACTCTCTCTAGCGAAAGGGATGCTTCGCTGCTCTCAGGATGACAATCCTTCCGTGGGAAAAAACACCTTAGAACGAAAGTACCCACCCGTAGCCCAAAAGAGCACCCCCGCAGGTTTGACGCTGCCACTCACCACTCTTTATAGTCAGAGATTGGGGAACTCGGTCGAGCGCGCAGTAGCACCCACGCTCCTCCGCTTCCATAAAGGTAAACCGTGAGTACTGTTGAAACGAAAAACGACTGTAAACGTGAAATTGAAGTCCTAGTCCCGGCCGCTGAAGTCGCCCGGCAAACCGAAGCCATCATCGCGAAGTTCCAGAAGCTCGCGCGCATTCCCGGATTCCGCAAAGGCCACGTACCCGCCACCGTCATCCGCCAGCGCTTCGCCGAAGACATTCGCAGCGAAGTAGTCGAGGCGCTCGTGCCACAGCACTTCCGCAAGGAGACCGACCGTCAGGGACTCTACCCTGTCTCGCAGCCGCAGGTCACCGACCTGCACATTCACGACGGCGAGCCCCTCCGCTTCAAAGCCACCTTTGAAGTCATGCCGGAGATCCCGGTCGAAGGCTACAAGGAGCTCCGCACAGAGCATCCTGAAATCGTTGTCACCGACGAGGAAGTGAACCAATCCGTCCAGGATTTGCGCGAGCAGCACGCCAGCTATACGCCCCTCGAAGGCCGCGCCCTCGCCGACGGCGATTTCGCCCAAGTCAGCTTGGAAGGCAAATCGAAAGACACGCCCAAAGATGGCGAAGGCGGTCCCATTAAAATGGAGGAAATCCTCGTCGAAATCGGCGGCAAAAACACTGTCCCCGAATTCTCCGAAAACCTGCGTGGCACCTCCGCGGGCGACGAACGCACCTTCGACGTCAAGTATCCCGACGACTATTCCGACAAACGTCTCGCCGGGACTACATTCAGTTACACCGTGAAAGTCCAGGCCATCAAGCAAAAGACTTTGCCGGAAATGAATGACGACTTCGCCAAAGAGCTCGGCAACGACTTCCAGACTTTCGATCAAATCCAAAAGCGCATTCGCGAACAAATGGAAACCGAGCGCCGCCAAGCCAGCGAACGCGAAGGCAAAGAAAAGTTGATGGCCGAACTGGTCAAACGCAACGAATTCGCCGTGCCAGAAGCATTAGTCGAACGGCAGGTTGATCTTCGTCTGGAACGCGGCCTTCGAGCTCTCGCCGCGCAAGGCATGAAGCCCGAAGACATGAAAGGCATGGATTTTCCACGCTTGCGTGCCGGACAACGCGAAGGCGCAGAGCAGGAAGTCAAGTCTTCCCTGCTGCTTGAACGCATTGCCGAACTGGAAAAACTCGATGTCAGCGACGAAGAAATGAATCGCGAAATCGAGGCCATCGCAGCACAGACAAAACAGACTTCAGAAGCGGTTCGCGCTCGTTTGACGGAGGATGGAGCGCTGGATAGAATCCGGCATAGAATCCGCAACGAAAAAGCTCTCGATTTCCTGTACCGTCAGTCGGCGTGAACGTAACCAAAAAAGCGGCCTCTCCTTATAAAACAGCTCTTTTACTCCCGGAGGAATGATCCTAGTGAACGCGAATGATCGCAACTCGAATGATTGGAACGCAAACAGCCCGCAAATGATGCTCGTGCCCATGGTCATCGAACAGACCGGACGCGGCGAACGCGCTTATGACATCTATTCGCGCCTCCTGCGCGACAGCATCATCTTCCTTGGCACCCCCATCGACGACAACATCGCTAACCTCGTGATTGCGCAGATGTTATTCCTCGCCCAGGAAGATCCCGAAAAGGATATCCAGCTCTACATCAACTCGCCCGGCGGCTCCATTACGGCGGGCATGGCCATCTACGACACAATGCAATACGTGAAGAATGATGTAGTTACGCTCTGTGTCGGCCAGGCCGCGTCCATGGCGGCATTACTTTTGGCATCAGGCGAGCCTAAGAAGCGTATGGCCCTTCCGAACTCAAGAATATTGATCCATCAGCCTTCTATGGGTGGACTTTCCGGCCAAGCGACCGATATTGATATACATGCGCGGGAGATTCTACGCATGCGCGAACTGACGAACCAGTTACTGTCGAAACATAGCGGTCAGAAGCTGGATAAGGTAGAAAAGGATGTAGAGCGCGACTTCATTATGAACGCTCAACAATCCAAGGAATACGGAATCATCGACGACATCATTTACAAGACCAAGTAAATGTATGATCGGGTTTTTGCCGAAGCTAAAAGGCGTCGGCGACAAGGCAGCGATGATTACCGTGCGTCGGACTCGATCCGACGAGAAAAGTAGGGAGTAAGCCGTGAAAACCAGGTCAGGCTCCGACGAAGTTCTTCGCTGTTCGTTCTGCCACAAGTCGCAGGA
>JAYVEP010000112.1:0-12313 GCA_043749225.1 Acidobacteriaceae bacterium
GGTACCGTTGCCTGCACCGTTACCCGCTGGACCTCGGCGCTGTGATTGACCACAATTACGTAGCCACCATGGTCTGCATTAAGAGCTCCGACTTCGACCGACGGTTGATCCGTAAAAAACTGAGATTTATGTCCAGTCCATTCCCGGAACGCCTGATAAATTCGGTGCGTATTTTCCGGCTTTTCGAAGGCGGAAGGCATGGCAGCGAGGTAAGCCTCGAGCGGATACGCCGAGAGGAGCGTCTTACCGGAGCCCAGAGTGTTGACTACCAGCGCAGGGCGACCGTCTTGATCGACCGCAATCACCTTACCGCCCTTTACCTCCAGCAAAGCTCCCCAGTAACGGGGATTTCCGGCTGGCACGGAGTAATGAAAGGTATCTCCCGGCTTAAGGCTGGCGAACGGCTCTACGACTCTCAGCGTCACTTCAGACGCCGTCACCGTATCGGCGACGCGTGCGCCAAAAATGGCTTCCATATCAGGAATAGCTCCATCCGCCGCGATGGAGGCATACAGGAAACCGCCGCGCTGGACATAAGCCTTTGCTTTTTCGTAAAAGTCAGTATGTACGTGCACAAGGTGACTGTTGGTACTCGTGAGCGGGGACGGTAAAAACAGCATGGGATGCTTTTGCCAATCGTCCGTAGCTTCCCTGGGAAAGTCAGCCCGCAAACCCGCACGCCGGGTCAGGATAAAAGTATTGAGCCATGCACCGCGCAACCATTGATTGTCGTCCGCGGATCGAGGCAACGGTTGCCCCGGTATCGCATCGCCATTGAACGTGGAAACGTAGGGCGTGACCTCCGGTCCCGTCAGTCCGAAATGCGAGAAATCACCGAGAACGCCGGACCACTCTACTGGCACCGGAATCGCAACGTCGGCTACCAGCGGCTTCACATTCGCGAGATCCAGTTGCGCTACGATGCGAGAAATCTTGCGAAACTCTGTTGCCAACGGGCGGTCTTGGCGATCCCACGTCACCATGCCCCAGCGCGTCTCTTGCGGCGTTCTGAGGTAGGGTACTTTGTGAAATTGCTCCGGCGCGGCGTCGCTGTAGCACCAGAGGTCAACGCCGATGGCTCCCGCAGCCAACCCGGAATAGATCTGCAACCGGTCGTAAGCGGCGATCCTCTCCGGCGAATACTGCGCCGAAGAACCACCCATTTCGTGAATCATCGCGGGTCGTCCCGCCCCGCTTGAGAGAGCGACTTGGAACGCAGCTCCATAGGTACCCCGCTCCGAGAGCATGGGATCGGGAAAGAGATCGGCGTTGTAGATGGTAAAAGGGTGGACGCTGAAGAAGTCGACGTCCCGAGCCAGATTGTCCGGACGAAACGGGCCGTGGTCGAGATCCTCCTGGCTGGTGCCTGCGACGATTGGATGCATCGTGTCATGACGGCGTATGGCACCTGTGATCAGGCGCGTCCAATTGATTGCCATGGCGTCGGTGGTCTGGCTGGCCACAATCCAGAATGGGGGCTCGTCGGTCAGGTCCCATCCAAAGATTCCCGTTTCATTGGCGTAACGTCGCCCGAATTCCTCGGCGTGGTTCGTTTCGAGGCGAAGCATCTCCGGGTCGGCATGCGGATGCCGCCCGTGACGCCACGGCACATCCCAATACGCCTCGCCCACTTCACCCCCGATGAACAGCGAGGGATGCAGATAGATTTGATACTTGTGGGCCAGCGAAACCAGGTAGTCGATCTGCTTGAAAGCCTCCGGGTTGTAGTCGCCGGGACGCGGTTCGACCCAGGCCCACATCACATCAAAGCGGACAATGTTGTAGCCGAGTTCGTGCATTTTTGCGAAATCGGCTTCGATGTCTTTGGGATCCCATTGCACGGGCCACTGCATTCCGGCCTTCGCGGGAACCCAATGGGCGCCTACGGGGATAAAGCGATGTCCGTCGCGGGAAAAATAGTTGCCATCGAGACGCACGCGGGGAAGTTTGGCGGTGGCGGCCTGCCCAAACGCATTTACCGACGAGACTCCGCATGCCAGCAGAATTAGCCCAACTACGGAGACCCGTATCCACCCGCTGTTCCGCCCATTCGCGTTCATCGTTTTCCTCATGGTATTCATCCCGTCGGATTTCAAGCCGCGGATCTTCGCATCCAGTCTAGAAGCTAAACTTGAGCGCCAGTTGAACTTCTCGGGAGCTATTCGAGGTGCCGGTGATCGTGCCAGCATTGGGCCCATCTACCGTGCTGTCAGGATTCCCAAACTGGGCATGATTGAACAGGTTGAATGCCTCCAGCCGGAACTGGAGATTGCGGGTTTCACTGAACTGGAAGTCCTTAAATACTGAGAAGTCCACATTGTAGGCCCCCGGCCCTCGCAACGAACCGCGGCGAGCGTTGCCAAAAAGATGCGCAAAGCCCTGTCCTGGTGCTAGCGCCGGAGTGGCAAACGCGCACGGGTTGTACCATGCGGCAAGCGTGTGAATTCGAGTTGGGGCTGTGCAGCCCGAGTTGGCTGCGACCACTCCTGCCCGATAGGGATCTCCTACAATATCCGGACGATAGGCACTCGACCCTGTGTTCGAAAAATCCCCCGACATCAACGGAGTAAACGCTTCGCCTGTATGGGCGGCGATAATGCCATTCAGTTGCCACCCGCCAACAGCCCAACGAGCGAGGCCTTTGCCGTTCAGAAAGCTCTTCCCCGGTCCAAAAGGAATTTCGTAGGACCATGCCGAAGAGAATTGATGGCGGAAATCCGGCGCGTTGTCGCCTCGCTCCGCCCTTAAGTTATGCGTGTTCTGCGGCTCGAACGACTCGTTCTCTGCCACCTGCCCTAACGTGTGCTGCCACGTGTAGGCGTTCAGCATGCTCCAGCCTGCCGAGAGACGCTTTTCAAACTTCACCTGCAAGCTGTGCGTCGTCGAGGAAGACTCGTGAGTCTCCGTTCGAATTCCTGCAACCAGCGGAACCGTTGCGGCGAAGGGCCTTCCGGCATTGGGCTGCAACGGATCGCAGCCACCGGGTTTGTTGGGGTCGGGAGCGCAGAAATTTGAATCTAAGGGAAGCACTGGCTGGTTCTGATTGCTCAAGAAAGCTAGCTTCACGCCACGTGTTCCCACGTAGGCGATCTGCAAGGCCACATCCTTAAATAGCGCGCGCTCGATATTCAGGTTCCATTCCTGGATGTAAGGCGTTCTGGTATTAAACGGGGTCGCGCTGGTTCTGCCCTGAGGATTGTCGATTAACGGATATGTGGGAGTGGCAAAGACTCCAGCCGAAATCGGCGTGCCGGGAGTAGACGCTGGAAGATTGACGCTCTGGCTGGAGAAGAGTCCGGTGGGATTGTAGGCCAGTTCAGTATCATTCTGGTCGGCTTGCATGTCGTAAAAAATCCCATAGCCGCCGCGCAGCACCGTCTTACTGTCGTCCCATGGGGTATAGGCAAAACCCACGCGTGGAGCAAAGTTGTTTTTGTCGGTGACAACATTCCCCGACCGACTCACGCCTCGCTGCCCGGGCGCAACAAAAAGACCAGTTGCGAAATTGAAATTCGCCAGACGGTTGCAGTCCTCCACCATAGCCGTATACACGTCATAGCGCACGCCCAGATTTAGGGTCAGATTGCGCGTCACGCGGTAGTCGTCCATCGCATACCCACTGATTTCCCACCAACTCATTCCGAAAGACTGTTTCTGCAAATCCCGCGCGGCGAAGATCGGGTAGCCGAGTTCGAAGGTCGCTAACGAATTGCCGGTTCCCGTGCCAGCATTGGTCAAATCCGAAGTGAACTGTTGATCAAAGTTCATCACACCCGTCGGATTCAGCGCCTGGAAGAATCCGTGCCGCCGCAGCTTCAGGTCGCCGCCCACCTTGACGATGTGGTGACCGCGAATGTAGGTGAAGGCATCCAATACCTGATAGTTGTTCTCTTTCAGGAATTCCGGAAAACAGCAAACGTTGCCCAGCCCGGAATAGTTCGAGATATTGATGTTTGTCAAACCGCCGGTCGCAACCAAGTTTGTGGGGTCGTTAATCCCCGGAATCCCAAGGCCTTGAGCTACGGCTTTTCCGCTGAAATTCGAGACGGCATTCACTTCATACCTCGTGTAGCCGATCTTGAATTCGTTCACCTTCGTGGGGGAGAAGGTATGCACATCGCTGATACCAGTGGCTTTGGATTTGTTTTTGATAATTCCAGAGAACACCCCGCCGCCCGCCAAGCCGGGTAAAGGATCGGGATGCGAAGAATTCACATTGCCAAAGCTAAAGAACGCGAAAAGGCTGTCCTTGGCCGTAAGCTGGTGGTCGATTCGAATATCGAACTGATCCTGGTTGTTCTTCAATACCGGATTGTAGAGAAATTGGTTCGTTCCCGCGACGTTGGACGCCGGGAATAGGCCTAACACATTCTGCGCCGCCGGATCGAGAGCATTCGATGGGATCTGGTTGTTCGGAAAAGGATTGCGCGTGCCAGTATTCACGGTACAGGGAACTCCTGTGACCCCGGTTCCGGGGAGGCACGGATTGTAGATCTGATTCACGACGTTACCGTCCTTCCGATCCAGACAGACGCCAGCAGCATCGAATCCGCTAGCACAAATATCTCCGAAGTTCCCGGCGCGTTCGGCTTGCAGCGGGACGAAGGAGATGTCTGTCTGTGATTGACGGATCCGCGTGCCTTGATAGTCGCCAAAGAAGAATGTCTTATCCTTGCGCAGCGCACCGCCAAACGTTCCACCAAATTGATTCTGCTTGAACGGCACAATCTTCGCGGTATGGTCGTCGAAGTAGTTCTTCGCATCCAGCGCCGAGTTGCGCAGAAACTCATACACCACGCCGTGATACTTGTTACCGCCCGACTTCAACACGACGTTCACGACAGCCCCGCCCTTGCCAATGTCCGCGCCAAAATTATTCGTTTGAACTTTGAACTCTTCGATGGCATCCACAGCCGGTTGAATGATTTCGAAGCCGATCTGCTGCTCGTTGTTGTCGAACCCGTTCAGCAGAAAATTGTTATTGGTCGCCGTCAGACCATTCACTTGAATGGAGCCGTTGCCACGCTCGTTCTCCGGAATACCGCCCTGTTGAACAGCGCCTGTCGGCCCGCTATTTACGCCCGGCGTAAGATAAGCCAGCTGAATGAAGTTCCTGCCGTTGAGCGGCAGATCGTTGACTCGATTCTGCTCGATCACTTGCCCGAGGGATGACGTTTCGGACTCGATGAGTGGCTCCGCCGCTGTCACTACTATGCTCTCCTGCGCTGACCCAACCACGAGCTTGATGTCAGCGCGCACCACCTGGTTGACATCCAGTTTGAAGGGTACCTCCTCTGCTCGTTTGAATCCGGCGTGTTCCACCGTCACTTGATACGTTCCCGGCTGTAACTCGGTCACGACGTAGTCGCCGTTGGATCCGGTTGTCACCTTTCGGACTGTGCTGGTATTGATTTCAGTTACCGTAACAACGGCATCTGCGAGGACTGCTCCGGACGCATCCCGCGCCGTACCAACGATCTTGCCCGACTCTACCTGCGCTTGCACCTCCACGTTATTAAGAAAGCAGAAGATGATCACCAGAACAAGGACCCACCACCTGATAGGACGGTTCTCACGATTTCGCATCACAGATAGGCTCCCGGCTCGAGATGAAGTGGTCACATTAATTCGTCATATGTAGTTATGTTGTCAATGTATTTTTGCATGAAACCCTTCCTACCAGTCTTACAATCTGCCTTAGATACGAATCAAATATTTTGTTATCAAGCGCTTACAGAGAACCACAGATTGGACATAGTGGCAAAAGAAATTTTTATTACAAATTGATATACACATTGTATACTAGGTCTATATGTCACACTCCTCTCCTGAAACTCCCATCCCTCAAGTCGCAAGCCCCATCACGGCAGGCGAGTTGAACTTCAAGCTCGATAGCGGCAGTTTTGTCCCCTACTACGCGCAAATCGTAGACCATATCCGGTCGCTGGTGACCAAAGCCCGATTGCGCGAAGGGCAGGTTTTCTGTTCCGAGGGCGACATCGCGCGCGTGCTCGGCATCAGCAAAATGCCGGTCCGGCAAGCGTTTCAGAAGCTGCGGTCTGAGGGATTGCTGATTATCGCCAAGGGGAAAAAACCAATCGTCGGTTCTGGCCGAGTACCCTGGAACTTTCAGCAGCTACGGGGGTTCAGTGAAGAGATGCGGCGGCGAGGCTTGGTGCCAGCCGCCCGCTTGCTGTCGCTGCATCTGCAAGACCCGGAACTGGCGGTTGCACAAGCGCTGAAACTCACGCCCGGCGAACAGGTGTATTCCGTCAAGCGACTCCGGCTGGTGAACGACGAGCCGGTGGCGGTGGTCACCAGCTTCCTCCCAGCCAGAATCTTCGTCGGCATTGACAAGCAAGATTTGGAAAAGCGCTCGCTCTACGAAATTTTCGAGCGTACCTACGACCGGAGGCTACATTGGGCAGAAGAGGTAATCGGGGCTGTCACGGCCAACGCCGACGATGCCCGCATCTTGCAAGCCGATGACGGCAGCCCTGTCCTTCTGATTAAGGAAACGACCTACGATAGCCAGGACATACCCATTGAGTTCAGCGTCTCATTGCTACGCGGGGACCGCTACACAGCCTCTGTTATTTCAGTTCGCAAGAGGTGAGAGACTCGAACATTGCCAGAACCAACCTTCAACGACCGAGTCACAGGACCACGCAAAGTTGGAGGGTTCCGGAGGCAACGCTGGCCATCTCAGCGAGATCTTCCCCAATCGAGTCCGCGCAAAGGGGCAGAGCCTTGGCAGTTTTGATTTATCAAGTGTCGGGCGTAGGTTCACAAACAGTTCTTGGAAGTTGGCAAGCCTTCGCTTGGCTTGGCAGGCGACGGCCCGTTTAAAGTGGCTACAAGTTGCTTCGTGGGCAATCCTCCCCCCCCAGGGTTTAGATCTTGTCAAGAGTGCTCCACAACCAGAGTGGAGGAAATGGAAACAGTTCACAATCGTTGCCGTCGTACAGTTCTGGAGAGGCAAGACTGGTTCACCTGACCGATTTTTGGTGAATCGGCCTCCGTTACCGTCGCTCCTGCTTGATCTTGCGGTCGAAATTGAAAACGTAGAGAACCAGAAGGCCATTGATCACGCACAAGATGATGGAACCTATCGCGGCGTGAACTGGGGTGCCTCCCTCGTGCCGGAAAAGTGCGTCCACCGAAACGGCAAGCAGCCAGAGTTGCACTACGACGCCTACGCCAATCAGCGCCAGCAGTGCTGTAAAGAGAGTTATTCCTTGGGACTCGCGGGCGCTCATTAGACCTCTACTCCTACCGCAAAAATCTCATTGCGCTGCTGCTCCAGCTTGATTCGTGGCAGCGGACGCGTGGGCGGACCGGCGTACGGCCGTCCCTCTTCAACCGAGAAATACCCACGATGGCAGGGACAGAATAGAGCGTTCTCCTTTTCGTTGTGAACGACGGCACAGGAGAGATGCGTGCAGACTTGGGAATAAGCAACCAAATCGCCGTTCCGCTGACGAATCAGGATACAAGGGTCTTCCTCCGTGGGATACGAGAACAGCTTGGAGCCACCCACGGGAATCGCGGACGCCAGGCTGATCTTCATTTTCGGCATTTCCGATGCTTTGACAACATGAGGAATGCCGGCAACCACAGCATTGGCTCCGGCGATAGTGAGCGAGCCCAGAGTAAGAAACTTAACCATCTCGCGGCGAGTTACGTAGTTGTCGCTATCCCAGCCCACGGGGAAATCTTCGCGCCAACGGGCATTCTTCTGCTTCTTTTGGCACGGCTTTTCTTGACACTCCAGGCATTCGTCCTGCTTCTTGTCTTTTTCTTCTGCCATTTCAATCTCCCAGAAGCAGTTTGGCGACATCATATTCATCGGTTCGTGTCATACCAGTCTGCTCGCCAATTTGCGCGACCAACACATCGATCTTTTGCACATGGCGCGGAACCATTACGTTAACTTTCGTTCGCACTGTCTCGCCGCCAAATTGCCAGTCACGAATTGCCATTCCCCGCCGGGTACGCTCAATGTTTTCCCTCGTTGTGAACGCGAGTGCTCCCGAAGGGCACACTGTCGCGCACATCGGACCTTTGCCCACACTAGTGCGGTCATAGCACATATCACACTTCATCATTTGATTGATCTCAGCTTTGTACTTGGGCACTCCGAACGGACAGGCTAGCACGCAATTCGAGCAACCGATGCAACGCGGAGTAAGCGCACTCTGCACAATCCCGTCCGGCGTTTTCTTGATGGCATCCGCGGGGCAAACCTGCGCGCAGATGGGATCTTCGCAATGCATGCAAACTTGGGGCGCAGTCTGCACACTGTCGGCGCGCAGGATCGTTTCCAGGTGAATCATGGAAACACCACGATGCGTGTCACACTCTTCGCATGCCTGCATACACGCCCGGCAGCCGATGCAGCGGGAGTGGTCGATGAAGAATTCCATGTTGTCCGCGCCGTTCATCGCACTCCGCCAGCTTCCATTTCTAACTCCGCCAGCGCGTCGTGGGGAGCGGGCACCTTGCTCAAGCGGACCGCGCAAATCTTGTATTCGGGAATATTCGAGATCGGGTCAATCGCGCGCACCGTCATATTGTTGGCAGCGCGATCCGAGGGCCAGTGATAGGGAACAAATACCGTGTCTGGGCGAATCGTCTTCACCACGTTGGCACGCACGGTGACGGAACCGCGCCGGCTTTCGACTTTGACGAAGTCACCTTCGGCAATGCCCAGCTTGTCTGCAAGTAACGGATGGATCTCGCATAAAGGCTGGGGGTACTGGTCAACCAGAGAACCAATCCTCCGTGTCTGCGTTCCAGAAAGATACTGCGAGACTACCCGGCCCGTAGTAAGAATGATCGGATATTCGCTGTCCGTCTCTTCGGTGGCAGGCTGCCACTCCACTGGCTGGAAGTGAGCTTTACCGTCTGGATGATTGAACTTGTTGCCCTCATAGAGCCGGGGCGTGCCCGGGTGGTCCGCTGTGGGGCAAGGCCAGAACACACCCTTCTCGCGATCGATGCGCTCCCAGGTAATGCCGTAGTAGTCACAGATACCGCCCTTCGATGCGACGCGAAGTTCGTCAAAAATTTCGTGGGGTGAATCGTAATCGAACTTATCGGCTGCACCGAGACGAACTGCGAGATCGCAAATGATCTTCCAATCAACTCGCGCATTGCCCGGCGGATCCACGACCTTCCGGTGATGGATAACGCGGCCTTCGACGTTCGTGGTCGTGCCCTCGTCTTCCTCCATCAGGGACCCAGCCAGAACCACATCCGCATAGTGCGCGGTTTCGGAAAGGAAGAAATCAATTTGTGCGGAGAACTCGAGTTTTTCGTAAGCCTCGCGGACATACGCGTTGTTGGGCAAAGAAACCAGCGGGTTGCAGGAAATTCCCAGCAAGCCTTTGATCTTGCCTTCATGGATGGCTTCAATGATGGGCACCATCGTGAGCCCTTTGTGAGGGATATTTTCCTCGGGCACGCCCCATACGCTGGCAATATATTTTCGGTGTTCGGGATTTTCGACGTCGCGTCCACCCGGTAGTTGATCGCACTTCTGGCCTTGCTCGCGCCCACCTTGGCCGTTGCCCTGGCCGGTGATCATGGCGTAGCCGCACCCTTCGCGGCCAATGCGTCCCGTTGCGACTACCAGATTGATCGCTGCCATGCAGTTCTGTACGCCCTTGGAATGGTGCTCGATCCCGCGCGCATGCAGCAGGAAACTTGTAGGCGCAGGTCCCCAGATTTCCGCAGCTTTGACGATCATGCTGGCCGGCACGCCTGCAACCTTGGAAGCGTATTCGGGAGTGTATTTCCGAACTGTCTCTTCGACTTCCGCCCATCCTGTGGTGTGCTGGGCGATGAATTCGCGATTGATCCAACCGCGGTCGATCATCACGTGCAGCATGCCGTTAAATACGCCGATGTCTCCCCCGGAGCGCACCGGAATGTACAGATCGGCATGGCGGGCAATCGGAGTCATGCGCGGATCCATCACAATCAACTTGGCGCCGTTCTCGCGAGCTTCCCACAAATAATGTGTGGTGATGGGAGCGCACTCGGCAACGTTGGCTCCCGCAATCAGAATGGCCTTCGCGAGCGGGATGTCACTCCACGGATTCGCCGCGCGATCAATGCCAAAAATCTTCTTCGAAGCCGCTGCGGCAGAAACCATGCACAACCGCCCGTTGTAGTCGATGTTTGCTGTCTTCACTGCTACCCGGGCGAACTTGCCCATCAGGTAGGCTTTTTCATTCGTCAGGGACGCACCGCCCAGCAGCGCAAACGCGTCGTTGCCGTAGGTTTTCTGGATGCGCGTGATCTCGCTGGCAACCTTGTCCAGAGCTTCTTCCCAACTCACGGGAACAAAACCTGTGCCTTCTTTGCGCATCAGCGGCGCTTTCAGGCGATCCGCATGTTCATCCTGCATGTAACGCTTGACGCCCTTGGGGCAGAGGCGGCCCTGATTGAAGGGAAAATCCTCCCACGGCTCAAAACCGATGACCCGGTTATCTTTCACCTTGAGCTGAATGCCGCATTGCTGTCCGCAGAAGCAGCAATGGGTCTTTACCAGGCGATCCGGCTCAACATTTGCATTCCATCCGCTGGAGGGAATTCGGTTGAGTGTCGGTCCGAACTGCCTAACCAGTTCCGGTATCGCTATTGGCGGCTTGGCCATTGGTCTCCCGTCGTTTCTGAAACCGCAGCCGAGCGTGTGCCTTGCTCACGCCACTTGCCATCCTGTGCCATCGCCAGCGATTTCCGCCGGCACCCAGGACAGACGTCCTGATAGTGGACGCCGCTTGATAATTGATAGTCGATACCTAGCGACTTCTGGACATCCTTCAAATCTTTGACGTGCGTAAGAGAGGCGAAGGGCTCGCCGCATCGCAAGCAGATGGCCTGCTCGGCGCGGGCGCCTTCTTCCTTATAGAACTGCACGCCGATCTGGGCCGGCCGTTGAAAGATGTGAAAAAACTTTCCAAAAGGTAGATAGAGCAGCGTAAAGATTACCGTGACGGCATGCAGCATGGAGAGGAAACCATAGTTCAAACCGTGCAGCAAATGCGTCGAGGCTGTCAGGAAAAGGCCGGTAACGGAAATTGCGAATAGCATCAGCAGGGGCATCATGTCCTGAGCAAACTGCTGGACGGAAATTGCGCCGCGGTCTTGGGCACGGCGGTAAAGCGCCAGTGCGACGCCGATCAGGACCATGACCGCCGAAATATCAAGGACATTGAACGTGAGCGCAGCCATCACCGTTCCCAAGTGAAATGTCGAGACGTGTTGGCCAAAAACGAACGCGCGGTATATCTCTTGGTTGTCCGGAGCGCTCTCAAAGTGTACCCAGCCGAAAGATAGCGGGAAGGTGACGGCTGCAGCCAACAAACATCCCCAGGCAATGAGCCAGTGCGCTGCCCAACGCAAATGGGAACGCTTTTCAATGAATCGTTGGGCAACAAAATCCGCAAAGAACACTTGCGCCAATCGAATGATGTTGCGGGGAAGTCTGGCGGGACGGAAGAAGATCCGCCAACCCTGTAACCAATACTTGCGCGTGGGCGGACGCCGTAGCCACAGGGCAAATCGGTATCCGATGCCGAAAGCGGAAAACACACAAGCACCGGTATAGGGCACAAGCGCCGCATCGTAATGCTTGAGCCTGTTGCTGCCGACGAAGATCGCCACCAGCAACGCTACGGCGAGGCTTATGCCCCAGAATGTAGCGTGGGTGACATCGCCTCCGCTTGACTCGCTGCGGATCAATAGGACTCCTATCTCCAACGTTCCATCAAGCAGGCGCCTAGGAAACCGAACGTAGATCGTTTTCGACTATTGAGATTCCCAGGTTACTCCCTAGCTCGCCATCAATGCAGGTTCTTTGAAACGGCCTCGCGCAGTGAACTTTGCGACGGCCAGCCCGAGTAGAGCGAAAAGCGCAAGCAGCGCAAAGCCCCAAAGGAATGAGCCCGTTTGTTGTTTGATGATACCGAGTGCTAACGGAGGGAAGAAGCCGCCTAAGCCGCCCATGGCTCCAACTAGTCCTGTGACCGCGCCCACGGATTGCGGAAAATATTGAGGCACTAACTTGAACACGGCTCCGTTGCCGAGTCCTATTGCGGCCGCCATGCCCAGAGCGCCAATTGTAAACGGGACCATTGTCTGTAACGTCAGCAACAGCGCCATGGCTGTCACAAACGGAAAGATCCAAAGCAGAATGGTGAGGCCACCAACTTTATCGGACAACCAGCCACCTACCGGCCGCGTCGCTGTGGCCAGCAGCACGAAACCAGCTGTTCTGAATCCCGCATCCTGCGGCGTAAGTTTC
>JAYVEP010000113.1:0-4793 GCA_043749225.1 Acidobacteriaceae bacterium
GCATTGGGATGTCCTGCGTACCGACGATGCCGGAGAAAACTGGCGCGAGGTCAGCGGAAATCTTCCTACAGACTTCGGTTTCGTCATCGATGTCCACGCACACGAGCCGGAAACGATTTACGTCGTCCCCATCAAAAGCGATTCCGAACATTTCCCCATCGATGGCAAGCTCCAGGTCTACCGCAGCCGTAGCGGCGGTAACGAGTGGGAAGCGTTAACCAAAGGCCTGCCGCAAAAAGATTGCTACGTGAACGTCCTCCGCGATGCCATGGCGGTAGATTCTCTCGACAAGTGCGGTATCTATTTTGGAACAACAGGCGGCCAGGTCTACGCCTCCTCCGATGCGGGAGATAGCTGGAATCCAATCGTCCGCGATCTGCCAGGCGTGTTATCCATAGAAGTCCAAACACTGCCGTGAGCACGTGTAGGGCGAGCATTCCTGCTCGCCAGCTTTTGACTCAGCACTTCGTCACGACCGCGTAACTCTAAGTACAATTGTCATTCCGAACGGCCCTATCGTGAGGAATCTGCTTCTTCTAGCGGCGAAAACATGATCCGACTCCAACTCCCCTACCACCTCCGCAACCTGGCAAAAGTCGGCGCTGAAATAGCTATCGACGTCGCAGCCCCCGTAACCCAACGCTCGGTCCTCGACGCACTGGAAACTAAATACCCCATGCTGCAAGGAACCATCCGCGACCACGTCACCCAAAAACGCCGCGCGTTCCTGCGCTTCTTCGCCTGCGAAGAAGACATCTCCCACGAATCCCCCGACGCGCCTTTACCAGAAGCGGTCGTGTCCGGCAAAGAGCCCTTACTCATCATCGGTGCAATTGCCGGAGGGTGAGATCGTGTGGCGCGGACACTCTTGTCCGCGAACACCGGAGCTGAAAACAAACTGATTTCAAAAAGATTAAGGGAGAACCCCATGCTGAAGATCACCCCATTCCCGCAAGTTGCTGTGCAATGACATCGGGAAGGCCCAGAGGGTCGGAGCTTTCAAGGCAGAGTTTCCAGTTGGCGAACCAATCGTCGAACCCGTCCCAACGATGCGCCGCGCGAACTTCCTCCAGGCCCAAGGGGCCAGCCACGACGGTGCCGAGGCCAGCAGCGGCAGAACGGATCGCGAGGCTCGTCCAATCGGGCATTGGGATGTCTTATTCGGAGCGGACCAATCCGTCGAAAGAAACATTTCCACAGTCAGAAGGCCGCCTGCAGAACGTAACCGCATCCCGCCGATCAGTGGGGACGCCAAAACCGGGCAGGATTTATACTAGCTCTACCGCATGTCCACACCCACGTTCCCGAACGTCGCGAATTGCACCGAGTGCGGACGCAGCATCCCGTCCGGCGATACCGTCTGCGGCGACTGCCGCGCCCGCATCCGCCCGGAACAACTCTTGCCTCCCGAAACCACCCGTTCCGCCAGTCCCAATTCGGGAAAACCCAACTGGGCCAAGCGCCTCGGTCCGCTGGCTCCTCTCGCCATCTTGCTCGCCAAAGCGAAAGGCCTTCTCACTATCCTCTTCAAGCTCAAGTTTCTATTGAGTTTCGCCTCGTTCATCGGACTCTATTGGGCCCTTTACGGCCCCAAGTTCGGCATCGGTTTCGCCTTTCTGATCCTCATCCACGAGTTGGGCCACTTCATTGACGTCAAGCGCCGGGGACTTCCGGCAGAAATGCCAGTTTTCCTACCCGGCTTCGGCGCCTACGTGCGCTGGCAGGCCATGGGCGTCTCACTCGAGACTCGGGCCGCCGTGAGCCTGGCTGGCCCCTTGGCGGGCCTCCTGGCAGCCATGGTGTGTCTAGCCATCTGGACGCAGACCAGCGACCCTGTGTGGGCAGCGTTGGCCCGCGCCAGCGCCTGGCTCAATGTTCTCAATTTGATCCCAGTTTGGGTGCTAGACGGCGGAAGCGCCGCCAACGCCTTGAGTCGCGAACAACGGATCATGATTCTCGTAGCCGCCCTGGCTCTAGGCCTGTTTCTTGGTCAGGGAGTCTTCTACCTGGTCGCTGCCGGCGCCACCTACCGCCTCTTCACCAAAGACTTCCCAGCCCAGCCTAGCTGGATGATTACCGTGTACTTCGCAGCCGTCCTGGCGCTGCTTGGCGGGGTGATGTGGTTGATCCCGGGACACGGTCTGGCGAACTGAAAACAAACGAAAAAAGGCACGGGCCTATAGGCTCGCGCCTTGATGCTGAAAAGACTTTCCCCGAATCTACGACGCTTTCGGTCGCAACATATTCATTGCCGCCGAAAGTAGCCCACCGGCGTCGCCGACATGCCCGTTCGGCGTAAGCTTGTCAATCAAGCCCGGCAGCAGCGCAGCCAGTTGCGATCCTGCCTGATCGGCTGGAATCCCTGCTTTCGCCGCCAGATTCTTAAGCGCATCGCTGCCCAGAACACTGGTGACCTGGTCCGAAGAAACCGGTGGATTCGGACCCGTCCCAACCCAGGATTGGACAAGTCCGCCCATACCCTTCTGTTCAAAGCTTTGTACTAAGCCGGCCAAGCCGCCGGGCTGATTTTGAATCATCTCCATCGCGCTATGCACCAGAGGATTGGAGCTGTTCCCCAACATCCCCGACATCGCCGATCCTGCTAATTCGTCAAGCAATCCCATACTGCCTCCCAAGTTGCACCCAAGCAAAAGTAGAATAGCGCTGGACAGCGTCTCCAAAAACTACCACAGGAGACGCTGCCAGCGTCAAGCGCTGGTAGGACAACGGATTCCCGTCCCTCTGCGGTACCTGAGCGTCTTCTGTGGTTCACGCACGGAAAACAAAATGAGCTGGCAACTTTCCAAATACGGAAAGTTGTTGCCAGCTCATTCGACCCTTATGTCGTTCTCTGCAACTACTGCTTCGCGATGACCAACGCGCTGAACTTCTTATAAGCCGCAGCCGGAACAATCTTCTTTCGCGTTAGATCCGTCTTTGCCTTGTACGGACGACCCTTGATGATCTTGTCCGCATAAGCATCGCCGACTCCCGGCAGAGCCACCAGTTGATCCTTGGTCGCCGTGTTCAGGTCAACCAGGTCCGCCGCGGGCTTTGCCATCTTATCCATCTTGGCCGCTTTTTCTTTGGCGGGCTTGGCTGCTGTTCCTTGCGCCAGAGCCATGCCGCTCAGCAGCGACAGGGCCAGTAGCGCCGTAAGTACACGTGCAATCAGTTTCCGATCCATGAATTACTCCTTTTCCGCGGCGCGAAAGCCGGCTTTCTTAGCTTCGTCTTCCGACAGGAACTTGCCCTTCTTCGTCTTGCCATACCAGCGACCACCCTTGTGGTAGACGCCAGTCTCGGTATTCACCCAAACCTGTCCGCCTGCCTTCGCCGCAGCGATTTCGGGAGTGGAAGCCTTCGCCGCTGGCGCAGCGCTCTTGGCCGGAGCCGGAGTGCTGGCTGCCGCAGGTGTGCTGGCCGGAGCAGTCTTCGCGGGAGCCGCCGCTGCTGGAGTTGCTGCCGCCGGTGTTGCCGCTGCTGCTTCAGCTGCTTTTTCCTTCTTGCTCTTCCGCGTGTTCTTTTCAGGAGCCGCTTCGGGAGCTGCTGTCGCCGGAGCTGTAGCTGCTGCCTCGGCTGCTTTTTCCTTCTTGCTCTTGTGCTTCTTGGACTTGGTGGTGTCTGCCGTATCGGCAGTGGTTGCGTCGGCTGCGTCAGCAGCTTTCTTTTTCTTCTTGGCCAAGGCAGGTGTAGCCGCCAGACTCAGCGCCAGGCCGAGCATGGTTGCCCATACAAATAACTTCGTTTGAAATTGCTTCATGTTCAGAGTCCCTCTTCATTCTCAATGCGGTTATCCGCAAATTGCCCCAAGCAGAGCGTGGGGGACGTGTCTCTCCAGAACAATCCTTCAGAACCAAGCCAGGATTATTCCAGAGCAGCAACAAAACTTTGGCTCCGCAAGCATACGGAGCCGTAAATCATGCCAAATCCAGCGCTTACAGTCAATAACAGACTGCAAACACAAGATTTGCCCGAGCTATCGATTCGGATGCAGATCACGCCACGCCGCGTTGCATGACGCGTTCCGGTTGCCTGCGATCCGCTTGCGCGGGTCGATTCTGTTCCGTAAGATGAGCCTGCCGATCCACGGCAGCCGTTCGTTGGAGTTTCGCAATTCATTCCAGCGTTGAGGAGATGAAACAATGCTCGATCCCCGCTTATGGAGTTCCAAGATACTCCGCCTGCTGATTGTCTTGACTCTGGCGCACGCTGTTTTGTCACAATCGGCCTTCGCCAAAAATGAACCGAAGACCTATCCTGAGTCAGGCAAGATAATTGGCGTCGGCACGAGTAAGCGAGCTGTATCCGACAGAACCGTTTTCACTCACAGCTACAAAGTCGAAACCGATACCAAGATTTACGAACTCGACTGTGGCAAGATGCCGTTCTTTTCCCGTACCGGCGGCGAATGTGGGGGAGATAAGAAACTAAAGCTTGGCGACGAGATCCATTTCCGGACGCAAAAAGAATGGGTCTACATCTCAATCACAGAAAGCGGACAAACCGGCTCCGAACAAAGACTACGCATTCTAAGCGAAGAACTGAAGCCAGGCCCGAGGCTGCAAGACGACACCAGACCATAAGCCTCCGCCCGGGTAGAGCGAGCATTCCTGCTCGCCAGCTTTTGACCTTGCCAATGCAGGGCGGACACTTTTGTCCGCCGCTTTTGACTTTCGCCTTTGACCTTCCTACCTACGCGTAAATCCCGCGCTGCTTAATCGTGTAAGCCACACGATCAATCGCCAACATATACGCCGCGATGCGGTTATTCACGTTGTGCTTCTCCGCGA